>JAIVHB010000213.1 GCA_020201275.1 Rhodothermaceae bacterium | reverse complement strand
AGGTACACGAGATGCCCATCCGGTCGATCTACGATACCATCAACACCGTGCTGGAACCGGTGTTCAGTGGTACGGAGTTCGGGGTGGCCGAAGAGAACATCCAGAGCCGGGCCCGCGGAATCCTGCTCATGGCCATGAGCAACAAGTTCGGTCACATGCTCCTTAATACGGGCAACAAATCGGAGATGGCGGTGGGTTATTGTACCCTCTACGGCGATATGGCCGGCGGACTGTCGGTGCTATCCGACATCTACAAGACCGAGGTGTACGCGATCTGCAACTGGCTTAACGATGTGTTCTACAAAAAAGAGGTAATTCCCCTGAGCACCATCACCAAGCCGCCGAGCGCGGAGCTGCGTCCTGACCAGAAGGATACCGATTCTCTGCCGGAGTACGCGGTGCTTGACCAAATCCTGAAAAGCTACATTGAGGAGCAGAAGTCGGTGCGCGAGATCGTTAAAGAAGGCTTCGATGCCGACACAGTTAAGCGGGTGATCGGCATGGTAGACCTGAATGAGTACAAACGCCGGCAGGCCGCGCCCGGCCTTCGCGTGAGCGCCAAAGCGTTCGGCATCGGCCGCCGCCTGCCCATCGTTCAGCGCTGGACCGGCCACGAGTCGCTCAATTGAGCGTCGACAAACTGAGCGTCGATTTGGCCAAATTAAAACAAGCAATCAGGTCGGATTGAAGAAAAGAATCCAGCCCGGATATAAAATGAAAAGAGAAGATCAGATCATGGAAATTGGAATCATATCGGATACTCACGACAACCTGGAACAGACCCGCAAGGCGGTGGCCCTGTTCCGTGAGAAAGGCATCCGGAAAATCATTCATGCCGGCGACTTCTGCAGCCCGTTTTCCGTGCTGGAATTCGAAGGCTTCGAATTTCACACCGTTTTCGGCAACAACGATGGCGACCACTACCGCATACTGGCCAAAACGGAGGAGATCGGCGGTCACCATCACGGCGAGTTCCTGGCTTTTGAGCAGGAGGGGAAGCAGATCGCGGTGTATCACGGAACCCAACCGGCCATCACCGAAGCCCTGATTGGTGGCGGATCGTATGATGTGGTTATAACCGGGCATACGCATATACCAAACATCGAAAAACGGGGGAAAACACTGCATATCAACCCGGGCAGTGCACACGGGTTTGGCAAAGCGGGAAGTATTGCCGTTCTTGATCTGAATTCTGCAAAGTGCAGAATTATTGAATTGAGCTGACCAGATTCCCGGTTATTCCGCTCAGCGATGAGGAGGGGCAGGTTTACCGGGCTGAAGTGCATCTGAAAGAAGGTCCTACCGATTACGATGTAACCACCTACACCAAAGAGCAGATCATCGAAAATTTCCTGTTCGAATACCGCCGCCAAATCCGCTGGAATACATGATTCGGATGTGATATATTCTGTGGTTCAAATCAGGGGATGAACCTGAACTGTTCGTACCTGAACCGGTGATCAAAGCCGTTCACGGTAAAGATGAGGTCATAATATTGTGCGGATTCCCTAAGGGGGAATGCCACCATTCCCCGTACATACTCATCGGGCTGCAGGTCGGTTTTGCGGAGCATATCCAGCTCCCAGATGTTTCTGGCTTCGGCCATATTGTCGAGGCTGCGCCGGAAGCGCTCATCGCGCATCTCCATTTCAATAACCATATTGGTACGCTCGTGCATGCGCCAAGACATTTCTTCGACGGAAGCATCGTTTGAGAGGGCAACCATGTCGCCAACCACACTGAGGGTCAGGAATGCGGCATCAAGTCCGGCAGTGGTGCGCCGTTCGGCGTCCACCTTGCTGGCAGTAAGGTCATGCTCGAGCAGCTTCTCTTCGGGATTTACCGCAACCCGGTTGTGGGCCTGGGTGCCCTCCAATAGCGGATCGCCGGTATAGGCGGTGTAATAAAACTGTTCGGGCGACACACGAAGGGGTTCGTCGCTGAAATTGACAATCTCGATATCATAGTAGAACAGATCGCCCATGTGTCGATAATAGGCCAATACCACCATCACACTGTCGTGGTCGGATACCACATACTCGCGCCCGGATAACCAGGAAGTTTCATCGGCTACCGGCGACATCCGGAAGACCGGCTTCGGGCTGCATGCCTGAAGAACAAGTACGATAGTGAGCAAGGGCAGAAGTAGGGCAGATAAGTGTTTGAAAGTGCTCATTACGAGAATCCTTAATCAGTAATAGTCGGAATATCAGTGATCAAAGGATATACGAATAAAACGGCAGGTTGTTTTCCCTCATTACCAATCTTCCCCGCTAATATATATATTGGATTATTAGCACTGTTAATAACCGGATAGATAATTGAAATGTGTTTGTTTAGAAAAACCGGCAGTTAATCAAGTTTATGACCAAAAATCTCTTTATTGCCACCCTTCTGACGGCTTTTATGGTCCTGCCGGTTCAGGTTCAGGCCCAGAATTCCGGTGTGACCGACGCCCCGCAGCGCAGTGAAGGCGAAGGCCCGTATACCCAACTCATCATCCGGGGGGCGACCCTGATCAACGGCACCGGAGCGCCTCCTACCGGTCCGGTCGATGTAGTAATCGAAAACGACCGTATTGTGGCTATTCAGAACGTAGGTTACCCCGGTGTTCCGGTTAACGAAAGCCGTCGCCCGGAACTGAAGGAGGGGGGGCATGAAATCGACGCACATGGAATGTACCTGCTTCCCGGTTTTGTGGATGCTCACGCCCACATCGGCGGTCGGGCCCAGGGCACCCCTTCCGAATACGTATTCAAGTTGTGGATGGCCCACGGCATCACGACCATCCGTGATCCCGGCAGCGGAAACGGCCTCGACTGGACCATCCTGCACCGGCTGAAAAGTGAGCGGAATGAGATCACTGCCCCGCGCATCAGAGCCTACATGACGTTCGGCAGCGGCAGCGGGGGATCGATCACCACACCCGACCAGGCCCGTACCTGGGTGGCCGGACTGGCAGCGAACGGCGGCGATGGCATCAAATTTTTTGGCCTCAGACCCGATATAATGGAAGCGGCGCTGGATGAAGCCCAGCGGCGCGGTCTGCGAACCACGGCCCATCATGCCCAGTTGAATGTGGCCTGGCAGAACGCGGTGCAGTCGGCCCGGATGGGGCTCAACTCGATGGAACACTGGTATGGACTGCCCGAATCGATGCTGGAGGGCGGCACCGTTCAGGACTACCGCCTCGACTACAACTATATGAACGAGCAACACCGTTTTGAGGAGGCCGGCAAGTTGTGGAAGCAGGCCGCCGCCCCCTGGAGCGAGCGCTGGCTTGCTGTGATGGATGATCTCATCACCCGGGATTTCACCCTTGTGCCCACCTTCAATATCTATGAAGCCAACCGCGACCTGATGCGCGCCCGCCGGGCCGAATGGCATGAAGAGTACACGCTGCCGTCGCTGTGGGAATTTTATCAGCCAAACAGGGTGGCCCACGGTTCCTACTGGTTCGACTGGGGAACCGAGCAGGAAGTACAGTGGCGGGAGAACTTCCGGTTGTGGATGACCTTCGTAAACGAGTACAAGAACCGGGGCGGCCGGGTGGCGGCAGGCTCCGATTCAGGCTTCATCTTTCAGCTGTATGGTTTTGGGTATATCCGTGAACTTGAACTGCTCCGGGAGGCCGGATTCCATCCGATCGAGGTGATACGCGCCGCCACGCTGAAAGGGGCCGAAACCCTTGGTATGGAGAACGAGATCGGATCGGTTGAGGCGGGTAAGAAGGCCGATCTGTTTCTGGTTGCCGAAAATCCGCTGCAAAACCTGCAGGTACTCTACGGAACGGGTGCCATCAGGGTGAATGACGAAAACCAGGTTGTACGGGTGGGTGGAGTGGTCTATACCATTAAGGATGGTATTGTTTACGACGCCCGCCGTCTGCTCGCAGATGTGAAGGAAATGGTCAGAAAAGCCAAAGAGGAAGCAGATTTTGAAATCTATCAGCCGGGGATGAAAGATTGAAGTAAACGTCCGCGGCCGGATTCACGTTACGAAAGTGAGGCCGATATGTGGAAATATCTGACAATTGTATTCATGCTGGTACTGATGCTGCCCTATGCCGCATCCGTAAGCCAGGAAACCACACCCAGGATCACGTTGATCGGGGTGGTGGGGCCGATCGGGCCTACTACGGCATCCTACATACAGCGTGCCATTGATGAATCGGTTGAAATGGGGGCCGAACTGCTCATCATCGAACTCGATACCCCGGGCGGCCTGCTTGAGTCCACGAAGCATATCGTTCAGTCGATGCTGGCTACCGAACTTCCGGTGGTGGTGTATGTGAGTCCTATGGGTGCAAGTGCGGGCAGTGCGGGTACCTTTATTACCCTGGCCTCTCATGTGGCTGCCATGGCTCCCGGAACCAATATCGGGGCCGCAACGCCGGTGCAGATGGGAGGAGGGGAGGATCCCGACGACTCCTACCGGGAAAAAATCGTTAACTATGCCGAAAGCTATATCGAGACCATCGCCGAACAAAGGAATCGCAACGTGGAATGGGCAAAATCGGCCGTGAGAGATGGGGCGTCAATCACCGAAACCAGGGCCCTCGAGCTGAAAGTGATCGAAATCATCGCCGATGACCGCGCCCACCTGATCAATCAGCTCGAC
>JAIVHB010000014.1 GCA_020201275.1 Rhodothermaceae bacterium | reverse complement strand
CAAGCATCAGACCAGACAATCACCAGACCGGAACATTGTACCTATCTGTATTGTTCGGTTCATCAACCGTTCAGAATATAATCTGACTTACCAGATGAACCGTTAAATTACGACTTAACTGAAACGACAGTGCGAACACCAAGGTTTAAGGTATCATGAAAAACGACGGATCGAATTCCACCATAATAAAGGGTGCACGTACGCTGGAACAGACCTCTGCGGCCGACGGCAAAAGTACGACCCGCGGGAAAAAGGAGACAGCAACAATCATCAAAGGCGCACCAACTACAGCGGGAGACAAAACCACATTATCCAGGCCAATGAGGCAGAAACCCGTACCAAATACAAGCCGGGTTAATGAGCCTGAGGTACCAATGGGTGAAGAGTATTTCTATAATTACGAGCTGAGCTGGCTAAAATTCAACTGGCGCGTACTCCACCAGGCATTCGATGAAGACACCCCCCTGCTGGAACGGGTAAAATTCATCGGTATCGTTTGCAGCAACCTTGATGAATTCTTTCAAAAACGGGTCGGCGGGCTCAAACGGCAGCTTCACGCCGGCGTGAGCAATCGTTCGATCGACGGCATGACTCCCCTCGAGCAGCTCGAGGCGATCCGGACCGTTGTCAAGAAAATGATCAATGCCTACCGCACCTGCTTCTTCGACAAACTCATTCCGGCCATGCGGGATGAGGGCATCCTCTTCAGAAGCTTTGATGAGCTTACGGAACCCCAGAAGCAGAATCTTAACACTTATTTTGAAAAACAGCTTTATCCGATACTCACACCGCTGGTTGTAGACCATTCCCACCCCTTTCCTCTCATTTCCAACAAAAGCCGATCGTTTGCCATCGAATTGCATCACCCCGAAACTGATGAGCGGATTTTTGCCCGCATAAAAATCCCCAACAACCGTCCGCGATGGCTCCTGGCTGAACGCACTGAAAACCAGACTATTCTGGTTACGATCGATGATGTAATCAGTAACAACATCAACAGGCTTTTCCCGGGTGCTGTAATACATTCAGCCAACATCTTCAGGCTTACCCGCAGTGCCGATATTGAACGTAACGAGGAGGAGGCCGACGATCTGCTTGAACTGATTGAGGATGAACTCAGGGAGCGGCGTTTTGCTGAAGTAGTACGCCTTGAGATTGATGCCCGTACACCGGCCCACATCAAAGAGCTTCTCATTGAGAAGATGAACATCACGTGGACCGATATATTCGAAATGCGCGGTCCCATCGGGCTTGCAGACTGCATGCAGCTATACAGCCTTGACGGTTACGACCATCTCAAGTACAAAAAGTGGATTCCGAGCCTGCACCCGGTTTTCCGCCACAATATTGATGATGTGGCACCCGATATTTTCAGTATCATCAAGGCTGGTGATTTCATGGTACACCATCCCTATCACAGCTTTGCGACCTCTGTACAGCGATTCGTGGAAGAAGCTGCCTCCGATCCGAAGGTTCTGGCAATCAAGCAGACCCTTTACCGTACATCCAAAGATTCCCCTCTGATGCATGCGTTGATGAGGGCTGCTGAATCGGGCAAGCAGGTGGCCGTTCTTGTTGAGCTGAAAGCGCGATTTGATGAAGAGAGAAACATCGAATGGGCCCAGAGACTTGAAAAAGCCGGCGTGCATGTGGCCTACGGGCTGGCTGGACTCAAAATCCATTCGAAGCTCACATCGGTGATTCGCGAAGAAAACGGGGAACTCTGCAGATACGTGCACATTGGTACCGGCAATTACCACCCCGATACCGCCCAGCTATATGAAGACATCGGCCTTTTTACCTGCAATGAGGATATTGCGTCTGATGTAACCGATCTGTTCAACTTTCTCACCGGTTTTGCCCCTGAACAGTCGTACAAAAAACTGCTGGTTGCACCAAACTATCTGAGAAGCAGCATCACCGGGTTTATCGATTTTGAAACAGCCCAGGCAAGGGCAGGGAAAAAAGGGCGGATATTTATGAAAATGAACAGCCTTGAAGACCCGGCCATCATACACAAACTGTATGAGGCCGCAAAGGCTGGCGTGCAGATCGACGTTATGGTTCGCGGTGTATGCCGGTTAAAAACGGGGCTGTCGGGTGTGCATAAAAATTTGAGGATTCACTCTGTGATCGGTCGTTTTCTTGAACATTCAAGGCTCTATTACTTCCTTCATGGGGGAGATCACAAGTATTACATCGGTTCTGCCGACATGATGCACCGGAATCTTGATTCCCGCGTTGAAGCCCTCACTCCGATTGAAGTGCCGGCCCTTAAACAATACCTGGATTTTGTAGCAGGGGTATACCTGGCCGATAACAGGCAGCGATGGGTAATGCGTAAAGACGGAAACTACAATCTGAAGAAAGTGTCGGGCGAGCCCCGGCCTGTATCTGTTCATCTGACCCTGATGGATCATGCATCCAAAAACCTGGAACCGATACCCGGCGGCAGATAAATGGGCAGTTTAAGGAATCACTGTTTTAAATAGGCCTGCATGCTGGCATAAAATTCTGATGCTTTTTCGGTGTAGTACCCGTTTAGGTTACTGGCATCACGCGAGTATACGGCTGCAGTTTCCATGTTTTCGGTGAGTAGTGCTGCATTGGCTGTAAACCACAAAATCTTCTGCCGGATCATCTCATCGGTATCGGCCTCGGCGGCTGAAGCCGATTCAAAATGCGACAGAGCACTTTCAAAGTCCTGAGTATTATAGGCGATTATTCCAAGATTCAGTTTTGCGAACACGGCCGATTCAGAATCCGGATAGTTTTCAATAACATCCCGGAAACGTGCCATGGCATCCGGGTCATTACCGTCCAGAACAAGATCATAGCCTTCAAGAAGAATCAGCCCGGATTCTGCGATCAATTCATTATCCGATCGGGTAACTGCCGGTGTTTCCATCTCAAACACATCGATTCTGTTAATGGCCTGCGGCGGATGGACGCCTGTATCCAGTAACAATGCCCACATTAACGCGACAACAAAAACGGTAACGGCAGCGATGGAAACTATCATGGATTTGCGCATCTTTATCCTGTTATCGGCAACCTGTACCGGCATACGTTTACTATAATATGCCATCAGTTGCGCTTCTGTTTTCAGATGGCCCAGGTACTCGGGATTTGCAAGAATATCTGCCCATAACCCGTCTATCTCGGATGCAGTGAGTTTTCCCTTAAGATATTCGTCTATCTTTTTGTCAATTTCGATATTCAATGGGATAGCCCTTATTATTTTTGACGTATAGCATATAGATATAGAGCCAAAAATTGGCTCAACCTTACACTAACTGGATAACTTTTTTTCGACGCACTGATTTAACTTATTGGTAATTCTGTGCTTGCGAATCCATGCATTATTGATGGTAATCTTGAATCTGGCAGCCACTTCTTGAGTGGGTCGGTCCGGATCCTCAAACCACATCATGATCATCTCCCTGTTTTCGCTGTTGAGCTCTTCTATACATTCACTGAGCAGGCGCCCTCTCTCCTCATCCAGAATATTAATGAGCTGATCAGCCGGTTCTGCCACATGATAAGCCTCTTCAAAGTCAACATAATTACCGGGAACATCATCTCTTCTCAACCTGAGGTAGGCATGCCGTGTTACGGTAATCACATAACTGAAGATACTGTCCGGATTTCTGATGCCGTTGTTACGGATATTTTCAACAACCGTTATCATGGCTTCCTGGGCACAATCTTCGGCATCCTTCGTACCCGCGTTCATAGTTGCACAAAGATAGTTCACCAGTACCGGATACAGGGATGACAGCAATACGTTAACTGTTTTGCTGTCATCTTCCCTTATTGCTTCTATCAATTGGGTATAATTCATTATTTACTGACAGTTTACCGGCGTTATATGTTAACCTGCCAAGTTTAGTAAATTTTTCTGATTTTTTACCAACCTGGAAAAAAATAAATAACGTACTTCTCAAACCTGCTGCAGAGCCTGTTACGGGAATATCCCCAATCTTTCATAGATGCTTCCAACCTTGTTGATGGCACTTACAAATGCGGCTGTTCTGAGATCAATATCATGCTGTTTTCGGATTTCGTTGATCTGATTGTAGGCCTCAATCATTGTATCCTGCAATCCCGAATTGACGAGGTCAAGTTCCCCGGCACCAATGGAAAGTTCGGCAAGCTGTTTTGCACTGAACTTGCGGTCGCTGACTTGACCAATGGCTTCAAGCAGTTTTTTCATTGAATTCTCCTCAAAGCGCTTGTCCATGCGGCCAAACCGCACGTGAGAAAGGTTTTTAAGCCATTCAAAATAGGATACCGTTACACCACCGGCATTCAGGTAATTATCGGGAATTATGAGTGCACCCCTGCCTTTGATGATATCATGGGCTTCCTGGGTCGTAGGGCCGTTGGCACCTTCGGCAATAATCCGGGCCCGGATCCGGCCGGCATTTTCTGCGGTAATCTGATTTTCAAGTGCTGCCGGTACCAGAATATCGCAGTCCATCTCGAGGGCCATACGGGTGTCGGTTATATTTTCGGCACCGGGATAGTTCAGAATGGACCCGGTCTCTTTACGGTGGGCAAACACCTTTTCAACATCCAGCCCTTTGAGATTGTAAACAGCTCCTTCCATTTCGGCAATACCAACGATCAGCGCACCGGCCTCCATTAAAAATTTTGCCGCATAGAAACCTACATTCCCAAATCCCTGAACAATAACTTTTTTACCATCGATTCCTACATCCATCCCCAGTTCCTTCATGTCATCCCGGTTCCGGCAGGCCTCTTCAATACCGAAACAGACTCCGCGCCCGGTTGCTTCCCGCCTGCCCCTTATCCCGCCAAGCTCCAGCGGCTTGCCCGTTACACAACCATCACTGTTCAGAGATGGTACCATCTGCTTGAAGGTGTCCACAATCCAGGCCATCTCCTGCTCACCGGTTCCATAGTCGGGGGCCGGCACATCGATGTCGGGTCCGATAAAGTTTTTTTGGATAAGTTCGAATGTATACCGCCGCGTTATGCGCTCAAGCTCCGCTTTCGAGTAGTCTTTGGTCTCGATCTGTATACCGCCCTTAGCCCCGCCAAAAGGAACATCCACAACGGCACACTTATAGGTCATGAGGGCTGCCAGCGCCTTAATTTCATCTTCATTAACCATGGTACTGTAACGGATACCCCCCTTGGTTGGCAGCTTGTGATGGCTGTGTTCGGCCCTCCAGGCATTGATAGTAACGATCGTGCCGTCGTCTTTTTCGAGTGGGAACTGCATATGATAGGTACTGTTGCACATTTTGATAAGCCTTAGCAGTCCCGGTGTAAATTTCACATATTTAGCCGCCCGGTCGAAATTCTTATTTACCTGCTGGAAAAATTTATGGTTCGACATATCTGATCAGTTAATTATGATAATTATGCCGGTTGGTCCCGGCCCCTTCCTTTTTGCCCAATAGTTCAAACTCCTGTAACCCTGGAAATTACAGCCCCGGTCATATCAAACCGGTCAGGCTGGCGCACACACTTCATGCCGACTGTCTGACGAATTTAGAAATTATGTTCTACAACGCAAATAATTTATCATGAAAGAGCCTGCATCCACAAGGTTTCACCCCGCACACGTGGTATATCAGTTATCTCCTCGCCCGTGGTATATCTGGTTTTTCAATACAACTTGTGTTTTTATCTTGATTTCTACCCGATCACTGCTTACCGTAATTACTAACGACTCTACAGAGTTAATCAACACCCGGGTTTCTGCGATGGCCGATAAATACAAACCCATCAGTTGTACCTATCACGATATTCTTGAATCCGTAACCGTGATGAGAGAGGTCTGCAACATCGTCTATGTTGATGAACAGCACGTTCAGCACACTGTTCGATCGCGCATCACCGACATCTTTGCACGAACGGGTGAGGAATATATTAAACTTGAAGACGGCACCCTGATCCGCCTCGACCGACTTCGCCTGGTCAATGAAACCTGGTTTGATCCGGATAAATGCTGAATCCTTATCACAATATCTGCATCATTACCTGAATCATCATCCATATCCAACAGACATCCCAATCAGTAACTTTACGTTCATGCAAACACTCAGACATAACCTGATTGCCATCCTTTATCTGGCACTCCTTCTCCCAATCCTGGGCGGTTGCCAGACAGAACCTGCACGCCCCGATATCGATCCACCGGCCGCTGTTCAGAAGCCGGTGGAGCTCACATTGCACGATCATACCCGCACCGATCCATACTACTGGCTTAACGACCGCGATAACCCGGAAGTTATCGCCTACATTGAAGCCGAAAACGACTATTTGCGGCAGATGATGGCCCATACGGATGATTTCCAGGATCAGCTTTTCGAAGAGATGCGCGGACGCATAAAGGAGGATGACTCTTCGGTACCCGTGAGGATCGACAGTTTTTATTACTATACCCGGTTTGAAGAAGGCGGCGAATATCCACTGTATGTCCGCAAGAAGGGATCCCTGGAAGCCGATGAGGAGATCATTCTTAACGCCAGCGAAATGGGTGATGGGCGCACCTATTTTCAGGTCATGAACACCTCTGTAAGCCCCGACCACCGTTATCTGGCGTTCGCGATTGATACTGTAGGCAGACGCGTAAGTACGCTGTTCGTTAAAAACCTCGAAACCGGCGAACTTCTCGAAGATGTGATACAGAATGTTACCGGCAACATGGCCTGGGCCAACGATAACCGGACCATCTTCTATACGCGGCAGCATCCGACCACACTCCGGTCGTACCAAACCTTCCGCCACACCCTCGGCAGCGATCCCGCCACATCAGAGCTGGTATACCAGGAAGATGACGAAACCTTCACAACCTATGTTTACAGAACGAAATCGCAGGCCTACGTCGGCATTGGCTCTATCAGTACGGTCTCTACCGAAAATCGTGTTCTGAGTGCGGATAACCCCGGTGGACAATTCCGGGTGATCCAGGCCAGGGAACGCGATCATGAGTATTACCTGGATCATTATGGTGATCATTTTTACATCAAAACCAATATGGATGCCCGGAATTTCCGGCTGATGCGCACCCCGGTAAACAACACTGATAAAGCCAGCTGGCAGGAGGTAATTCCGCACAGGGAGGATGTACTTTTCGAAGACATGGAAATCTTTAAAGACCACCTGGTTGTTGAAGAACGCACAGATGGTCTTCCCCGAATCCGCATCATAAAATGGGAAAGTTTTGAAGATCATAACCTTACGTTTGATGAGCCGGCCTATTACGCCACCCTGTCCGGTAATCCTGAGTACGACACCGACATGGTGCGTTACGTCTATACCTCACTCACCACACCGATGTCGACCTATGATTACAACATGAATACCCGCGAACGGGAGCTGTTGAAACGGACCGAAGTACTCGGCGGGTTTGATCCTGATAATTATGTAACCGAGCGCATGCATGCCCTCACCGACGATGGTATCCGTGTACCGGTGTCGGTTGTTTACCGGCAGGGTTACCGGAACGACGGATCACAGCCCCTGCTGGTTTACGGATACGGCTCCTACGGTTACCCAATGGAACCCTACTTCAGCTCATCCAGACTGAGCCTGCTCGACCGCGGCTTTGCCTACGCCATAGCACACATCCGTGGCGGGCAGGAGATGGGCCGCGAATGGTATGAGGACGGCAAGCTGTTCAACAAGATGAACACGTTCACCGATTTTATAAACGTAACGGAGCATCTCCAAACCCAGGGTTTTGGCAGCCCCGGCAATACATTTGCATTCGGCGGCAGTGCCGGCGGTCTTCTGGTTGGCGCCGTGGCAAATATGAGGCCCGACCTATACCACGGAATCATTGCAGCGGTGCCTTTTGTGGATGTTGTAACCACCATGCTTGATGACTCCATTCCTCTCACTACCGGCGAATATGATGAATGGGGAAATCCGAACGAGCCCGATTACTACGAATACATGCTTTCTTACTCTCCCTATGATAACGTGCAGGCCATGGATTATCCGCATATGCTCATTACATCCGGTCTTCACGATTCGCAGGTGCAGTATTTTGAGCCAACCAAGTGGACCGCGAAACTCCGCGAAATGAAAACGGACAACAACTACCTTTATCTCCATACCAACATGGACGCCGGACACGGCGGGGCATCGGGGCGATTCAGGCAGTTCCGTGAAACGGCGCTCATATACGCCTTCATGTTCGACCTGACGGGAATCACTAAATAGGCGAAACAGTCGTACGTCAGTAATACTTCTATGAAAATATGCTTTCTGGCAGTTTTGCTTCTCTCTTTGCCGGGATTAGGAATTGAGGCCTCCTCACAGGTCACCAGAACAGGCAGCGTTACCGGCCAGATGGTTGATGCCGTAACCATGGAACCACTCATAGGGGCTAACGTTATTGTTGTTGGATCCTCGGGTAAAGGAACGGCCACCGATTCCGACGGACGTTACCGNNNTCAGTTACCTCGGCTATGAATCCTATATCGCAACCGATGTGGTGATCAGGTCTAACCGTATCACCCAGCTGGATGGTAAGCTGTATCCAACAAGGCTCGAGGTGGATGAAATTACGGTTATGTCGGACTACTTTCAGAGAGATGGTATCAATACGGTGAGTTCCGTGAGGTTCAGCCCTGAAGAGCTGCGCCGATCACCGGGAGCCGGTCAGGAGCTCAGCCGCATTCTCAGTGCCATCCCGGGCGTTTCAAGTGCAGGTGAAATCTCGCAGGATCTCATGGTGCGCGGCGGCAGTCCGGTCGAGAACGGGTTCATCATAGACAATATACCCATGCCCGGTGTCGCCCATTTTGAACGGCAGGGAGGCCTCAGCAGCGGCCCGATAGGCATCCTGAATACCGATCTGGTTTCCAACATCGATTTCTACACCGGCGGCTTCAATGCCCGCTACGGAGACCGGATGTCGGCCATGGGCGACATCACCTACCGCGAGGGAAACCGCAACGGTTTCAGGGGAGACCTTTTTCTGAGCCTGGCCGGTTTTGGAGGCACCGTAGAGGGGGGCCTGGGCAGCGGACGTGGGAGCTGGCTTCTGGCCGCAAGGCGCAGTTATCTCGATATGATTGCCGAAGCCATCAATGCGGGCGGGGCGCCAAGGTACGGCGACATCCAGTCGAAAATGGTCTATGATCTGTCGCACTCAATACGCCTCACCCTGCTGAATATCTACGGGAACAGCACCTTTGAATCAAGCCGGGAGGATGCCGTGGATGAGGGGGTGTCGATGCTCTATTTCGCCGACTTTTACCAGAACACCACCGGCATCAATCTGCGGACTCTCTGGAAGTCGGCCGGCTTCACCCAAACCTCGGTATCGTACTCCTTCAAGCAGGAAAAATCGCTATCCACCCGGTCGGGCGATGATAGTGTGCTTGCCGATGTGGATGTACTGAACCGATACATCAATGTCCGGACAGTATCCGTTTACCGCTTTTCTGATGCTTTTGATGTAGAATTCGGGGGCGAAATTTTTTACGAGGTGGGTGATTACAACTACTTCATCGATGCGGATACCAACCGGGCGGGGCAGGTATCCCCACCCAGGATCATACAGACCGAACTGAGCGGTACGCGGTCATCCCTTTTTACCACGATCAGTATAAAACCTTCCGGAATACTCACCCTGGCACTGGGTGTAAGGGGTGATCACAGCAGTTATAATGAATCGGTTGATGTTGCCCCTCGCCTGTCGGCATCACTGAGGCTCAGCCGGAGGCTGGCGGTCAATGCCTCATACGGTTACTTTTACCAGACTCCGCCCCGTTATCTGCTTTCCCAGAACAGAGAGAATGAAAAGCTTAAGAATATACGTGCCATACACGCCATTGCGGGACTTGAGTTCATGCTGACCGGCGATACCCGCCTCACTCTCGAGGTTTTCGACAAACAGTACGACCGCGCACCTCTGCTGCCAGACGTAAACGATTTCGGGGATCCGCGCTTCGTGCTCGACCGGGCCGACGAGTTCTACCGGACCCTGAACAGCAATGGCGAAGCCTGGTCGAGGGGGGTTGAGCTGCTCCTCCAGAAAAAGCTGGCCGTCAATTTTTACGGATTGGTGTCGGCCACCTATTTAAGGTCCCGTTACCTCGATTTTACCGCCAACTGGCAGAACCGCGATTTCGACAATCGTGTACTGTTCAGCGTGATCGGCGGATACCGCCCGAACGACCGATGGGAATTCAGCGCCCGCTGGAGTTTTCTCGGCGGCAGGCCCTATACCCCCTTCAATACGGAACTGTCCGAGGAATTCAACCTTGGCATCATCGACATCACCCGCTTTAACCGGAAGAGGCTGCCCGATTTCCACTCCCTCTACCTGCGCATGGACCGCCGCTATTTCCTTGAGCGCAGAAACGTAATCCTGTTCGTCGAAATTTGGAATACCTACAACCGCGAAAATGTGTATGACTACTACTGGAACCAGTCCGAACGCCGCCGCGACCGCCTCACAGCCTTCACACTAATACCCGTCGGCGGAGTAAAGGTAGAGTTTTGATGTATTGAGACATGAGACATGAGACATCAGACGTCATGCTGAGCGCAGCCCTGAGCGCAGTCCTGAGCGCAGCGCAGCGGAGACGAAGGGCGGAGACGAAGGAAGAAGTCGAAGCACGTGGGGGCTTTTTAAAAAGCCCCCGGAGCAAGATACTGGCGAGGACATTTTACTCAACAAAATGAGCAGTGCCGCGCACTGCTCACATACCTCGACTTCGCCCTTCGCTACAGCCTGCTACGCAGGCTTCCGCTCAGGACTGCGCTCGGTATGACGTAGGAACCCGTGTGACGTGGGAACCCGTATGACGCGGGAACCCGTATGACGCGGGAATCTCTATTGTTCTGCCCAACCTGTCCAGCCGGGGCCGCGTACTACGGTACCCGGTGTTGCACCGGTATGTTCACCATTTTCAAGAACCTGCACGCCATTAACGAAAACGTGATGTACCCCGGTTGCGTATTGATGCGGGTTTTCGAATGTGGCATGATCCTCTATGGTGTCGGGATCAAAAATGACGATGTCGGCATGATATCCATCCTTGAGGAAACCGCGATCGCGCAGTTTCAGATTGGTAGCGGGAAGGCCGGTGAGACGGTAAATGGCCTCTGGCAGTGATATGAGTTCCAGGTCGCGTACATAATTGCCCAGCAGCCTGGCAAAATTGCCATACGCACGCGGGTGCGGGCGACGGTTCAGCACATCCCCTTCGGCAGTGAACGATCCGCCGTCGGAGCCGAAGCTCATCCACGGAAGCTGGATCTGGCGCTGCACGTTCTCTTCGCTCATCAGAAAATAGATGGCTCCGATGCGGCTGTTGTCCTCGATGGTCAGGTCGATCGCGGCACGCACTTCATCCACCCCGCGAAGTTCGGCGATTTCACTGAGTGTGTTGCCCACATAGCCCCTGAGATGTTCCCTGCGAAAACCGACCAGTATGATGTTTTCACCCCCACCGGCCATCAGGTAGAAGTTCTCCCAGTCATCGGAGGGTGTGAGTATCTCGTTCATGATGTTCCTGCGCAGTACCACATTTTTAAGGCGTTCGATCCAATCATCGTGCCCGCCTTCCTGGGTCCATGGTGGCATAATGGCGGCAAGGCTGGTGGCGGCGGCGTTGTAGGTATACATATTGGCCGTTATACCGAGCCCCTCAGCCCGTGCCGCTTCCACGAGTTCGATCACTTCGTCCAGTTTGTCCCAGTTTTCCTGTCCGGCAGCTTTCAGATGATGAATTTCGGCACGGATACCGGACTCACGGGCAATTTCAAGCAACTCTTCGACCGATTCAACCAGGCGGTTACCCTCGCTTCTCAGGTGCGAAATGTACATCCCGTCGTACTCTGCGGCCACTTTGGCCAGTTCGATCAGTTCGCGGGTAGTCGCGTAAAAAGCCGGGGCATAGATGAGCGACGTTCCCAGACCCATAGCACCCTCTTCCATGGCTGCCCGAACCAGAGTACGCATGTTTTCCATCTCCTCACGGGTTGGCAGCCGGTTTTCATGCCCGATCTGGTGTATCCTTACCGTTGTTCCGCCCACGAATGAGGCGATGTTGGTCGAAACACCTCTTTTTTCCAGCCAATCCAGAAACTCGCCAAGGGTGGTCCAGTCGATTTCATACCGTGAATCCCGCTGCTGCTCCTTTTTCATGGACGGATTCAGCGGGCCCATTGACCAGCCTTCGCCGAAAATTTCGAGCGTTACGCCCTGTTTTATGTTGCTAATGGAGCGTCCGTCGTTTATCAGAGGCTCTGCGGCCCAGCTCAGCATGTTGATGAAACCCGGAGCAACGGCCATACCGCCTGCATCAACGGTTTTACCCGTCGTATAGTCACCGCTGAGGTCGCCTATGAACTGAATCCTCCCGTCTTTGACCGCGATATCGGCCTGCCGCGGCTCTGCACCCGATCCGTCGTAGATCATGCCGTTGGTGATAACCACATCGTAATCGAAGCGCTGGCAGGCGGTGATCACCAATACCAGCATTAAAAATACATTCATACTATTTTTAACATTCATCTTGCATCCCATTAACTCATAAAAGATATCGGTTCAATAAGCTTGTCTGCTTGCATTCCTTCCGTCAGCATCCTGCTGACCTTCCTGTTGAACCATCCGGATAGCCTTAGCTGTAACTCGTTCCGCTTTGTTTTCAGGCGCCTAAAATAAAAAAGGGAGACCAGAATCTCCCCATTTTATAGA
This sequence comes from Rhodothermaceae bacterium, assembly GCA_020201275.1. Taxonomy (GTDB): domain Bacteria; phylum Bacteroidota; class Rhodothermia; order Balneolales; family Cyclonatronaceae; genus RECM01. The sequence continues at coordinate 23,305 of JAIVHB010000014.1, read as the reverse complement.
TAACCATCGATTATTTAACAATAAATTACCAGGTGCGAAGGAAGTCTTCGAACGAAAGCTGTTTGTAATGATCATCGGCATAGAAAACAAGCAGCGCCGTGAGCTGATCGGAGCTGTGGAAACCACTCCGGCTGCCAATGATTTCATCCTTTTCCATCACCACATAAAACGGAACATACTCCGTGCCCAGCCTCGTTGCTATTTGACGGTGGGTGAGACTCTCTCCGTTCATCTGCAGCGTTTCGCGCGATCCCGCATTGATCCGTACGGGTAGATAGAGTTCATTCATGGTTTCAATAACGTTGGGGTCCACCATTACCTCCGCGGCTGTCCGCTGGCAGAATCCGCATGTGGGGGTATAGACGTAGAAGAGGATTTTTTTGCCTGTTTCGGCGTGTTGTGCAAGTGCCTCATCAGGGCTGAGCCACTTGATTTCGGCCGGATCGTCAGCAGCAGATGAAATTTTATAATCCGGAGTGATGCCGGAAGGCGCAGCAGATACGGTGGCAAATACCATTATTGCCAACAGTGTGAAAGTAGATTTTAGCATGGTCAGTTCGTTCGCTATGTGGAAGTAAATAGGATCCTGTAGGATATAAAAGCCTGTCAGAACCGGTCATTTTTGGTAATGCAGTTCGTAGCAGTTCGTACGGGTAAGCAACAATGACGTTTAAAATAGTAGAAACGTACAAATTATTACCACAGTATTTTTTTTTTGACAAACCGGTGAATCGGATTTACTGTGAACACCCTTGCCTCTCAACTATTGCTTCCCGATGAGGAGTGCATGGGAGACATGCACCACCAGAAGAATGCGCCCTGCCGGGCGAAAAAAAAGGCCGCAAAAATTGCGGCCTTTTAAGATTTATTAACCGGGCTGCATTACTGAGCATCCCAGAAAACACGGTCCAGAAGTGTTCTTTGAGGCATTTGCGCCTGGTTTCGCTGCATTTCTGAATCGGGATAACGTACCCTGCGTATCATCTCACCACCCAAAGCCGTATTCTGATTTGCCGGTGGCTGGAAACCTTCATAGGCATAATCATAACGGCGGGCGTCGTTCCATGTTTCCGGGTTCAGGAAGGTTGCTATATATTTCTCCTTCATGATCTTGTCGATCCCGAAATCTGCCTGGTTTGATACTACCGGATTTGCCCAATAAGCATCTATATCAGCCTGGTCTACACCGAGCTTGGCCATGTGCGCACGGATGCCCTCTTCATAGGCCTGGTAGGCCCTGGCATCATTTACCGTCAATGCGGCTTCAGCTTCAATGAATTTTAATTCTGCATAGGTCATATTTTCAAGTGCTGCGGTTGGCTCCGATGCGTAGTATGACCCAACAGCCAGGACTGATCGGTCGCCCTGTTCCGAAGCTGAACCCCTGCCGGCTCCGTTCCTGGTACCCAGATAGATGCCTGCCTCGGTTGTATCAGTAATTAAATCGATTCGCGGATCTAAAACACCATAGGTTTCACCGTTGAGATGATCGACCACCTGATCGGAGAGCCATCCACCAAGGTTAAGGCCGGCATTCAGTACGGCAACACGGTACCATGGATTCTGTGTAGCGGGTGCGTCGGCAAAGAAGTTCATTTGAAAATCATCATCATTGCTGCTGAAGGCATTATCCACAGCTGTAAGCACCGCATTTCTGTCGTAGGATGGCAGCTTGCTATAGTGATTCAGGTATCGGGCCCGGAGCGCATAGGCCGTCCTGGTCCACGCTTGCAGGTCACCCCCGAATATGAGATCATCACCACCCGGTGTGGCTGCCGATTCCGCCGCCTGCATCTCGTTTATTGCTTCTCCGAGCATGCTCAGCATGGCAGTGTAAATCGCTTCGGAACCGTCGTAAGCGGGCTGAAGCGTATTCGGGTCGAATGCTTCCGAGTAGGGTACATCACCGAACATGTTTACCAGCAGGCCCAGATTATAGGCTTTCATCACCTTGGCAATTCCGCTGTAATGCGGTGCACCAAGTTCTTCTGCCTGGTTAATGAGATCTATAAGATCACCCAGATTGAAATAAATGCTGGACCAGGTGCCTCCATACGATACATCGTCATGAATATCCGTTCCGGTAGCCTGATTCGGCGAGGCAAAGTGCTGAACAAAGAACGATGTAGTTGCGCCAACCCTTTGAGTATTACGGGTTGTTTCAAGGGTTGTATTGATCATCAGCCCCTCTATGGGCGCTGAAGTCGGATTATTGGGATCTACATTGACATCCAGGAAATTTTCACATGAAACAACCATTATGGATGCCACCAATAAAACCGGAAGTAAGAATTTTAAACGTTTCATAATCAATGACCTCATGGATTAAAAGGAGAAATTCAGTGAGAATATCAGACTTCTGGTACCCGGATAGGCCAGGTCAACCAGGCCGATCAGGTTGCTGCCTGCACTTACAAAAGCTTCGGGATCATACTGCGAAAATGGAGTCCAGAGCAGGATATTATTCGCAGTAGCGGATGCCCGTACTGACCGGAAAGGAAGCCTTTCAAGAAGTTTGCCGGAAAGGGCATATCCGAGAGTTACATTCCTCAATTTAATATAGGAGGCATCTTCAACAGACTGTTCGACAGCAACCCTGTATATATTCCTGTGGAAACCTGCCCCATAATTACGACCTGTGGATGGGTCAACACCCTGTCCAAGCCAGACTTCCTGTGTATTTCGGGTTCCGTCGGCCAGGAATCCGTCGAATACCTTGTGATCTTCGCGGTTCAGTGTTTTCTCCGTATGGCCAAATGCCGAATCCCACTGATCAAGTTTATTATACTTGTCTACACCGTATACCACGTCCAGATTGAATGAAAAATCCCAGTTCCTGTAATTAAAGATGTTCGAGATATTCCATGTCCAGTCGGGGGTTGCATCGCCCACAATTTTGGGTGATGTATCAATTACGGGAAATCCGTTTTCACCGATAAGCAGCGGACGGTCTTTTTCAAGTACCAGTGGATCTTTCGGGGACTCGTTTGGACCATAGTACCGGGCATAACTGGTTCCCCAGATCGCGCCGTAAGACTGGCCCGGCACAAGCTGCATAAACGGGCGGTTGATGTAGGCTGAGATATCACCCAGAAAAATGGCATCAACTCCGTCTCGGATGGAAACCACCTCGTTATTGTTCATTGTAAAGTTGGATATAACATTCCACTGAAACGTACCGGAGAGTACCGGAGTCGCTCTCATGGTTATCTCAATCCCCTGATTCTCGATTTCACCCGCATTTGTAATGAACCGGGCAGCACCTGTAGCATTGGATACGGGAACAGGTATAATCATATCCTTACTGTTCGCCTTGTAGTAGGTAAGGTCGAGCTCAAGACGATTATCCAGGAACCGGAAATCGATCCCAAACTCGGTAGAAACCGTTCGTTCCGGCTTAAGATCAGGTGAAGCGATGGTCTGACCTCTTGTGAAACCGGTTTGCCCATTGATAGGGAAGATAGCGGGAGCCACATATACACTCTGAATCGAGTATGGGGGTGCGTCCTTACCTACTTCGGCAAAAGAAGCGCGGATTTTTCCATATGTCCACCAGTCGGGAGTAGTCATGATATCACTGAAAACAAAACCCAGGCTTACCGACGGATAGAAGAAAGAGCGGCTATCTTGTGGCAATGTTGATGTCCAGTCGTTCCGGCCGGTTACATTCAGGTATACAATATCCCGCCAGTCGACATTCAGATCGCCGTACACACCGACAAGACGCCTTTGGGTTTCACGCTGGGCAATGCTCACATTTGTTGCATTGCTGAAATGACTGAATCTGGGAACAACAAACCCGGAACCATAGGCCCTTACCAGATCTATCTGCCTATCGAATACATCATTACCGACCCTCAGGTCAATGCCGAAATCCTCATTGACCGATGTACTTAAATTGACCGCAATATTTGAGGTCAGGTCACGGCTGTTAATACGGGTTTCTTCCCTGAAGCCACCGACACCGCTCCAAACGAATTCATTTTCAAGGCCGAGTGGACCCGGTTCGATCTCAGTCCGTTCATCGGAGTATGTGTCGATACCGACCAGGTATTCGATTCCCAGCCAGTCTGTTAGCTGATAGGTCGAACGCAGGTTACCGATCAGACGGTTTACATTATCGACATATGTGTTCGTTTTCGCATCATATACAGCATTACGGCCGGTGCCGGTGCCGGTAACATTATCAGATTTATGGCGGCCGTCTTCAAACCGCCAGTCATTCACATCAGCACTAACATTCCAGTAGGACAAACGCTCCATAAAGTTGACGAATGGTACCCTGTTGCCACCTGAATTAATGAAGTTTGCACTGGCCGCTACTGTTAATGGGCCACGGAACAATTCACCCGCTACCCGTATCGAAGTGCGATCCCAGTCGTTATTGGGTACAACACCCCTGTTTTGTGAATTTGATACGTTGGTTATGAAAGTTGCCGATTCCGTACCACCAGAAACACTTACGGAATTGTTGATTCCGATGCCCGTACGCATTGAATTTTCCCAATTGTTATAATATTTCAAATCGGGATCGATAGTCTGCTGAACCTCATCAATTCTCGCCCCCCAGGAAGGCCAGAAACCGTTGGGATCATACTGAAATCCAAAACCAGGCCCGTAAACGCTCTGATACTCGGGCCTGTTGATAATATCTTCACGACTCACACTATGGGAGAAATTTACCCTGATATCACCGGGACTTCCCTGGCGGGTTGTAATAATAACCGCTCCATTCGCAGCCCTTACACCATAAAGTGCTGTTGCAGGGGCGCTCTTCAGTACGGTTATGGATTCAATGTCGTTTGGGTTCAGGTCCATCGCCCTGTTCGACATTCCACGAGGACGGCCGGCCGATTCAATTGTTGAATTATCAATCGGAACTCCGTCTACTACGAACAGGGGCTGATTATCCGCTGATGGGTCAAGAGAGGTAAAACCGCGGATAAAAATCTGTGATCCCTGACCTGCTCCGCCGCCACCCCGGTTGATTTGTACGCCCGACATCTGGCCCTGTAACGCATTCAGAAGGTTGCCTGCGCCAGATCTGTCAATATCTTCCGAACCGATGCTTTGAATCGAATATCCAATAGCCCTGCGCTCCCTTTCTACTCCGAAAGCGGTTACAACAAGTTCATCGAGTTCTCTCGTGGATGGAACCAACTCCAGGTTGACGATCACCTCTTCACCATCAACCACATTTACAGACATTCGGATATTGGCGTAACCCACATACCGGGCCTCGATCTGATATTCACCTGCAGGAACATTCCGAAATTCGAAATATCCATCCAGATCTGTAGGTGTGCCCATATTCAGTTGATTCAGGAGTACATTTACTCCAATTAACGCTTCACCGGTATCACGATCAGTTACCGTACCGGATATTACTCCCTGGGCATAAAGCCCGTTTATTGCAGGAAGTACACATATTAACAGCGATAAGATATTGATTTGTAACAACTTTCGCATAGTATATGACCTTAAATTAATGGTTGATAATCAGCAGAGTAATGCATTCCTAATCGCAATTTTGCATACTCTACCCTGATTATGAATTATTATGAACCTTGCAAAGACAAGACTTAAGCAATTCTTATGTATCGAACTGATATCCCTTTTCTGCAAACAAAACATGCGCCCCGGCCACAAGTTTTAATCGCATCCTGCTAAACGCTTGAACAGAAAAATGAAATCGTTCTAAAAACGAAAATACAAGTATTAAAAGCAACACTAAAGGTTTTTTACCTCAAGCCGGTACTACTCAAAATAATATCAATTATTTGTCCTGATATATTTCAGTTTATATAAAATGGAAAATTTGTTGATCTTCCTTAATGATGGCCTGTTATCAGTGATTTTACGGCGCAAGGAACTAAAATACCCGGAATCCTCCCGTTCAACCCGTTAACTGTTCTTGTCTGTTGTTCCGGAGCGCAAACAACAGTATGACCAGCATTACCGAGGTGATCGCGGCCGATAGTACACAGTACTGGCAGAAAGCCAGAATCACAGCCCACTGCACATAAACCAGTACCAGTGATACAATGAAACCGGTACTGTTGATCAGGAAAATAGCGGAAAACCATCTTTTCGCCCCGGTCTGATAGCTGGCAATGGTTCCTGTTACAAGCATCAGATAATAGGCTGCACCGAACAGCGCCAGAGGAATACCTGCTATTTCCGAGTATTCACTGGTCAGCACTTCATCACAGCCGTCCAGTATCGAGCATCCGAGCGTGTGCTGGCGGTAGTGTGAAAACGTGAGGTATAATGTATCGGAAAATCCTGCAAGGCCGAGTAAACCATACCAAAAATGCCATTTCCCCATAGTTTTTAATTGCCCTCCAGCCAGCGATTGATAACGGCCCTGAATTCATCCAGCGTGCGTGGATTCATGATTTTCTCGCCATTTATGAAAAAGGATGGTACCGAGGTGATGTTCAGCCTCATTCCCGAATTGTAACTGCGCTCAACCCTCTGAAAAATCTCATCCGAGTTCAGATCATTCTGAAACCTGTTCATGTCGAGCCCCAGCTCCCTGGCATAACCGGTAAATTCAAACGGAGCGTTTCCGCGTGACCACCGGGGCTGATTTTCATAAATCAGGTCGGCCATCTCCCAGAACTTCCCCTGCCTGCCTGCCGCTTCAGCGGCTCTGGCTGCCAGTGTGGCATACTGGTGAATGCTGGTGAGTGGAAAATGCCGGAACACATACAGAACCCGGTCATCGTACTCCTCCATCAGTTCTTTTAAAATAGGATGGTAGTAGGCACAGGCACCGCACTGGAAGTCAGCATATTCTACCAGTACAATGTCAGCATCGGCATTGCCAAGGGTCCACTCGTCGTCGCCAATACGGATCTCTGCTGTGGTTTCCGTGACCGGCTCCCCGTCTTCAGGGATGGTTAACCACCAGACCCCGGCCGCAACAATCACAATGATCACCCCGAAACTGATCCAGATAGTCCTCATTTTCTGTTGTTTCTGCTTTTCAGCTATGCGCTCTTTTCGCTTGCTCATGGTAAACTGTTACTATGTAGATGGTTGATGGTTTTCCGTCAGTTCGATCGTCAATCATGAATGATGATAATATCTGTACGCCTACATTGTCCGGGAGTTGTAGTGCTCATAGATTATCCGCGAAATCTCTGCCCCGGCATCACGGCCGTCACTGTTATTTGCGAGATTCTTTGAGAGAATTACCAAAACATAACTTCGTCCGTCGGGCAGATAGACGATACCCGAATCATGGTTTACACCGGTTATACTGCCTGTTTTGTGCGCCACTTCCACCTCTTCGGGCAGGCCCGCCGGGATTATGTCATTATAGTACTGATCTTTCAGTGAATTCGTTTTTTACCAGAATAGAGTCTTCGAGGCTGAATTTTCCCTCTTCAGCCTGTTTGAAGGCTTCGATCATGACCGGTGTTTTCATGGTGCTGGCAGCATGGAACCGTTCGTTTTCGTGGATCAGCACATTTCCGGTGCTGTCCTGCAGGCCAAGAAAAACAACGGCCATATCGCCGTCCACGTTACTGATCACATCCATTATCTGTTCCTGTAACGGGGGTTTTTCAACCGCGGTGCAGGATGCGACCGAAAAAACGATAAGAATAGCGGTAATGCCCTGCAAAAGAGTTCTGAATACATTCATAATGATAACGCTTTGTTGTACTTTCGGTAGAATAATTTCACGTTACAGTAAACGCAATACCGGTTCATATGCCTGAAGCCGGATCGTTCCGGATTGATATCAGGAAAGTAAGCAAAGTTGAACCTGACAGTAAAATCTATTTTCCCGTGATAACGTCACACTAAAATACACACATCATAATAACCCTGCGCGCTATAATACACACATCCGGATAACCCTGCGCTAATACAGGTCTGCAGCTGCCAGGTTATATCCAAAACAAATCACATAATTATTAAACCCATGAGAATTATACTTTCACTGGTTCTGGTAGTTCTCTTCCCGTGTTCCGGCCTGTTCGCTCAGAACGGGTATAGTTACGGTTTCCGCATTGGAATCCACATGGCCGACATTCAGGTTGAGGATGACGAGTTTTCGGATTCATACGGAAACCGCTTTGGACCGGCAGTAGGCGCATTTGTCAGCATACCCCTGAACGAGAGCATTTCCGTTCGGCCTGAATTGTGGTATCTCCGGAAGGGTGCGGAAGCCAGCTTTGATTTGTTTTTCTTTGGGGAAGATTTATCCTTCGAAAGCACATTTCAGTTCGACTATGTAGAGGTGCCAATTCTTATCTCCTATACCCCACGCACGGGAGGCAAAGCCCTGCCGAATCTTTTTGCCGGTCCTTCTGTCGGATCTCTGACGTCGGCCAAATACAAGATTGAGGCCGCCGGAGAATCGGAAAGCGCAAGCATCAAGAGCAACCTCAAATCAACAGATATCAGTCTGATCTTTGGTGGCGGGCTCGATTTCGGTCTCGGTTCCAGAAGCCTCGTGGTAGACATCCGCTACATGCTCGGATTAAGTAATATCCTGAAATCACCAATTGAAGACGATTTTGATGAATTCGACAACAGTAATTCAGACGGATCCATCAAAAACAAAGGAAAATGTTCGAAAAACGGGACAAGCCCGGGGGCAGGGCTTACGTTTACGAGCAGAACGGGTTTAAATTCGACGGTGGTCCAACGGTAATCACGGCGCCGTTCATGTTCGACGATATTTTTGCGGCCGCCGGGAAAAAGCGTGAAGATTACATCGATTTCGTACCCTGCCATCCTTTCTACCGGATATTTGATCACAACAACCGCTATTTCGACTACAACGACAACGAGGAGTTCACACTCGGACAGATCGAAAAGTGGAATGCCGACGACCGGGAGGGTTATGTCAGGTTCCTGAACACAACCAAAGCGATTTTCGCCAAGGGCTTTACCGAACTGGCCGACAAGCCCTTTCTGAAATTTACCGACATGCTCAAAGTGGCGCCCGATCTGATCAGGCTGCAGTCCTACCTGAGTGTGTACCAGTACGTATCCAAATACGTTAAAGACGACTTTCTGAGGCGTTGTTTTTCTTTCCATCCCCTGCTGGTGGGAGGCAACCCGTTCGATACTACCTCTATCTACGCCATGATCCACTACCTTGAGCGTGAGTGGGGCGTACACTATGCCATGGGCGGAACCGGCGCTATCGTGAAGGCCCTCACAAACCTGATTGAAGAGATGGGAGGCAAAATCCACCTCAATGCAGAGGTGGATGAAATACTTGCCGAAAAAGGCCGTGTAAAAGGCATCCGCATGGCAGATGGCTCCCTCCATTTTTCGGATGCCGTGCTGAGCAACAGTGATGTGGCCTACACGTACCGCAGCCTGATCGACAAAAAGTACCGGAAAAAGTATACCAACCGGAAAATCGAACGTATGAAATACAGCATGTCGCTGTTTGTGATCTATTTCGGCACTAAAAAGCGGTACCTCGACAGCGAGCTCAAGCACCATAATATTATCCTTGGTGAACGGTACAAAGGCCTGCTCACCGATATTTTCGATAAAAAAGTACTGGCAGAAGATTTCTCGCTATACCTGCACATGCCAACCATCACCGATCCGACGATCGCGCCCGAAGGTCACGAGTCGTTCTACGTGCTCTCTCCGGTACCCCACCTTGGCGCCGACATCGACTGGACAAAGATGGCAAAACCCTACCGCGACCGGATCATGCAGTTCCTTGAAGACAACTATCTGCCCGATCTTCAGGCTAACATTGTTGCCGAGCACTACATCGATCCCCTCCATTTCCAGAATACACTTAACAGCTACATGGGCTCGGCGTTCTCCGTACAGCCGCTGCTAACGCAGTCGGCCTGGTTCCGACCGCATAACCGTAGTGAGGATTTCGCCAATCTCTACTTCGTGGGCGCGGGTACTCATCCCGGTGCAGGTTTGCCGGGTGTACTCTCTTCATCCGTCATAGCGGAAAACCTGATCTCGGAGGATTTTCCCCTGTAAACAGAGCCGTTTTCACGGCAAAGTCCCATTCTGCATGACCGCTTGAAACAGATATAACCTGTTTTCAAACGAAAACCGGGTGTTGGCTGCCCGTATTGCCAGTGGCTGTAATCGTCCAGTTAAACCCGCCCTCAACAATAACCGGCGGGCATGTCAACAGATATGGGGTTATTCCACCTTGGAGATTAGCCTATTCGAGCGATTTCTGAAGTTTTTCCCAGTCGTCGAGAAATTTTGCCAGGCCGATATCGGTAAGCGGGTGTTTGATGAGTGACTTGATTACACTCAGAGGCATGGTCGATACGTCGGCACCGAGCCGTGCTGCCATCACCACATGCATCGGGTGCCGGATGCTGGCGGCAAGCACTTCAGTTTGATAGCCGTAATTGCCGTAAATTTCTACAATCTCACCTATAAGCTGCATGCCGTCGGTCGAAATATCGTCGAGCCGGCCTATGAACGGAGAAATGTAGGTTGCCCCCGCTTTTGCGGCGATCAGGGCCTGGGTTGGGGAGAAACAAAGGGTACAATTGGTGCGGATGCCCTCGTTGCTAAGCGTGCGGATGGCCTTTATGCCATCTTCGATCAGTGGGATTTTTACCACAACGTTATCGGCAATTTTAGCCAGCCTGTGGGCCTCTTCCAGCATACCATCGTATTTAGTGGAGACTACTTCAGCAGACACATCCCCTTCCACTATTTTGCATATGCGCGCGATATGAGCGTCGAAGTCGGTAACACCGGCCTTCATGCACAGCGACGGGTTTGTAGTCACACCGTCAAGAACGCCCATTGCATTGGCTTCCTCAATCTCTTTCAGGTCGGCGGTATCAATAAAAAATTTCATAGAAACGATTAGGCTTGGTATTTGGTTAAATTGCTTTCTGACAACGAGATTCATAAATCCCGTATCAAAAAATATACTTATTTTCTGGTTCCCGATGCTCCCTCGAGCGCCAGTGAATTGTGTATTTATAAATCCGGCTTTTTAAATCAGAACAAGGGTCACCTCAGCAAAGGAAACGTGCGTTGGGTTCCGGGTAAAGCTTGTAAAAACTTATAAAAAGAAGACTGTCATAACAACCTGACGAACCCCGGCTCGTCAAACGTCAGTACCTTCTTTTCCAAAAATAACACATAAAACGATTAACTGTGAGAAAAATATCAGCAGCAGCAACCGTTTACTCACTGATCCTGATTTTATCGGGTTGTTCAGGTAATCAATCCGCCCCGGATGGACCCCGGTCCGGCAACATGTCCCAGAGGGCCACAAGTGTTGAGGTGATCGATATCTCGAGGGAACCAATTAACCGGCAGATCCGCTCCTACGGAAATGTGCGGGCCCAGGAGAACGTAACTGTAGTGCCACAGGTATCAGAACGGGTTTCATCCATACATGCCGACCTCGGAGATACGGTTCAGGCCGGGCAGCTGCTCGCCAGGCTGCGGGATGTTACATTTGCCGATCAGGTACGCAGGGACCAGGCACAGCTCGAACAGGCACGGATAGCCCTCGAGCGCGACAGTACCAGTTTTGCCCGTTCCCGGGAACTCTATACGCGCGAACTTGTCTCCTCAGCCGAATTCGATAATGCCAGATCGACCTGGTTGAACAGCAGGGCAAATTATGAATCGGTGTCAGCTTCCCTCACGCAAAGCCGCGAAAACCTTGCCAATGCTGAAATCCGCTCGCCGGTACGGGGCGTGGTAACACGGCGCAATATTTCGCCGGGCGATCTTGCCAGCGGCGGCCAGCCGGCGTTTGAACTGGCCAATCTGGTGGGCTACGAAGTCAGGCTGTTTGTGCCTCTTCAGGACCGGAGAAGGCTCAGAATCGGGCAGGTGAGCGATATCAGGGTTTCCGGGGAGCGCGAATACTCGGCAGAAGGCGTTGTTGCCCGGATCAGCCCCGAACTGGATCCTGTTACAGGGCTATCAGAAATTGTGATCACAATTACCGGGCATGACAACTCCCTTTTCCCCGGGGCCCTTACAGAAGTACATACAACGGTGGAAACCAGGTCTTCGGCGATCGTGATACCGCGTGTGGCGCTGGTCGAAAATGTTCAGACGCTCATAGATCCCGAATCCAACACCATCCGTCTGGAACGCACCTTCTCAGCATTTGTAACCCATGGCGATTCGATCGCGGTGCGGCGTGATCTTGAACTCGGTATCGAACAGGGAGACCGCATCGAGGTGATCTCCGGACTGAACGACGGTGAACGGCTTATCATCACCGGTCAGACAGGCATCGAGAATGAATCCAAAATTCGGGTTAGCGGCATGCAGCGCGGCGCACGACCCGGTACTGTACCCGATACCGCAACAGGTAACAGGCAGACTGAATGAAAAAACTATCCAGAATAGCCGTACAGCGGCCCGTAACCTTCGTGATGATCACCCTGATCGTGATCGGATTCGGGGTGTTCGGCCTGTCCCGCCTCAGCCTGAACCTCTACCCGGATGTCTCCTTCCCCACCATCTCGGTCTACACAACCTATGAAGGCGTAGCCCCCGGCGATATGGAAACACTGGTCACCCGCCCCATAGAGGAACTGGTGGGAAGTGTTGGCGGGCTGCAGCGAGTGCGCTCCCTTTCCAGCCAGGGCGCCTCTGTGATCAAGCTCTATTTCAACTGGGGTACCGATCTGTTCGTTGCCCAGGCGGATGTTCGCAAGCAGATAGATTTTGCCCGGCGGTCGATCCCGCAGGATGCCGATTCACCCATTGTGTTTACGTACGATCCCAACCAGGAACCCGTAATTGTACTCACGCTCACATCAGCTACCCGGAGCCCTGTGGAGCTTCGAACCATCGCCACCGAGCAGATCGAACAGCGTTTTGAGCGAATTGAAGGCATCGCTTCTGCCGAAACGGCCGGGGGCCTGGAACGCCAGATCAACATTTGGGTCGACAATGCCAGTATGCTCAGCTACAACATCGATATCGGTACCCTCTCCAACCGGTTGCGGCAGGAGAATATTCAGGTACCGGCCGGCGAGCTGATCGAAGGCCGCAGCGTCTATTCCCTGCGTACCATCGGGGAGTTTCAGGATATCGACCAGATCCGTAATACCATTGTGGGAATCAATAATGGTGTTCCCGTGAGGCTTATTGATGTCGCCGACGTGGAAGACGGTGTTGCCCAGCCAATCGGCAATGTTCACATCCGCGGCGAGGAGGGGGTTATCATTAACCTCTACCGGCAGAGCGACGTGAATGTGGTAACCACGGCAGACAATGTGATCAACAATCTCGACCGTATCCGTTCCACCCTTCCCTCCGACATGCGCCTGGAGATTCTTGCCAACGAAGCCGATTTCATAAAGCTGTCGATCAATAACCTCTACATAACCGGGCTGATGGCAATTACGCTTGTGGTTCTCATCCTGCTGTTTTTCCTCAGAAGTGCACGGTCATCGCTCATTATCGCGATATCCATACCCGTATCCATCATTTCGACGTTCAGCATCATGGATTTTGCGGATGTAACGCTTAATGTGATATCGCTGTCGGGACTTACCCTGGCCGTTGGTCTGGTGGTAGATAACGCCGTAGTGGTTCTTGAGAACATCTACCGGTTCCGTGAAGAGGGCCACGGGAACAAAAAGGCGGCCGTGATGGGTGCCCAGGAGGTCGGCGTTCCGGTTGTGGTTTCCACACTAACCACCCTGGTGGTATTTCTTCCGATTCTGTTTGTACCGGGAATTGCCGGTTTCCTTTTCCGCGACCTCGCTCTTACCATCTCATTTGCCCTGGTCATATCAACCCTTGTGGCCCTGTCGCTCATTCCCCTTATGAGCTCCCAGATTTTCGGCACAAAGGGCGGTGGTCCTTCAAAGCCGCGGAAGAATGGTTTTTTCGATCGTCTCGACAAAAAGTACACTGCCGTTGTACGGTCGCTGCTTGACCGAAGCGGCCTTGTAGTGGCCGCAGCGGTTCTTTTCATGATCGTAACCACACCGTTCTTTTTCCGCCTTGGCGGGGAGTTTTTCCCCGCTGTGGATGAAAGTTCTTTCACCCTGGAGGTGACCAGGGAGGCCGGCGTAAATCTGTTTGAACTGCAGCGTTCCATTCGTATGGCGGAAGAAATTGTTACCGGTGCGGTACCTGAAGCCCGGCTCATTGTTTCAGACTATGGCGACAAGCGCGGTGTTGAAGGTGCCGATAATCCGGGCGGCTACCGTGGCCTTATCCGGGTAGAACTCGTTTCTACAACGAACCGTGACCGGAGTCAGTTTGAAATTGTGGCCGACCTTCTTGACCGGCTTGAAGACCTCCCCGGGGCTGATGTACGTGAGTTCAAGCTCAATCCGCTTAACCCCGACGGCCAGGAAGGCCTCATAGTAAATATTTACGGGTTCGATCTGGAGACCAAACGTGACCTGGCGCAGGGTGTAAAAGACGAACTGCTTCAAATACCGGGTGTGCTTACAGCCACATCCTCGGCCGAAGAAGGCCGGCCCGAACTTCGTGTGGTGATGGACCGCGAGCGCATTTCGCGTGTGGGGCTGTCGACCTCGCAGGTAGCCAACGCTATAAGTAATGCAGTGAGGGGAAACCTAGCCACCACATTTGTTGACCGTGGTGTTGAATTTGATGTGCGCGTACAGCTGGCCGCCGAGGAACGCAGCAGTTCACAGGCCCTTGAGGATGTGCTGATTCAGACCCCTGCCGGTGACTGGATGCCCCTGAGAAACCTTGCACGCGTAGAGCGGGTAACCGGCCCGTCGAACATACTGCGCATCAATCAGGACCGGGTAACCGAAGTTGAGGCTGACCTCGCCGGAATCGACCTGAGAACTGCATCCGATCTGGCCCGTGAGCGGCTCGACCGCGTAGAATGGCCCGATGGTTACCGCTATGAAATAGGCGGTACGGCCGAAGAGCAGCAGGCGTCCTTTTTCTACCTGATGATCGCGTTCATGATTGCGGCCATACTTGCCTACATGGTGATGGCCTCCCAGTTTGAAAGTCTTGTCGAGCCTTTCATCATCATCCTCACCATTCCTCTCGCCTTTTCCGGAGTGATAGTGATGCTCTACCTGACCAATACCCCGGTCAGTGTCACATCTATGGTGGGCCTGATCCTGCTGTCGGGCATTGTGGTAAACAACGGGATTGTGATGATCGATTACATCAAAATATTACAGTCGCGCGGTCTTGACCGGATTGAAGCGATCGCCACTGGTGCGGGACGCCGTCTGCGTCCGATCCTGATCACTGCAGCGACCACCATTCTGTGCATGGTTCCACTGGCCCTCGAGATTGGTTCCGGTTCCGAGACCTGGAGCCCGATGGCCCGTACTGTTATCGGCGGCCTTACCATGTCGACCCTGCTCATGCTGCTGGTTGTTCCCTGCCTCTACAAGCTGGTGAATACTATGATCGAAAAAATGGGATTCGATTCCATACACAAAACGGATCCGCTGAACGAACTCAATGAAATACCGGAGGCCTGACATGAAAAAAAGAGGCATAGTTGATCATTTGCTGAAGCGCCCGGTAACCATCATCATGCTTACATTACTGATGGTGGGATTCGGGTTGTTTGCGCTGAGCAATCTGAAGATTACGCTCTGGCCCAGCTTTGACATCCCCATTGTTGCCGTCTCCACCAGTTACCGGAATGTGGCGCCGGAAGACATTCAGCGCATTCTGGTTGAACCGATAGAGGCCGCCATATCGAGTGTGGAGGGAATCGAGACGATGGATTCGAACTCACGGCGTGGTTCCGCCTTTATCAGGTTGAGCCTTTTCCCCGGTACCGATGCCCGCCGTGTGGAACTGGATGTACGCGAGGCCATAGACCGTATCCGGAATCAGCTGCCGAGAGAGGCCTCGCAACCCGTAATTTTCCAGTTCGACCCCGAAAGTGCGCCCATCATGCAGCTGAGCCTGCAGGCTTCCAACCGCTCTCTCGATGAGCTCCGCAACCTGAGTGTGGAACTGGTTGAACCCATGCTTGAACGCCTTCCCGGTGTAGCCGCCGCCGATACCCGTGGTGGACTGGAGCGTACCGTATATGTTCACCTCAATCCCCAGCGGCTTGCGCAATACCGGGTAGCCACCCCCGAAATTGAAAATGCCCTGCGCCAGAACAATGTGCAGATTCCGGTGGGCAACCTGGTTGTAGACCGTGTGAGTTACAGTGTACGTGCCGAGGCCATGTACACCTCCATCGATGAAATCGCCAATACCATTGTGCGCCGCAATCCGGATGGCAACCCCGTAAGGATATCTGATCTGGCTGTGGTTGAAGACAGCTTTGCCGACGTAGCCACCCTGGTGGAGGTGAACGGGAAGAACAGCGTAACCATCGAAATTCAGAAGCAGTCGGATGCCAATACCCTGGATGTAGCCTATGCCGTACTCGATGAAATTGAGGAGATCCAGGGGAAATTACCGGTTGGTGCCAATATCCAGGTGCTTACGAACTCGGGGCAGTTTATCGAAAACTCCATCTTCAACCTGGCCCAATCGGCCACCTATGCCCTTTTTCTGGTGCTGATTATCCTGATCATATTCCTTGGCGGCTGGCGGGCATCTATCACGGTAGCCCTGAGTATTCCCATCAGCCTTGCCGGTACGTTTGCGGCCATGTACTTCACTGGTATCACGCTGAACATTATCTCCATTTTCGGCCTTGCACTTGCGGTCGGATTGCTGGTCGATAACTCCATTGTTGTGCTCGACAGTATTGCAGCCAAGCTGGAGGCGGGTAAATCGAAATTCCAGGCGGCGCTCGAAGGCACGAACGAAGTAAAGGGTGCCCTTGTGGGTGCCACACTTACCACCCTGGCGGTTTTCATCCCCATTCTATTCGTGGAGGGTTTTACAGGCATGATCGCCAAAGACCTGGCGTGGACCATTTCCCTTGCCATCAGTTTCAGCTTTATTACTGCGATTGTGCTTGTTCCAGTTTTCTCAACCCTGTTTCTGCGCACCGGGGAATTTGAAAAGAAAACCCTGGCCCTTCGTCTTTTCAGCCGTTTTGAAGACCGCTATGCTCAAAGCCTGCGCTGGCTGCTTATACACCGCAGTATCGGCATCCTGCTTTTCGCCGGTGTGCTCGTCGCGACCTGGTACCTGTTCAGCATAACCCCTACTGAAAACTTCCCACAGGGCGATTCGGGCGAAATAAGTATAAGCATTGAGATGCCCACCGGAACCAACCTGGTACAGACTGCCGGACTGATCAGGGAAATGAGTGAACAGCTCGTGAACAATGAAAATGTGGAAACGGTAGTAACCAATATTGGCAGCCGCGGATGGCGTTCCGATTACAACCTGGGCCGCATCAGCCTAACCCTTCGGCCCGACAACGAGCGTACGATTACTACCGATCAGATTGCCCTTCAGCTGCGCCGGCAGTTCGACTACCCCGGGGCTCAAATCCGGGTATCAACGGGCGGCGGCGGTTTTGGCGGCGGCGGCTTTGGGGGCAGCCTCGGCGCGATCAGGCTTACCCTTATAGGTTCAGACATCGATATTCTGAAAGGCATCTCCAACCGGATTGAAGAGGTTATGATGCAGGATACCCTCGTCATTTCTGTAGATAACCCCCGGGTAAATGCAACACCGGAACTGGTGTACCGTGTTGACCGTGAGCGGGTGAGCCGCATGGGCAGTAACATCAGCGAGGTTGGCAATGCCCTTAAAACCCAGACACGTGGCACACTTACCGGATACTATCGTGAAGAGGGGCGTGAAATCCCAATCGAGGTCCGAACAGATCAGATGTTCCGCACAGACCGTGAGCAGCTCGATCGCATAGAGCTGTTGCAGGTCGGCGATCAGCGCGTTCCCGTTTCGTCGCTCGGCTCTTTTGAAGCGGTTGAAGGCTACGATACTATCACCCGGCGCGACCGCGAAACGCTACTTGATGTAAACATTCAGACTGTCGGTCTTGGGCAAGCACAGCGGCAACAGATCATAGAACTGTTCGAAAACGAAATTGTGCTGCCCGACGGATACAGATACGAATTTACCGGCTCTTTCAGAGACCAGCAGCGCAGTATGGACAGTCTTTTAAACGCCTTGCTGTTTGCCCTGCTGTTAACCTACATGGTGATGGCGGCCAAATTCGAAAATCTCACTGATCCCTTTGTAATCATGCTCACCGTACCGCTCGGCTTTCTCGGGGCACTGCTGCTTCTAAAGGTGCTCGGCACCGCACTTAGTGTAGTTGCCGGTCTTGGTATGGTGGTACTGATCGGAATTGTAGTGAATAACGGAATTGTGCTACTCGACTATGTAAAACAGTACACCACCGATATTCCGCAGGAAACATACATGCATCAGTTTATCAAAGCGGCCAAAAGGCGGGTACGGCCCATATTGCTCACATCGCTCACAACAATCTGTTCGATGATCCCACTTGCGTTGGGGCTTGGTACCGGGGCGGAAATCTGGAGCCCGCTGGCACTGGTAGTTATCGGCGGCCTGATGCTCTCGCCCGTGCTTACGCTGTATATCATTCCGGTGCTCACACTCACCTTTTCATCCAGAAAAAGGCGGGCTCTCGACCAGTCCATCATCATAGAATCGTGGCAAAATTTGAAAAAAGCGGATTAATCCCGATGATAAATGTGGTATTTAATCATAGTACATTATATTTAGAGTAAAGAAACAGAAAAATAAGGCCAGAACTATGAATAATTTTTCCAAAGGATTTACCATTGGCGTCTTTACCGGCGCCTTTACGGGAGCCGTTACGGCCCTTCTTCTCGCACCCGATAAAGGGCGCAATACGAGAGATAAAATCAGCTACAGATTGCAGAAATACATGGATGAGCTCACCGAACTGCTCGATGAACTGACCGATGAGAAACTCATCGTATCGGATGCCAAGTCGAAGGGCGAAAAAGTTGTGATGGATGCCCAGAAACGTGCCGAAGACCTCATAACTGAAGCTGAAGAGCTGCTAAAATCGATCAGCCTGAAACAGGGGGAATAAGGTTTAGATATAAACCTTATGTTCTGCAGCCAGGATTACGGGCACATCACCCGGCATCCCGGTCCTGTGTTTTATTCATACGTGCTCTAATGTACTATACCGGAAACCCGGCCTTGCTGTCATAATATTGTCACCCTGTCATTTAACGGCTTTTATTAAACATGAAACGAGTAGTTATTACGGGCCTTGGTGCCCTCACCCCCATCGGCAACGACCTTGATTCTTTCTGGACCAGCATGAAAGAGGGGAAGAGCGGAGCCGCCCGCATCACCAAATTCGATCCGGGTGCCTTCCGCACCCATTTTGCCTGTGAACTGAAAGATTTTGATGTAACTGCACATCTCGACCGGGGCGACATCAAGCGTACCGATCCCTTCACCCAGTACGCCCTTATCGCATCCGATGAAGCCATACACGACTCGGGTATCGACTTCAGTACCATGGATCCGTTCGATACCGGCGTAATCTGGGGCAGCGGACAGGGCGGGATGCTCACGTTTGAGGAACAGGTTATTGAGTATGCCGAAGGGGGACGCAATCCCCGTTTCAGCCCGTTTTTCATCCCCAAACTCATCACCAACATGGCGTCGGGTATGATATCGATGCGCCACAAACTGATGGGCATCAATTATACCACCGTTTCGGCCTGCTCCACATCCAACACCGCATTGATGGATGCCTTCAACTACATCCGCTGGGGCAAGGCGAAAGTGATTATTTCGGGCGGATCAGAAGCCCCCATTACCGAGGCCTCGTTCGGCGGGTTCAGCGCTATTAAAGCGATGTCGACCCGGAACGATGATCCCGCCGCTGCGTCGCGGCCATTCGACAGAGACCGCGACGGATTTGTAATGGGAGAGGGAGCTGGAGCACTGGTGCTCGAGGAACTCGGACATGCCGTTAAACGCGGGGCCAAAATCTACGCCGAAGTCGTGGGTGCGGCCTCCACTGCCGATGCCTATCACATGACCGCAACACACCCCGAGGGGCTTGGAGCTCTGCGGGGGATGCAGCTGGCCCTTGAAGATGCCAGCCTGAACGCTTCTGATGTCGATTATATGAACGCGCACGCCACATCCACACCCGTTGGCGACATCAGTGAAGTCAAGGCCATGCATAAACTGTATGGGTCCGGGCTGCAGAAAGTGTTTGTGAGCTCCACAAAATCGATGACCGGCCACCTAATGGGTGCAGCGGGGGCAGCAGAAGCCATCGCCTGTATCATGGCCATTCACGACGGGGTGATACCTGCCACCATCAATACGCAAAACCTGGATGACCAGATCCCCCCCGACATGCAGATCGTTACCGGTTCGGCCGTGGACCATACTGTTAATGTGGCCATGAGCAACACATTCGGGTTCGGCGGGCACAATGGCATCGTACTCTTCAGGAAGTTTGATAAATAAGGTACCAGACCATAATCTATGACCAGCAATCCATTTAATCTGGAGCCGGCTGCCCGCATGCGCGTACTGCCCGATTACGTTTTCGGCCGGCTGAATGCCATCAAGCTGAAAATGCGGCAGGAAGGCCGCGATGTAATCGATTTTGGCATGGGGAACCCCGACTCGCCGACCATCGATCCCATCGTGCGCAAAATGAAGCTGGTTCTCGAAGACCACAAATCTCACCGCTATTCCGTGGCAAAGGGCATCCCCCATCTCAGAAAAGCCGTGGCCGTTCATTACATGGATTACTACGGTGTCGACCTCGATCCCGACACCCAGGTGATCGCTACCATCGGCTCAAAAGAGGGCCTTTCGCACCTGTCGCTCGCCCTGCTTGGCCCGGGCGACGCCTGCCTCGTTCCTGAACCATCATTCCCGGTCCACATCTGGAGCGCGGTCATTGCCGGGGCCCAGGTCATCACGTTTCCGATTTCCAATGATGCCGACACCTTTATATCAGGCCTGAAAACGGCCATCAATAATGCTGTTATCCGGCCCAAAATGGTCTATCTCAACTTCCCCCACAACCCGACCACGCTCTGTGTTGACCTCCCTTTCTACGAAAAGGTGGTAGATTTCTGCCGGGAAGAGAAACTGTTTATCGTGTCCGACTTTGCGTACAAGGATATCACATTCGACGGTTACAAAGCCCCCAGTATTCTTCAGGTGGAAGGCGCAGCCGGTATTGCGGTTGAATTCATGACCATGAGCAAATCGTACAATATGGCCGGATGGCGAATCGGCTTCTGCGTAGGAAATGCCCGGGCTGTGGCCTTGCTGGGTCAGATCAAGGGGTATTATGATTACGGCCTTTTCACACCCATACAGGTTGCCGCCATCGAAGCGCTTAAACTTCCGGCCAGTGAGGTCGAATCTGTGGCTATGAAGTACCAGAACCGGCGCGACATACTTGTGGAAGGCCTCAACCGCGCCGGGTGGCCGGTTGAGAAAAACCGGGGCGCCATGTTCATGTGGGCGCGAATCCCCGAACCCTTCCGCCATCTAAACTCCATGGACTTCTCGGAACTTTTACTGCAGGAAGCGGAGGTACTCGTATCGCCCGGATCGGCTTTCGGCAAGGCCGGTGAGGGATACGTGCGCATGAGCCTGGTCGAAAACTCCGAGCGGATCCGTCAGGGTATCAAAAATGTGTCGCGGCTCTTTAAAAGGGACGGGAACCAGGAATAGGGCAAACCCCGTTTTCCGGAAAAATCCTTATCCTGTTTTCAGATATTGATTACATTCCAAGGCGAAGTATGTCATGCTATATACAATACGGCACAGCACGCAACCGTACGCAACAGTACTATACTTTAAGATATAATTTATCCAGCTGAACATTGAATCGGATCTTCACCAAGCCATAAATTTTAAATCCATCATGCATATCGATCACATCGGCATAGCCGTATCCGACCTCGAAGCCGCGATCACATCGTGGGAAACCCTGCTGCAGACTTCCTGTTTTAAACGCGAAACCGTTGAATCGGAGCAGGTTGAAACCGCCTTTTTTCAAACGGGCGAGTCGAAGGTTGAGCTGCTAGGTGCCACATCCCCCGGGTCGGTGATCAGTAAATACATCGAAAAACGGGGTCAGGGGCTGCATCATGTGGCGTTTGAAGTTGACGACATCCACGCCGAACTCCGGCGTCTTAAGGAAGCGGGTTACACCCTTCTGAACGAACAGCCCAAACAGGGCGCCGACAACAAGCTTATCGCTTTTGTTCACCCCAAAGACAGTACCGGCGTACTGGTGGAATTATGCCAGCAGATTCGGTAGATCAACCGATTGTATAGATCAGCCCGGCGGGCAGATCAGTGGTTCGGGGTTTTTCCGTTATAGAAGCCGGGGTGGGCGTCTGTTGCTGCAGTTCAATAGTGTACCGATCGGTAGCTGATTCCCTCCTTTAACCGCCCGGTTGTGTTATTCTCCATACGGAACTGGGTCGGAGTAGTGTCATAGCGCATATAGGCCGGCACTTTTACGGTGAAATGCAGGTGGGGAGTGGTAGAGAAACCCGTATTCCCGCTGTAGGCGATATGGTCGCCGGCCATTACGCGGTCGCCCGTCTTCACCCGGCTGCCCCTGAAGCGGAGGTGAACGTATTCGGCAAATGTGCCGTCATCGTGCAGGATGGAGATATAATTTCCGTCGGTCCGGTACTGCGGATCAGCTCCGCCCCGGTTTGAATCATTTTTTACAAAAATGACGATTCCCTCCCGCGCCGCGTGGACCGGGGTGCCCTCAGGCATCCTGAAATCGATGGAATATTCGTTCTGATGTGAAAACCGCCCGTTATAGCCCTGCAGTACCGGGTACGTTTCGCCGTGCCGGTAGGGAAGCAGGTAAACATGGTTGTCGCGATGACGGGTATTCGCCGGATCGCCGAAAAAATAGCGGTAACGGTAGCGGAACTGAGGATCACCTTCATTTCTTCTGAACGTTTCCAGTTCAAATTCAGACGCATTCGCCGGAACGATGCGGTAGATTGCCGGACGGATTTCGGCCTCGGAATTATCGTCTAAAAACCTGAGTTCGACCTGATAGGGGGATGCGTTCCGGCTCGTGGCATAGAAAACGTATTTGCCACGTTCCGGCTGTTCTACCTTCACCTGAAGACCTTTTTCATCTCCGGACTGGGCATGCAAATAAACCCGGGTAACCGGAATGAGAAAAAGCAGCATCAAAAGGATGATCAGGGCGCGGTATGCCTTGTTAATAATCGAAATCTTGTTGTGTGAGTTCATCAGAATTCAGTTTTTTACCCCGGTAGGTTACCCCGCGATACCTGATTTGTTGCATGAAATGACAGGATAACAAGCTCCATGCTCCGGTTAGTCTCTTCTTGTACCGCCCATCGACCGCAGATCATCCCTCAGATTTGGTTCGGCAAAGGTTGTATTC
>JAIVHB010000212.1 GCA_020201275.1 Rhodothermaceae bacterium | reverse complement strand
CGTTAAGCTTCTCAGCGCCGATGGTACTGCACACGCGGGAGAGTAGGTCGCTGCCTCATCTTTTTTCTACACCGGGCTGGTTTCCATTTAGTTGGTTACCAGCCCTTTTTTTTGCGTTTAGCCGGACAGATTTCATCTCAATATCCTGATGTTCCCAAAAATCCCTGATGCTTCCTCGGCAGAACCTTTCAGAGACGGGATTATACAAAAGCCGTTCATACTGCAGGAGCTTCCGGCTTTATCGTTAAAATATCATGGTGAACGGATTTTTCAGATTGATATATTCCCCATACATTTGCTGACTGTACACTTAAACTTCTGTCAGATTATACCGGATGAACAAAAACCATAGCCAATCGGTTGACATAACTCTTATCATTGTCAATTATAATGTAAAGGAGTATCTGGCAAATCTGTTGTATTCGGTTGACAGGGCAAAACATGATTTGTCTCTGCAAATTATAGTCGTCGATAATGATTCACACGACGGTTCCCTTGCCTATCTCAAACCCCGATTTCCCGGTGTTGAATTTATTGCCAATAGTATCAATGCCGGATTTGGTACGGCAAATAACCAGGCTATTAATATCTCACAGGGCAAGTATACACTGCTTGTAAATCCTGATGTTCTGATCAGTGAAAACACACTCATTGCACTCTTTGATCATATGGAGCAAAATCCGGATACTGGTGCTTGCGGATGCAAGATTCTCAACCCTGATGGCACTTTTGCACCCGAGTCACGACGCTCAGTACCAACTCCTGCCAATGCACTGTGGAAAGTACTTGGTCTGACCACTCTTTTTCCGGACAACAGGCGGTTTTCTGAATACTATCTTGGTTGGATGGACCCTGATGAACCGGCCAGAGTTCCTGTGCTTTCTGGTTCATTTATGTTTTTTCGAACAGCTGTTCTGCGGAAACTCAACGGTTTCGACGAGCGGTTTTTTATGTACGGTGAGGATATAGACCTGTGCTACCGGGTTGCCAGGGAGGGGTATAATATTGACTATGTACCATCCACGAGCATTATTCACTACAAGGGTGAAAGTACCAAAAAGGACAACTGGCGCTATGTCATAACCTTTAATAAGGCTCTCTACCAGTTCTTCGACAAGCATTACAGTTATGGATATACGCTGTTTTTCAGGATGCTCATCTATTCCGGAATTGTACTAAAAACTTTTCTGTCCTACATCGTTACATTGATAAAAAAAGCCAGCCGTCCGGCTGTTGATCTGCTTATCTTGAACACGCTCATAGTAATACTGTTTCTGCTAAGATATTCTATACCTGTAGCCGGATTTGCAGAGGCCTACAGTCCCAGGTTCCTGATTGTGAACCTGCTCTTGTCTGTTTTCTTTCTGATGGCAGGTAAATATTATGAGCAATACGGAAAAAACCGGTTTTCGGCTTCTGCAGCAATTAAGTCTACATTCATTGCATTCACCGGTGTCGTTTTAATAACCTTTTTTCTGCGGGATTTTGCCTTTTCCAGACTTATACTGCTGGCTGGGGCAATTATTGGCCCGGTACTGATTGCCGCTGTCCGCTTTTTTGAAAAAACACGCCCTTCAAACATTCACAGAGCCGGCAGTCAGATTATCAGACCACGGCTGCTTGTGGCCGGTGTCGGGGATGTAACCCGGAGTCTAATCCAAAAAATCAGGGCAGAGGCCAGCTGGAATTATGATATAATCGGTCTTGTTTCCCAGGCAGATACACAGGATATGAATGAGCTGGAACACGTACCTGTAATCGGGAGCATTCATCAGCTTCCTGAACTGGTAAAAAGCTACAGGGCAGATCAGGTCCTTTTTACGCTCGACAGTATATCACATCTCGACATTCTTAAGATGATGTCACAAATCGAGGATCGTAATGTCGTGTATAAAGTTGTTCCTGAATCGCTTGACTACATTGTCGGCAAGTCTCATGTAGAATACTTTGATGATATACCGGTAATGGATGTTGAGTTGCCATACAACGCCGGATGGAACCGTTTTGTAAAGAGGGGAGTAGACATGGCACTATCCGGGTTAATGCTTGTTCTGATGATGCCTGTTTACCCGTTTTTCAGGCTGATCGCATCGGGGCGTAACAGGAAGCTGCATATACCGCTTGGTTCCGATCCGCTTCTTAAACCCGGACTTAATCTGTGGAATCCGCATAGCAGGCATCGCTTTTTGAATGTTTTCCACTTGCTTGCAGCCACACTTCAGGGCCGTCTCAGTCTGGTGGGGGCTCCGCTTACTGATCAGGCGGTATCGGTCAATATTAGCTATAAATACGGTCTTACCGGCCTCTTGCAGATCAATGAGAAACGTCTTTTCAGACAGGAAGAAAAAAACCGATTTGAACTCTATTATTTGCAGAATTATTCTATCTGGATGGATTTTGAAATCATATTCAAAACGCTGCTTTCTGGTACATGCTGCTTTATCTATATGAATGCCGCCATCAATAATGGAGATTGATGCATTTACAATCGGCTCTCAAGGCGTGTTACCATGTCCCGATGCCAGGTATGAAATGTGCCGGCACTGATCTGCTCTCTTGTTTCTTCCATCAGCCACAGATAAAAACGGAGGTTATGGAGTGATGCCAGTTCCATACCAAGAATTTCACCGCATCTGAAAAGATGGTGCATGTATGCCATGGAATAGTGCTTGCAAAGTTCGCTGTCGAAACCCGCATCGGCCGGTTCAAAATGATCTTTCCACTTTGCATTGCGAAAATTAATTATTCCGTTGCGGGTAAACAGCATGCCGTTTCTTGCATTTCTGGTAGGCATCACACAATCAAACATATCAATACCAAGGGCAATGCAGCGTAACAGGTTTCCGGGAGTCCCGACTCCCATCAGGTATCGTGGTTTGCTATCTGTGAGATATCCTGTTACCAGATCGGTCATTTCGTACATCAATTCAGGGGGTTCGCCAACACTGAGGCCACCGATGGCGTTACCATCGAAGTCGAGTCCGTCAATAAACATGGCCGATTCAGCCCGCAGGTCGGTGTTTGTACCGCCCTGGCATATACCGTACTGCATCTGTTTATGACCGTACAACGGACCGGTCTCACGGAACGCTTTAAGTCCTCGCACAGCCCAGCGATGTGTGAGTTCCATAGAGTTTTTGGCATACTCATAGCTGCATGGCCATGGCGGACATTCATCGAGCAGCATCATGATATCGGAACCCAGAATCCGCTGAATATCCACAACATTTTCAGGTGTGAATTTGTGGGATGATCCGTCGAGATGACTTTTAAAAGTGGCGCCCTGTTCTTCAAGAATCCGGTTGGCTGAAAGCGAAAAAACCTGATAGCCACCCGAATCGGTTAGAATGGGCCCGTCCCAGTTCATGAAGCGGTGAAGTCCGCCCGCTTTTTTGATGATGTCACACCCGGGACGCAGATATAGATGATATGTGTTTCCAAGAATGATCTGCGCTTTGATCTCATCTCTGAGATCGGACTGCTTTACGGCCTTAACGGTGGCGAGGGTACCAACAGGCATGAAGATGGGTGTCTGGATTACACCATTGTCTGTTGTGATATGCCCGGTACGGGCTTTCGTATGCGTGTCTTTACTTAGTAGTTTAAACATGGCTCAATGAATTGGGCAGCAAAGATAAGCTTTCCGAATCACACTCACCTAATACTGCGACAATAACTGTAACTTATATCAGATATCAGACCGCAGGAAAGAGCCGCTATATGATAGCTGTCAAATTCGTATTATATGCGCTGATTTGATTGAGAATATGAAAAGAACATTTTCCAATAACCAAAAAATACTCCGGTTTGAGCGTACCGGAGACATTCTTATAACCATGCTGGGCGACCTGGTTGTGCTCGTGGTTGCCTGGTACGCATTCTATTATATCCGGTTTGAGTGGGGCTGGCTCGAGATTATGGATACGGTGAGACCACGGATTCTGTTCCTGCCGTCTGTTGTACTGGCCCTTTTCTGGCTGCTGGTCTTCGGAATCTTCGGATTATATAAAAAACTGTACCTCATATCACGCTTCGATGAGATAGTAAGGGTAGGTAAGATCACTATCATTGGTACGCTCATCCTGTTTTTCCTGCTCTTTATTGAAAGTTCGAACTGGAATACAGACAATATTGGTTATGCAAAAACCTATACGCTGGTTTACTGGCTCATTGTTTTTTCATTTGTATCTCTGAACCGGTTTATAGTGAGATCTGTACAGCGTTTCAAGGTGAAACAGGGTAAAGGCCTGCATAAAGCACTAATTGTGGGTATTGGTCCTACAGCTTTGCAGGTGCATCAAAATATCCTGAGACATAAAACCTCCGGGCTGAATGTGGTTGGTTTTATTTCGCACAATGGGGTTAGCAGGGTTCTTGAACAGGCCATACCCGACCAGGACATTCTGGCTGATATCAGTCAAATAAAGGAGATTATCACCAAAGAAGGTGTTCAGGATGTAATCATTGCAATGGAACCTGAAAACAGAGACAAGCTTATCGATGTGCTCGATATCATTGATATTCCGGATGTATCTGTGAAAATACTCCCCGATTTTTATCAGATGATCAGCGGTCTGAATCAGACAAACCAGATTTTCGGACTTCCTCTTATCGAAGTGATGCCCGAATTGTGACGTTACCTGTTACACTTGTGGTCGTTTTACTTGTGTGGCTTACTTCACCTGGTCCAGCCATCTACCGCCAGAAGAGGGTTGGAAAATTCAATCGTCAGTTTACCATGTACAAATTCCGGACGATGCACCTCAATGCTGAAACCGGAACAGGTCCGGTTTGGGCAAGTGGCGATGATCCGCGCATTACACCACTCGGTTTTTGGCTGCGCAAACTTAGAATTGATGAGATACCCCAGCTTTTAAATGTTCTCAATGGGGATATGAGCCTTGTTGGTCCGCGCCCTGAACGCCCGTTTTTTGTCGAACAATTTCTAAAGCAGATACCGCTTTATCACCGAAGGCTGAGGGTTCGTCCGGGTATCACCGGGTGGGCACAGGTGAAATGGAAATATGATGAAAGTTTTGATGATGTGGTAGAAAAGACCAAATATGACCTTTTTTATGTTGAAAATATGTCTTTGCGTATGGACCTTAAAATTCTGATAAACACGATATTCACGATGGTATCCGGAAAGGGACAGTGAATTTTCGGGAATTGTTATCTTTGATCATTCAGCCAATTATATTGGAAGTATCCTTATCGCATACACCCCCGTAACGTATAGTGGCCGCATCCCAAATAATCTGATTTTAAAATATACAGTAACTGATGCCAAGTGATTCACTGGTCATAATCCCGACATATAACGAAGCGCACAATATCGGGCGTATTCTAACCCGACTTATGGCGCTCAAATTGCCTGTTGATGTACTGGTTGTGGATGATGGGTCCCCGGATGGAACAGCATTAATAGTGATCAGGCATCAGAAAGAGATGCCAGGCCGTATTCATCTGCTCAAAAGAGAGGGGAAACTGGGTCTTGGTACGGCTTATGTGGCTGGTTTTAAATACGCTCTAAAACACAGTTACCGCTTCATAATTGAAATGGATGCCGATTTTTCACATGATCCGGACGATGTACCGCGCCTCATTGAAGTATTGCAGCGTGATGAATCAGATGTTGCGGTTGGTTCCAGGTATCATAATGGCATCAGTATAGTTAACTGGCCATTGTCGCGCCTTATTTTGTCATACTCTGCGAATCTGTATGCGAGAATTGTAACCGGTTTACCCATAAAAGACACCACAGCCGGTTTCAAGGCTTTTAAAAGGGAGGTTCTTGAGACTATAAATCTGGACAGGATTAAATCAAACGGCTACTCTTTTCAGATTGAAATGCATTACCGTGCTCTGAAGGCAGGTTTCAGGCTTAAAGAAGTATCCATTATTTTCAGAGAACGTACTGAGGGTGTATCAAAAATGTCTAAATCCATTATTTTTGAGGCTATCTGGATGGTTTGGGTATTGAAATTACGCAGCCTGATCAACAGGCTCTGATCCGTAATACCGCGATTTGTCTGCGTTTTTTTTATCTTGCGATGCAGGTGGAGACTCAGGTATTCAACTACGTTTAATCGGATGTGGTAATCCGATATCACCTGCGTGTTTTAATACCCGGCCATATGATATGTATTATTGCCATTTACCGATATGACGCTGTACAGTATAACCGGTAATCTGGAATACCAACGATTGGTAGCGAACAGATTGGCTGATTTATTATCTTATGCAGGATAATTTTTATAATTATTGAACTGATACAGACTATCCGGAACGATGTTTCCGGGCAAAGGAAGCTATATGAACTATCTTGATTTTGAAAAGCCAATCGCCGAGCTTGAAAAGAAAATTGCGGAATTGAACACTATCTCAGTAGCTGAGAATGACGTTCTGGTTCCCGAGATCAAGCGCTTGCACAAAAGGGTTGATGAACTCAGAATTTCTATCTTCGAAAACCTTACGAGCTGGCAACGTGTACAGGTTGCACGCCACCCCGATCGGCCGTACACCCTCGATTATATCTTCAAAATGTGCGACCGTTTCATGGAACTGCATGGCGACAGGTATTACGGCGACGATAAGGCTATTGTGGGTGGAACAGCTACCCTTGATGGTTATTCCGTAATGATAATTGGCATGCAAAAAGGCCGCGATACCAAAATGCGTCAGTACCGCAACTTTGGAATGCCCAATCCCGAAGGATACAGGAAAGCCCGCCGGCTTATGAAGATTGCTGAAAAATTCAATTTACCAGTTATTACATTGCTCGACACTCCCGGAGCGTTTCCCGGCCTTGAGGCAGAGGAGAGGGGCCAGGCAGAAGCTATTGCATGCAATCTGAAGGAAATGGCCGTATTGAGAGTTCCGATTATCACTGTGATTATTGGTGAGGGGGCCAGCGGAGGTGCTCTCGGAATTGGAATGGGTAATGAGGTCTATATGATGGAAAATACCTGGTATTCTGTTATCTCGCCGGAATCCTGCAGCTCAATTTTATGGAAAACGTGGGATTATAAGGAAGAGGCTGCTTCCGCATTAAAACTGACGGCCAACGATCTGATGGAATTGAAGATTATTGATGGAATAATCAAAGAGCCTCTCGGCGGGGCACACAGGGACCATGAAGCGGCCGCCGATGCAGTGAAAAAACAGTTACTGGTGAGTATCAAACGTCTTAAAAAGATGAAACCGGATAAGTTGGTAGATCACAGGATCGACAAGTATTCCCAAATGGGTGTCTGGATTGAAAAATAAGGATGATATATCAGCCGGAAACGAAAGTCCATCGGTAACCACCGGTACCGCCAACACGATTTCGTCAGGGAAAGCTGTGAAAGCTGCCAAACCTGTTCCATCCGGTGTTTTGTTTCCGGAAAATGACCCCATTTTTCAACATACTGTTTATATAAGAAGCAGATATGGTGAAACCGATAAAATGGGTTATCTGTATCATGCCCGATTCATCGATTATTTTGATGTTGCCCGAACGGAAATGATCAGACTTGGTGAATTTAACTACAAAAAACTGGAAGATTCCGGTATAATCATGCCCGTTCTGGATGTACAGGTGCGGTACTTTGAGCCTGTTACCTACGATGAAGAAATCCGTATTCTGGTTCACGTTTATGAATGGCCTCAAACACGGCTTCATACACATTACAAGGTTACCGGATCGGGTGGCAGCCTGAAAGCTTATGGCAAGGTTTCACTCTGTTTCGTTAATGAACACACCCGTAAACCGGTAAGGGCGCCCAAACCCTTGCTTGATGCCATGCGACGTCATGTACAGAACTGATAATCCCAATATAATCAATCTGGTAGAGCTCGCTCTTCGTGAGGATATTGGCAGCGGTGATATTACTACTTCGGCAATATATACCGGTAGTGAAACTGCAACAGGAATTGTAATTGCAAAGCAGGACGGTGTTATTGCCGGTATTGAGCTGGCCCGGATGATTTCCCGGAAGGTTGATGATACGCTGAAGTTCA
>JAIVHB010000082.1 GCA_020201275.1 Rhodothermaceae bacterium | reverse complement strand
CCCCTGCAGGCCCCTGACGCGCCTGTGCTTGTTTCGCCTGAAGACGCAAGCACCGACCTGCCCCCGGCGGTCACCTTCCTTTGGGATTCTGCCGCCGGCGCCGACACCTACGCCTTGCAGCTGGCCACCACCAACGCTTTTGATGCCTCCGAC
Source organism: Rhodothermaceae bacterium (assembly GCA_020201275.1). GTDB lineage: Bacteria > Bacteroidota > Rhodothermia > Balneolales > Cyclonatronaceae > RECM01. The sequence continues at coordinate 6,042 of JAIVHB010000082.1, read as the reverse complement.
ATCCTCACCGACCTCAACGGCCTGAGCGATACCACCGCTTCGGTTTCGGAGCTGGCCTACGCATCCACCTTCTACTGGCGTGTGCGTGCGGCAAACGAGGCCGGCAGCGGCGAATGGTCGTCCGTGCGCAATTTCACCACCGAAGACGAACCCCTGCAGGCCCCTGAAGCGCCCAAACTTGTATCACCGCTGAATGGCAGTACGGATATGGATGCCGATCTGACACTTGAATGGCAAAGTGCAAACAGAGCTTCAGCGTACACGGTCGAGGTCAGCCTCGATCAGGATTTCAGCGATATTGCCATCGTCAGCGACGAACTTGAAGAACTCCAGTTTTCACTTTCATCACTCGAGTTTCTGACCACCTACTTTTGGCGGGTTCGCGGGGTAAATGAGGCCGGACCCGGCGATTGGTCCGCTACCTGGAATTTTACAACTCTTATGCCGGTATCTGTGGACCGTGAAACATCTGAAATACCCGAATCAATTGAGCTCAGGCAGAATTACCCGAATCCGTTCAATCCATCGACCAGTATACGGTTCGGCGTTCCTGCCGATGCGGGATACGTAAAGCTCGAGGTATTTGATCTGCTTGGACGGAAGGTGGCAACGCTTGTCGACCGTGAACTGGCTGCCGGCTGGCAGGATGTTTCGTTCAATGCCGAAAACCTGAACAGCGGCATCTATATCTATCGGCTCCAATCCGGTAACCAGGCGCAGGTCAAAAAAATGGTGTTAGTGAAATAAGGTAATTTTTCCGGTAGGTCTTGCTTAATATACCGGTTACCCAGGTGCTTTAAGGGCTTGGGTAACCTGCAATCCATCATTTGGTAACTTACAGTCAGTCCATCATTCATGAGCTACCTTACAAACAGGTCGTGTACATCGGATGTAACCGTTCTTTACCCTGTCATCCCGTATAGTATCCCTTCATTTTTTTGTACCACACTATTTCAACATCAGCCGGGTCGACTTTCCGCGATCGCGGGTCGAAATTCACCGGCTTCCTGCTTCACGTTTCCACCCGCGGCGACATCGACCGTGAGCTGAAGGCATTGCATGGCCGCTATCCCGATGCCACGCACCACTGCTATGCCTGGCGGCTGATGGAGGAAAACCTCCACGAATACGGCGCCGATGCGGGCGAGCCATCGGGCACGGCCGGTGCCCCCATCCTGAATGCGCTCCGGGAGGCGTCCCTGGTGAACGTATTGCTGGTGGTTGTGCGTTACTACGGCGGAACAAAACTCGGCAAACCGGGCCTCATCCACGCTTACTCGGAAACGGCGTCGGCCTGCATTGCAGCCGCCGCGAAGGTACCGGCAGTAAAAGCGGCCGGATTTCGTGTCTTGTACCCCTACAACCTGAAGAGAAAAATCGGGAGCCTTTTGCATAAATATGCTATTATTGAAGCCGGTACAGAATTCACCGACCAGGTGTCGGCCGAAGTATGGTGCCCGGTGGAATCGGCCGACCTTTTCCGTGCTGATCTTGAAGCGCTTAGCTATCTGGAGGTATCGTACATTGAAACAGAAACCGGAATGGTGGTGAGTCGTGAGATGTGAGACGTGAGACATCAGACATCAGACATCAGACATCAGACATCAGACATCAGACTTGAAATTTAATCGAAATCGTATGTTTTTTCACCCTATTTGGGGGCTTTTTAAAAAGCCCCCACGTGCTTCGACTACACCCTTCGACTTCACGCATCGCTTCGCGCCGGGTTGCGCCCTTCGACTCCGCTCCGCTGCGCTCAGGCCATGCTCAGGGTTGCGCTCGGCATGACGTTTTAAAATTATATTGACCATGAAGATTTACACTAAGACTGGTGATGAGGGGGAAACGTCGTTGTTTGGCGGGCAGCGGGTTTCTAAGACTGATCTGCGCATCGAGACGTACGGCACGGTGGATGAGCTCAACTCATGTATCGGGCTGGCGCGCAGCCTGGAGCCGGAAATGACCATCGACAACGCCCTGCATCAGATCCAGAACGACCTGTTTGTGATGGGGGCAGATTTCGCCACTCCGCTGAACAAGGAGTCGAAGATCGATCGCATCAACCGGTTGCACATCACCCGTCTGGAGGGCTACATCGACCATTACGATGAAGCACTCCCCCCTCTTACGAATTTCATACTTCCGGGCGGCTCGCCTGCGGCATCGGCCCTGCACATCGCGCGCACCGTCTGCCGCCGGGCCGAAAGGGCGGCCATCCACTGCAGTTCGCAAACACCGGTTAACCACGATGCCATCGTCTATCTGAACCGCCTCTCCGATCTCCTCTTTGTGTTCACGCGGGCCGAAAATGCCGCCAAATCAATCCCCGAAAACCGCTGGAAAGTAAGATAATCCATGCCACTGTCGAATAAAGCGCGACGCTACATAGAGAAAAACCGGTCAAAGAGCGCATCCCGGATCGCCCGCGACCTGAATCTGGACTCAGCCGATGTGCGCTCGTACATGGATGAACTCTCCCGGTCGGAATCCGGGGCAGATGCGGCTTCAACCGGGGCCGGAACCGGGGTTCATAAGGCTGCCATCTCCGGTCGCAAGGCCAACGCGGATGCTGGATCGCGCGGCAGGTCCTCAACCGGTATCTCCGCCGGAACCGATTCTCGCTATGGCTCGGGCTCGGGCTCTGGATCGGATTCGGGTTCAGGCGCACGTTCAGGTTCATCCGGCTCCGGGCCCGGGCCGGGCGGCGCGCGTAAAGCCCTCTTTTTCTCGATCATGCTGAGCATCCCCGTCCTCTTTTTTGTGTTCCTGGAACTCGGCCTGCGCTGGGGTAATTACAGGGGCAACCTCGACCTTTTCATCTATCCCCAGATTTTCAGGGGCGAGTACGTTTTGCCCAACCCGGGCTTCACAGGCCGCTATTTTTTCGCTACAACCACCAATCCTACCCCGTCGAACGATACCTTCCTTGCGAATAAACCCGATAACGGATTCCGGATATTTGTGATCGGCGGATCATCGGCAGCAGGCTATCCTTACGGCTACAATGGCACCTTCAGCCGGGTGATGAAGGATATGCTGCAGGATGTGATGCCCGACAAGGTGGTTGAGGTGGTGAATGTGGCCACAGCCGCCATCAACACGTATACTTTGTTCGATCAGGTGGATGAGTTACTCGCGCACCATCCCGACGCGATTATGATCTACAGCGGCCACAACGAGTACTATGGTGCACTTGGTGTGGGATCGGCCGAACGGCTTGGCTCGAATCCTGCCTTTGTCCGCCTCTACCTGCGCCTGCAGCGTCTTCGTACGTTCATGCTGATCCGCGACGGGGTTGTCAGGCTTACAGCTCTATTTTCACCCAAACCTGCCGATAATGACGACCGCATACGCACACTCATGGAACGGGTTGTGGCCGAGCGGTCTATCCCCCTCGACTCGAAGCTGTACGAGCGTGGAAAACGCCAGCTCGAGAGCAATCTGGGCGCTATCACCCGCAAATTCAACGCGAAGGATGTGCCCGTATTTATCGGCAGCCTCACCAGCAACCTGAAAGACCATCACCCGTTCGAGTCGGTAAGCCTTGACAATCATCCACCCGCCGATGAGGTGTACACACGCGCACAGGCTGCGCTGGCGGCCGGAAACCAGGATGAGGCCCTGGAGTTGTTCACCTACGCTAAAGACCTTGATGCCCTACGCTTCCGCGCTCCCACCGCGTTCAACGATGTTATCCGCGAACTGACCGAAAGCACCGGAAACGTGTACGTGCCGGTTGATGAAACCTTCCTGGAGAACAGTGAGGATGGCATTATCGGGTTCGACCTGATGCTCGAACACCTTCACCCCAACCGCCGGGGCTACTTCCTGATGGGCACCGCCTACTTCGAAGCCCTGCGGGATGCGGATTTTCTCGGGCGCAGGGCCGATCTTTCGCGCCTGCAGCCTTATGAAACCTACTTTGAGCGCATGCACATGTCGGAATTCGATGAGCGCGTAGCCTGGCACCGGGTACAGACACTGACCAACAGCTGGCCGTTTGTTTCCCTGCCCGATCCGATGGGCTACCCCAGGGGTTATCGCCTGCAGGGACTGGCCGACAGCCTTGCCTTCCAGGTGGTAAACAGTCCGCTGCGCTGGGATGAGGCCAAAGTGTTCTTTGGTGAACGGCTCCGTCTTGAGGGCCGGCATGACGAGGCCCTTGCCGAATATTTCGGTCTGATCCGCGATCAGCCTGCAAACGACTCCCCCTATATTTTTGCCGCCCGCATATATCTGAGCCGCAATGACTTCAATTCGGCCCGGCCGCTGCTCGAAAGTGCCCTGAACCTCCTGACCTCCGCTCATGGATGGAACAACTGCAGTTTGCGATGAACCGGTAGGTTTGGGAACATCGGTACGTCGGTACGTCGGTACATCTTATGAATCGGTACATCAAGTGAATCCCGTTTCGGCCGCTAAGAAAAAGCCTGTAGTCGCAGGCAACATCATTGGGAAATCATTGCTATTTTGGAGGGATTGCAGGAGGCTTTGGAAAGCCTCCACATGCTTCGACTTCGTTCCGTGCTTCGCCCGGAACTGCGCTCAGCATGACGGCGGGGAGCCGTTCGCCGGTTTCTGACTCAATCGGTAAATACATCACTTTAAAACTATATTTATGGCACTCATGATCTCCGTTTCCGGTATCCGCGGGATATTCGGTCAAGACCTCAACCCTGAAAACCTGGCACGTTTCACCGCCGCGTACGGCACCTGGATCGGGGGCGGCAAGGTCGTTGTGGGCCGCGACTCGCGCGTAACCGGCGAGCTCTGCGAGAAAATCGTAGCCGCAACGCTGCAGTCAGCGGGATGTGATGTGATCCTGGCCGGCATTGTTCCCACGCCTACGGTGGCCATGGAGGTGCTCCGCCATGGTGCCCGGGGCGGCATCATCCTGTCGGCCAGCCACAACCCGGCCGAGTGGAACGCCCTAAAACTGCTCAATGAGAAGAGCGAATTCCTGGATGCTGAACAGGGCGAACAGGTAATCGAAATCGCCGGCTCCGGAAAAATTATTTATGTGGGATATGATCAGATCGGATCGGTATCGGTGTCGGATGATGCCGTTAAGGAACACGTAGACCGGATTCTGGCCCTGCCCTACATCCACGCCGATCAGATCGCCGCGGCCAATTTTTCGATAGCTGTGGATGCGGTGAACGGCGCGGGTTCGGAGAGTTTCCCCTACCTGCTCGAAAGGCTGGGCATCAAACGGATCGAGAAAATCCACTGCACCCCCAATGGCCTGTTTCCGCACAACCCCGAGCCGCTGCCCGAACACCTCGGCGATATCTGCAACCTGGTGAAGCAGAAAAAGTGCGACATCGGCTTTGTGACCGATCCCGACTGCGACCGCCTGGCCGTGGTCGACAACAACGGACGCTTCATCGGCGAGGAGTACACCCAGGCTGCTGCATTTGATTTTCTGCTTGGCAAAAAAACGGGCCCGATTGTCACCAACCTCTCCTCATCGATGGTCAATGATGATATTGCCCGGAAATATGGCCAGGTCTGCCACCGCTCGGCCGTTGGGGAAATCAATGTGGTGAAGAAAATGCAGGAGGTGGATGCCATTCTGGGCGGTGAGGGCAACGGGGGTGTTATCAATCCTGATCTGCATCCCGGGCGCGACGGCCTCGTTGGAATCGCGATGATCCTTCAACATCTGGCCGAACTCGGGGTCACATCCGCCGAATACCGCGACTCCCTGCCCGATTACACCATCGTGAAGCGGAAGATGCAACTCAAGGACCTCGATGCCGACTCAGTGCTCAAGCATCTGCTGAAACGCTACGGCAACGGCGACACCGACACTACCGACGGGCTCAAGATCCGATTCGAAGACGGCTGGGCTCATCTGCGCAAGTCGAACACCGAACCGATCATCCGGCTCTATACCGAAGCCGCAACCAGCCTGCGTGCCGATGCGATCGCAGAGGAGATCATGAAACAGATTGAGTAACGGGCCTCACCCGGCCACGATTTTTTTGTGTGACTTGACGATATTGCCTTACCTTTGTGCTTTATTTATTTAACCACAAC
>JAIVHB010000081.1 GCA_020201275.1 Rhodothermaceae bacterium | reverse complement strand
GGGTACCATCTATCTTTACAAATTGAGGCTCTTCAGCCGGGCTGCAGGCTACAATGCCGGTTAGCAGGGCAAGCAGCAGCGTTCTGAAACCAGTACCAATCATCATATCAGAATTTAAATTTTTAAAGAATCTCACTCGCGTCATTGTTTGCGATCCATCCCGGAACGCTCTGCCGGAGTATTAACCGGTGTATTAATATGTTGCTCCGGTTTTCCGGAACTGAAAATCAGCTTCACATCTTCCCGGTGATTTTCACTTATCCGGCGCATGCCCCTGAGGGAATTTTCCCAGTTATGGGGATGCCGGAGGCGTTTCCGGTAATGGTCAATCCACTGCCAGCCAAGGGCACCGGCATAACCGCGGTCGTACAGCACCTGGTAAAGGTCGTTGCCGGGAATGTCGAAGGTATGTTCCACATAAAATTCGGCGACAACCGTGGGTTTGTCGAGTTCCCAGTATGAAAAATCGTGATGAAAGGGCGATATGGCCGTACCGCCCCAGGAGTAGTAATGAACCGTGTAAAAATCCAGGTATCCGTCAGGATCTCCGCCTGCGGCTATCAGGGCTTCATCATTGTAGTAGTTTTTGTGTTCACCCCGGTTGGCTGTTTCATCGTACCGGGCTTTTGCCTCATCGAGGGTGAACGACGTACCGTATGTATGTTCCATCACCCGGCGCAGGGCCTCGATCTCGGCCACTGTCATCCAGTCGGAAGATTTGCGCGGGCCAACGGGTTCGCCTTCGGCTTTCTGGTCAGGCGCCTTGTTGCTGAGAACACGGAAACTCCAGGCCCCGTTGGTGATCTTCACATCCGGATCCGTACGGCGGATAGCACCTGCAGACAGATTTACGAACTGCTGAATGTAATGCATCGGCACATGCTTGTTGAATTCCCAGCCGAACTCAACGCTCATTCCCTCCGCCTCATTAAAGATTTCCCAGGCCGCGATGGCGGGGTGGCCACGAAGTGCTTCAACCATGGGAACCAGCGCATTGTCGATGTAGCTTTTTGTTTTATCGCGCACGGTGAGAAGGCTGAAAGCACGCTCTGTTACTTCCGGGCCGTTTCTGATCCGCAGCATGTCGAATGACCAGAGGCAGAGCATAAGGCTTACGTTGTGATCGTAGGCAAGGTCAAGAATGGCCGAAAGGTCTTCGATGGCAAATTCGCCGGGGCCGGTAACTGTGCTGCCATCCCATGCAGGTGTAAGCGCACCAGTGGTATGCAGCCACATGCGCATGGTATTGCCCCCGTGGGCAGCAACATCTTTGAACAACGCTTCGAACAGGTCAAGACGCGGTTCACCTGTGCCGATATCACGGGCGAAATTGATCCACGCAATATTGCCACCATTCATGAACAGTGGCTGACCGTCGACCTCAACACGGTTCATCGTCTGGGCGCCGGCGCAAAGTATAAGCCCGGAAAGTGCCGTTATGATCAGGGTCAGAACAAGTTTCATCGGGTACAATGTATGATTGGTGGATCAGCTGGCAATAGATACGAATACGTCACCTGCTTTTAATGCTGTACGTTTTAATGCTGAACGGTGCAAATACCTGTCAGGGTTGACTTCATCATTCTGAAATATCGGCACCGGTGTAAATTTCATTTTGGGTTGTGCTGGAGTTATTGCCAGGTATCGGCCAGCGATCTGATTATGAGGTTTTCGCTGGTTACCACACCGCTTTCAACAGTAACCGTTCTGGATTCGCCCGGCAGAAGATCGAAATAATTGTCGGAAAAACGCGCAGCCTCATGACCGGCACTCAGCAGTATGTTCTTAGCCAGTACATCCGTTGATAGTGTGATGGCTGTTTTCCCGCCGGATTCCGACAGACGGACCTTCACATCGGGCAGCCTCAGATTCAGGTCTTTTGGCTCCGATGCAAAAAGGATCTGCCTTGATGCCGGGATGCTTTGATCGGTGAAACTGAATTCAAGAGCCAGATCCCCCGGGTCAATTCCGCGGGATAGTTCCTGAAGCGGTATCTCCCGGATAAGGGTTGCCGTATTGGGCGGAATTACCACATCAAACTCCGTTCTGTGGCTGCGGCCGCTGTTGATGTTCCATGTGGCGATTTTCATCCTTGCTTCCAAAGGATGCAGCTCATCGGATACCACATGGAGCTGCACAATATCGTCACTAAGCCTTGGCGCTATCAGGATGTTCCTGTACAGATCGCGCGTATAATAGTGAAGGGCTTTCCAGTTGCCGTAGTAATCGATACCTGACCACGAAGCTGCCGGCCAGCAATCGTTGATCTGCCAGTAAAGTGTACCCATGGTAAACGGCATGCTCCGGCGATGGGCCATAATGGCTTCTTTCACCCCTTCTGCCTGCAGTACCTGGCTAACGTACAGGTAGGATTCAAAATCTTTCGGCTGCCGGTAGTGCCGGTCCATATACGTCTGAATGAGCCGGTTTCCGTATTCGCGGTCGCGCCGGTCGTCGGCCATGCACCGCTGGTGCGAAAGCATTGCCTCCGAGTGCAGGTGCCGGTCTTCAGGATCGGTAAACCGGACAATGGTCGAAAGTTCCGGATAGGACTGAAAGCCGTATTCACTCATAAAACGGCCGTTTACATCATTGAAGGTCGAAAACGGTTCCTGGCCATGCCATACGCCCCAGTAGTGCAGGTCGCCCGTTTCATTGGGCCGGCCGTCGAAACCTGCAACCGGACTCGATGGGGTGTATTGCCGGGTCGGGTCGGCTTCGGCCAGCGCCCGGGGGATGGTATCGTAGAACAGGTTGTGCATATCCTGCTCGAATTTTTCCTGGACCTCGTCGCTGTACCGCTGTTTCCACCCCCACTGATACCAGGCAATATCGTTTTCATTGTTCCCGCAATACAGGGCAACACTCGGGTGGTTACGGATCCGCTTAACATTGTCGACAACCTCGCAGAACACGTTTTCCAGGTAGTCTTCATCACCCGGATACATGGCACAGGCAAACATAAAATCCTGCCAGACCAGAAGGCCAAGTTCATCGGCAACCTCGTAGAAATCGTTCTCTTCATAGATTCCGCCGCCCCAGACCCTCAGCATATTCATGTTGGCTTCGGCAGCAGACCCCAGGATGTATTCGTAATGCGCACGTGTAACCCTGTTCTGAAAATTGTCCTGTGGTATGTAATTAGCCCCCTTCATAAATACCGGAATACCGTTCAGTATCACCTGGAATTCGCGTCCGTCTTCATCCTCGTTGCGGACAAGCTCAACAGTGCGGATACCGGTTTTCAGGGTGCGCTGATCCCCCCCGCCCTCCTGATCGGTAAGTGTTATTGAATAGTCGTAGAGATAGGATTCGCCCAGGCCGTTGGTCCACCAGAGCCGGGGGTTTTCGATTTCGAATTCAAATTCACGTATTTGATGACCGGGGCTCAGTTCAACAGCTTCACTCAGCATTTCATGGCCATTGAGGGTTATCACGGCCCGGGCCTGTCCGGTTACCGCAGATTCAATTTCCAGCCGGGTTGTGAGTGTTGCCCGGTCTTCCGTTACCTGCCCGGGTATCACATGCAGATCTTCGATGCGGAAATCGTTCCAGCTTACCAGCTCAACAGCGCGCCAGATACCGGAGGTAACCAGCCGTGGCCCCCAGTCCCAGCCATAGTGGAACTGGGCTTTCCTGGAGTACATGGCGATCATGGTGTCGGCCTGGTCATTGTTCGGAAAGGCCATCAGGCGGAACGGGGCAGACTCCCACTTCGGGTGGTTCTCATCAAATACATTCCGGATGTGCACTTCAAGGTCGTTTTCGCCGGGTCGCAGCGCCTGTTTTACATCAACCTGCCAGGTTCGGAACATATTGTTGGCCGAAAGTATCTGCTCACCGTTCAGATATACGGTGGCATAGGTATCGAGGCCGTTAAAACGCAGAAACACGTTGTGAGCACTGATCTGGCTTTCTTCAATATTGAAACGGGTTTTCCAGGTCCAGTCTTTCCGGCCGATCCACTGCATTTCCTGCTCATTTACCCCGAAAAATGGGTCTTCGATCATGCCATTCTCAAACAGGTCCATATGAATGTTGCCGGGAACGGAGGCCGGTTTCCAGTTATTTTCACCCTTTTCAGTGAAATACCAGTTTTGGTGCAGGGGCAGAATCTGCGTGTTCATAGTTATTACGGATTTTTCACCGTTGTTAGCATGGTAAGTGAATGCGGTGACCAGGCACATTAGTAAGATAACCGTTAATCCTGTTGCCCGGGTATTCATCATGATAAGCGTTCTTTTACGTTTTTATTTGGTGACTTCTGCGGCAACCCGGCCTGAATTCATAATTTGCTGAACACGCTCCGGCACCAGCAGGCATGCCCGTGCTGAATGATACGGGCATTTCCACGGACCGAGGATATCTTCGCTTGTGCAGGGATTGCCATCGGAATCAACCCGGAAATACCACTCGCCAACATCCTTATTGATGAGTCGGTGTTGAATAAATTCCCATGTCTGATATGCCTTGCTGATGAAGATGGTATCACCGGTTATGCTGTATGCTTCCAGGAATCCAACAATGGCCTCAGCCTGTGCCCACCAGTGTTTGTCGCTGTCTTTCACGGTACCGCCGTAACCCGAGTTGTAAATACCAAACTGCACGGGATCATAGCCTTCGGTGATCACGTTGGCGGCAACATCGCGGGTTATTTCACCGATTCTTGCGGTAAGGGCATCATCCCCCAGTAACCTGGCCGCGTCGGCCATAAGCCAAACGGTTTCGATATCGTGGCCATAGGAGTAGGGCAAGGGAACGGGATTCCATTCATCATCAAAGAAAGAATGAAAATGATGGTTGTCGCTGTTATAGATTTT
>JAIVHB010000080.1 GCA_020201275.1 Rhodothermaceae bacterium | reverse complement strand
CCTGGTAACAGCTGCCGGGGAGAAAATTTCCTGCTTTACCGACGGCCTCAATCCCTATTACCACACACCGGAGAGCATCGAAGTCATACTCCGCGAAAAGCTGATTCCGGAGATCGGAACCGATAACGTACCTGAAATCCACTTCTATGGCGCAGGGTGCACCGGCGATGAACGATCGGTTATGCTGGGCAATGTATTGAAAAAAGTTTTCGATGCCGGGATGGTAGAGGTTCAAAGCGACGTTCTTGGAGCGGTAAGGGCAGTATGCGGACACAAACGCGGAATTGCCGGTATTCTCGGAACCGGGGCCAACACCTGCCTTTACGATGGTGAAAAGATCATCGACAATGTACCCGTGCTCGGTTTCATCCTCGGGGATGAGGGCAGTGCGGGCTATTTCGGACGGAAGCTGCTTCAGGGCTACTTTTACCGTGAAATGCCCGGTGACCTCAAAAAGGCGTTGGATGAACAGTTCGACATGAACCGGAGCACCATCCTTGAGAATGTCTATAAAAAGGAGCATCCAAACCGCTATGTGGCCCGTTTCGGCCGCTTTACCGGCGAACATGCCACACATCCCTACATCAGGTCTATCATGCGGGCGGGTTTCACCGAGGCCATCGAACGCCACGTCCTCAAATATGAAGGTGCAAAACAGGTCCAGGTCGGGTTTGTCGGCTCCGTAGCCTTTTTTCACTCCGATCTGCTGCGCAGTATCCTGCTTGAAAAGGGCCTCAAACCCGGGCTTATTATCAGGAACCCCATGGTGAATCTGGTTATATACCACCGGGGGGAGGTGCTTTAGTCTTGAGTATTGGGCAAAGAGGGAGGCAAATTGATTATTCTTTACCGATATTAGACAATAGACTTCAGCTAAAGACCTGGTCTGTAATCGAAATCGGATGCGTTTTACCTGTCCGGGGGCTTTTTAAAAAGTCCCCACGTGCTTCGACTTCAGCTTCATCGCTGCGCTCTTCAACTTGCGCTCAGCATGACGCTGATATCTCCTATTAATAATTTATAAGAACACCCATCGCTGAAAAGCCAATTCTTTCATGCAAAAAATTACCGAACAAGCCTCCAACTACTGCCATCTCGACAAAATGTCGACGAAAGAGTTACTTACCAACATCAATGCGGAAGATAAAACCGTACCTTACTCCATTGAAAAGGCCATACCTGTGATTGAGCCCCTGGTCGATATTATTGTCGATCGTATGCTCAGCGGCGGACGGCTGTTCTATATCGGCGCGGGGACTAGCGGCCGGTTGGGCATTGTGGATGCATCCGAATGCCCGCCTACGTATGGTGTGCCCCACGGACTGGTGATCGGCCTGATGGCCGGCGGCGACAAAGCAATGCGGAAGGCGGTTGAATTTGCCGAGGATGATCCTGAAATGGGCTGGAACGACCTGAAAGAACACGATGTAAATCCGGCGGATGTGGTTATCGGCATTGCAGCGTCGGGCACTACTCCCTATGTGGTAGGCGGACTCAGGCGCTGCCGTGAAAACGGTATTGTGACCGGCAGCATTTCCTGTAACCCGGGGGCACCGGTCTCGGCAGAAGCCGATTACCCGATCGAGGTGCCGGTGGGCCCCGAGTTCGTGACAGGCAGCACACGTATGAAGGCCGGAACAGCCCAAAAACTGGTCCTCAACATGATCAGCACCAGTGTGATGATCAAACTGGGTCGGGTGAAAGACAACAAAATGGTCGATATGCAGCTCTCAAACGAAAAACTGGTCGACCGCGGCACCAAAATGGTGATGGAATCTACCGACGTCGATTATGCTACCGGGAAAAAACTGTTGCTTGAGCATGGAAGTGTTCGCAAGGCGGTGGATGCTCACATGGGTTCGGGAACCCGGTAATTATTTACTCCCCAAGACCCGGTTCATTCCGCAAATTACGCTCGCTACGGTCGGCAAATGTACCGGAGCTTACCTGACCATATCGGATACAATGGTTCTGCTCGCTGTACTGTTCCTGCTCAACTGGATTTACAGATCAGAGCCGGGACTCCGGTAAAACGGGCGCTAATCCCGCAAATACGCCTCAAGCCCTTCCACGATTTTATCCACCAGGCGCTGCTGGAACGCCGGATCGAGCAGTTTCATCTCGTCTTCGGGGTGTGAGATAAAACCTGTTTCGAGCAGCACGTTCGGGAATTCGGTGAACTGGTTGAGGGTAAAGTTGAAGCCGCCAACCACGCCAAACTGACCCAGACCGGTTTCCATCATCTTTTTGTAGAGCAGGTCGGCCAGGGGCTTGTTGCCCACATGGCGGTAGTAGGTGCTTGTACCTTTCACCCGTTCGGGGTTGGTTCCGTAACCAACCGAATTCAGGTGTATACTCAACAGCATATGGGGATCGGTCTCCAGGGCCACCCGCTGGCGCTCACCCATGCTCACAAAACTGTTGTCGGTGCGGGTCATGATCACCGCGGCACCTTTGCGCTTCAGGGCCTCTTCAAGTTTGAGCGAGATGTCGAGTGCCGGCACCTGCTCCTTAACGCCCAGTGAGCCCATAGCGCCATCGTTACTGCCACCGTGGCCCGCGTCGACCAGGATCCGGACGCCCCGAAGCGGATTTCTCCGGTCGGCGATTTCAGGTGCCCGGTTAACGCGAATCTCAAGGTTTGATGTGTCGGTATACCGGATGCTGTATCCCCAATGGTGCTTACCGGTAAGCCGGATATAGAACCGGACATGATCGTGGTCGATCTGTTTCCAGTCCACGCTTTCTATACCCTCCGCGGCCAGATGGTGGGTAATCCAGTTGGTGTTGGATGCCACCCCGAAGATGTCGAGTTCGATCAGATTGGGCTTGTTCACCTGCCGGCTCAGGTAGGGCAGCCGCCGGCCCAGGGCTATGGTGATCACATCCTTGCGGCCGTTACGGTTCACACTGGCCGAACCGGTGAGTAGCGCAGGGGGCAGACCGTTGATTTCCGCTGCTTCAGCAAATTGTTCACCCAGCCAGGCGGTGGTATTGTCGGCCAGCTGCACGCGGTACAGGTTGCCCTGTTTGCCGGTAACCCGAAGCAGGATCCCCTCGTCAATATAGCCGAGACGAGCCCCGCCGAGACGGTCGGTACCCGTGCCCGCACTCAGAAAAGGGCGGAAGCCGCGGGTGACCACAAATTCCGGCTCTTCCGGCCTCACCACTGTTATCCGTCCCGCAGCCTCGGTCCGGTCGTAGCTGTAAAATGTTCTGCGCAGGCGCACCCGAATCATCTGTCCATCGGCCCGGTCCGTCTCCCTGATGATGTAACTGCCCCTGTAGATTCCGCGCAGCCCGCCGCTTTCCGACGGATTCAGCTCCCGCATCGGCGCGTTCATCACCACACCGGGGATGTCGAATGTCGCGTCATGACCCGGGCTGCCCCTGAAACCTACTTCCACCACCTCGCCAGGCTCCAGCCAAAGATCAGCGGCCGGCGTTATGGTGAGCCTGTCGATCGTAACCGGATGATCCGGGAGATCGCCCGGTGGATCGGACCTGAAGAAAAACAGGTGGGTAGACAGCGTATCCCTGCCCGGGGAAACCGATAAAATCTCATGGTTGCTGTAACCGTACGGAATAGCCAGCATTCCGGTAAACGTCCCGTTTGAGTACACCCTTACCGGATCTCCGCCCAACGTTACGACAGACCCCGGCGTGGTATTGCCGGCAACACGGTGCATGGCACCCTCGGTAAAGACCGTATCGGCAACCGGGAGCGTGATTTTTACATAGTGATCGGCCTGCTGAGAGCCAAGGCATACCGTTACCGGAACCACTGTAAGCAGGATGGCAGGAAGAATGTATTTTAACAAGAATTCGTTGGTTTGCAGATGATAGTTATTTAAGTCTGCAGATCGTCGGGATGCCCGGACGATGCAGAGCAATATTACAAATACCACATTATGACCACGTCCTTCAAAACGGCCACAATGTAACGCAGATAGATAAATGTGATGTTGATTAAATCAGTTCAGGTATCTGATTGAGATGAAGGATGAATATTAGTTCAGGTATCTGATTGTGATGCAGGATGAATATTAGTTCAAGTATCTGATTGTGGTGCAGGATGATTCAGTTGTAGAGATAATATTGGCGGGAAAGTTCCCGGAAACTGTCGATATCTTTGTTCAGGTACGCTTCCACATCCTCATAGCGCATACGCTCCATGAATAGCCGTCTCACCTCGCCGGATCCCGCCACGCGGTCGAACATACGGAGACGGGCTTCGGTGGCCATCGTCAGCGGATTTTTGTCCGGATAGAGTTCGTTGTTGATCTGCATGAACCAGAACTGCAAACTCATCAGGTTCAGCTCATCGTAGTCGCTGATGTGTACCTGCACGCCGTGCAGGTTTTTGCCCTGGTCGCGGCCGTAGAACGGGCGCCAGGTTACCGGTCTGAAAATCACACCCGGCAGCTCAAGCGCATTCAGCCGGGCCGCCACCTCATCGGAGTCGATCCGCAGCATCGCGGCCAGCTCACCTACAGTAAGTCCGTGCACATAGGGGATTTTGAACTGGCTTACAAAGGAGATATATCCATCCTCGGCAAGGTTTCCCTCAATCTTGTTGCCTCCCAGCGGATTGGGCCGGTCGAGTACCACCACCTCAACACCGTTCTCGGCGGCAGCTTCCATTACCAGCCCCATTGTACTGATGTAGGTATAGGAACGGGTTCCGATATCCTGGATGTCGAAAACCAGCACATCAACCCCTTCCAGCATATCGGGAGTCGGTTTGCGGGTTGAACCGTAGAGGGAGTAAACCGGCAGGCCGGTACGCACATCGGTGTAAAACTCAACATACTCACCAGCGGGGTAGTCGCCGCGCACCCCGTGCTCGGGTCCGTACAGCGCAACCAGCTCAAAATTATCCGCTTCATTGAAAATGTCCACAATCGACCGCAAGGCGGAATTGACACCGGTCGCGTTGGTCACTACGCCCACACGCTTCCCTTCCAGGATGGAAAATCCATCGCGTTCAATCACATCAAGCCCGGTAAGTACCCGGGGCTTCGGATCATTGTTGCTTGAACTTTGCGCCTGAGTGCAGGCCGGTCCGGATATCATCATAAAAATAATCAGGGTAATCAGCAGTCTGTTCATAATAGTCGTCAATATAGTCGTCAATAATTTGGGATGTTCGCTTGATGGTATGTAATTCACTAAGATAGATAATTCGGATGTTTTCTATAACCGCAATCGAATGAAAACGGGTTTTAACTGCCAGGTTTTTCATACCTCCCTGGTTACACAGGGCTGACAGCACCGCTGGCCCGATACGATTTCTCTCCGCTTTACTTCAAGATGAAGCCCTTTTTTTGTATGTTTCGGTCAGAAAGAATTGAATCCGGCCCGCTTAAACAACGGCTGCGTACGGCGGGCAAAAATAATTTAATTAAAAACTACTGCAGGGGCGGCGTCAGGCAATTATGATTCCAAACTACGGCTGCCACTGCACTCAAATGTATACTGATCATGTCAAAAAAAACTATTACTGCATATATACCATGGAACGGCAACGAGTACACACACAAAACCATCGAAAATTTCGCCTCGAACACCGAGATTGAAACGATTTATCTGCTCACCAGGGAGGCCTCCGGCATCACCCACCCGAAATGCCATGACCTGCTTATCGACTTTCCCACCAGCAGTAAAACCATCCGTACCATATCGGATGCCACGAATACCAGCCACATCCCAGACCGGAAGTGTGCGCGACGATTTCAACTTCGGCCCGCTGCTGCTCATCGATTCGCACAAGCTTCACGCGTCGCTGCGCCGGTCGGGCAGCAGCAATTTTGAACACGCAGGCCTGTACGATGCCCGCCTCAGCATATCGCAGGAGTACCGGATTACCCGGATCGGTGAGTACCTGTACAGCTCGGTGGTTACCGATACCCGCAAGTCGGGCGAAAAACTGTTCGACTATGTGGATCCGAAAAACAAGGCTGTTCAGATCGAGATGGAGCAGGCCTTCACCCGTTTCCTGAAACGCACCGGTGCCTATCTGGAGCCCAAATTTTCAACCCCCGACTTCGGGCAGGACGGATTTCCCGTGGAGGCCAGCGTGATCATCCCTGTACGCAACCGGGTGAAGACCATCCGCGATGCGGTTGATTCTGCACTGAAGCAAAAAGGGACGTTTGAATTCAACGTAATTGTGGTCGACAATTTCTCGAACGACGGCACTACCGAAATCCTGAAAGAGATCGCCGCCAAAGACAGCCGTCTGATCCATGTTACCCCCGACCGCGACGACCTTGGCATCGGGGGCTGCTGGAACGTGGGGGCACACCACCCGCAATGTGGCAGGTTTTCCGTTCAGCTCGACAGCGACGACGTATACAAAACCGAGTTCACTCTGCAGGCCGTAATCGATACCTTCCAGAAGGAAAAGTGTGCGATGGTTGTGGGTTCCTATGAAATGACCAATTTCGATCTGGAGCAGATCCCGCCCGGCATTATCGACCACCGGGAGTGGACCCCCGACAATGGCAGAAATAACGCCCTGCGCATTAACGGTCTGGGCGCGCCGAGGGCGTTCTTTACCCCGCTGCTTCGCGAAATAAAAATCCCGAACGTGAGCTACGGTGAGGATTATGCCCTGGGGCTGGCCTTCTCACGGGATTATCAGATCGGGCGTATCTATGAGCCCATCTACTGCTGCCGCCGCTGGGACGACAATACCGATGCATCCCTGAACATCCCCCAGCAGAATGCTCACAACTATTACAAAGACAAGATCCGAACCTTTGAATACTTAGCGAGGATACGGAAAAATGCGAGACATTGATCAGATTCACATCCAAAACAGTGAACTTGAGCCATTCGGCCCGGTAACCGATCCGGGTTCAGCTGCATCGGCCCTGCTGCTTCAGCAGGGAAAAACCTGGCCGCTGCTCTCCGGTAACTACGACGGGCTGAACAGTGTGCGTGTAAAACGATTCAGTTTCGACGGTTTTTCGGTAAAGGTACAGTTCAACCCGGGCAGGATTGTGTCCAGTTCGGCCAAAGTGGATGCCAAATCGATAAGCGAGCGGAAATGCTTCTTGTGCCGGGAAAATCTGCCCGCCGAGCAACGGGGTATTCTTCTCGATCTGAATTACCTGGTGCTTGCCAATCCGTTCCCCATATTCCCGGAACATCTCACCATCCCACACCTCGAGCACATCCCACAGGCTATTACAGGCGCATTCGGCGACATGATGGAAATTACCCGCAGCCTCGGATCGCGGTTCAGCCTGTTTTACAACGGTCCCAAATGCGGGGCATCGGCGCCCGACCACCTCCATTTTCAGGCAGGAAACCGGGGATTTCTTCCCATCGAGTCGGAACTGTCACATCTCGTAACCACATACGGCGAACCCGTACCCTGCGATGAAGCATTGTCGGTGCATGCCGTGGATGATACGCTTCGACGGTATTTCGTTGCCCGATCGGGTTCAAAAGACCAGTTACAGCTCTTTTTCGAAGCGTATTACCAGGCTTTCGACGAAATATCGTCGACCGGCGAAGAACCGATGATGAACATCCTGGCCTGGTACGACGAACCGGTGTGGACCGTTCTCTTTTTCCTGCGCGAGAAACACCGGCCATCTCACTACTTCCGCGAGGACGAGGGCAACATCCTGCTCAGCCCTGCATCGGTGGATTTTGGCGGGGTCTGTATAACACCGCGTGAGAAGGATTATGAGAAAATGAGTACGGAATCGCTGCGGGAAATTTTCAGTGAGGTAAGCCTGAACAGGGAGGCCTTCAGCGAGGTGGTAAAACGGACTTCTATTCCCTTACATCTGTGATGCGCTTCACATAGCGTACGGTCCGCCGCCTGTCGGGAGCGAAATCCGGGTCGCCCTCCCTCAGGCTGTTGATCTCTACATAGGCGCTGGCATGAATAAATTGCGGTCCGCCCAGGCTGATACCGACGTGGGTTATCCTGTTCTCAGGCCCGAAGAAGATCAGGTCGCCGGGTTCAAGATTGGTAAAGTTCTCATCTGCTTCAATCACCTCGCCGGTGTTCACCTGCTGGCTGGCATCCCTGGGCAGCTGATAGGCATGGGCCCGGTACACGGTCTGTGTGAAGCCGGAGCAGTCGAACCCCTTGGTTGAATTACCGCCCCACAGATAGGGGATACCGTGCAGTTTCATCGCAGTCTCCACGATTTTACTGCCATCGGGTGCATGCCAGATGCCGGGTTCAACATGCGCCGTCAGATGAGCGGTTGGTATATAGCCGCGCCTGCCATCGGGCAGTTCCACGCTGGAATAGCGCCTCTCCTCTTTCAACAACTTTACGGTGCCACCCATAGTGGCATCATTCACCACCCGGGATGTTTCGTCAGGGTTTTCGCGGATGAACGAAACCGTGGTGCCGATCTGCCTGAGATCCGATCGCTTCCACTTCTTTATACCCTTATGGTCGTGAATGGCAAGGGATGCCCCCGTAATCCAGCCCAGATAGCCGTACGGGGTCTGAGCATAGTACCAACCTCCCTGACGTTTCATAAGCTTGAGGCGGGTGCCAAGAATGACCTGATCGACCAGCTCATGGGTATGCCCGGGATTGCGCCGGAGATTTGCCACACTGATCCTCGCCATTGCATATACAGAATCGCCGAGTTCCGCATGGGGCAATCGTTTTACATCAAAGCGATGCATCTCGGGTAACAATCGGTTCGACAGAACCATCAGTTCCTCCCATGCTTCGTGGCTGGAGGTTTCTCCGGAAACCACCCATGTTCCCGATTCCCGTTTAAGGTCCAGATCGAAAACGGCAACACGGCTGTCGGGTGCCCACGTTTCCCGAATATTCTCAACAGATTCCAGATAGGTCTGCTCAACTGTTTTGCCGTTACTGCATGCCAGCAAAAGCGCTACAGTAATAATGATTGTACTGATATGTAAATATTGTCGCATACGTAATGTCCCGTTCGGGAATAGTGATGAACGCCCTTCTGCAACTGTTACAGAGATAAACATGTGCTTCTTCCGTTAAAACACTTTTCTGATATCCGCACCTTTTAAATGACAACAGACCGGCAGCAATAATACTGCCTTTTTTATTTATGCAACAGGCGGCGGGCAACCATTTATAGTTTTTTGTAATATGCTTCAATCCGGTTAATCATGCTGTAAAAACATTTAACGAATTTGAAAAACTTTATTTTCGGTATAGACCTTTTTATACAGAACTACGGGCACCTCAGCAACCGTCGCATTGGTCTTCTAACCAACGATGTTGCCCGCCCCGCCCTTCAGACCGGAATTACATCACGCAGTCTTCTCCTCGAATCAGGATTCCGGATCGTCAGGCTTTTTTCACCCGAACACGGTATAGCCGCACGCGCCGAAGACGGTGCCGCAGTCTCCGACATCACCGATCCGGTTACGGGCCTTCCTGTGGTCAGTCTCTATGGCGATCGGCTCCGTGCACGGGCCGGCGACCTCTCCGACCTTGATCTGATACTGTATGATATTCCTGATGCCGGTGCCAGGTTCTATACCTACAACTGGACCATGAGCCACATGCTGGAGGCATGCGCAGAAAATGGCATCCCGTTTTTTATCCTCGACCGTCCCAACCCCACAGGAGGCACCGTTTTTGAAGGTCCCATGCAGGATGCCGCCGACCGGTCGAATTTCCTCGGTAGGGCCGTCATTCCCGTTAAGCACGGCATCACAACCGGAGAGCTCGCGCTTCTGCTCAACCGGGAATGGGGTATCGGTGCTGATCTTACCGTGGTGAAGACGGGAAACTGGAAAAGGGAGATGCTTCATCAGACAGGATATCCGTTTCATCAGCCCTCACCGGCCCTTCAGACGTATGATGCCATTGTGCTCTACCCCGGTCTGTGCCTTTTTGAATCCGTAAATATGAGTATCGGCCGCGGCACGGATGCCTCATTCCTGCAGATTGGCGCACCCTGGCTCGATCCGCAAAAAATCATCGAA
>JAIVHB010000211.1 GCA_020201275.1 Rhodothermaceae bacterium | reverse complement strand
ATTATCGGCGTAGTTACCGAGTACCTCAAGCGATCCAAAATGGTAGTCGGCCTCCACATCGACAGCTTTCTTGCCGATGGGCACCTTGTAGTAGGCCCCTCCGAGCGATTCAAAGCCTATCTCTTTGAGCGCCAAAAAGTACATGGGGAGCTGATAGCTCATGCCGTCGGTGATATTCTTGTAGGTCTTCACGTATGTCCCGGTTTTGTAGTCGTACACCACCGCTTTTTTCAGTTCAGGATGTACATCGATGCGGTCGATTAAGCCGTTCATCAGCACATCGGTTCCGTTCCAGTTCCGGCTGAAGGTCCACCGATACTCCATGCCAATGTCCGCCTCCGGTACAAAGGATGCCGGCAGGTAGGTATCCTCGTTTAGTTTATCGCGTATTTCCAGCTCCGCACGCAGAAACCAGCCCGACAGTTTCCGGATGTTCGTTTTGAGCAGCTCGGGGAATGGAGAATCGGCATAGCCAAGCTGATTGCCGTATTCATCCAGTATACTTTCGATGATCTCATCCAGCCTTTGGCGGGCTTTGGGCAGGTCCTGAGAGGGATGAACCATAGCGATCCGGCTGTGCGGCGAGTTCGGGGTATAGAAATGCTGCAGGATGCTGTGCACGATCAGGCCTTTCACATTCGATTCGGCATCGTCCTGGTACTGTTCGAGGGGCTGCAGGCGGAGAATCCGGTTGAAAAAATAATCGAGCGGAGATGCGGCGTATTCGTCGAGGCGGGAAATGGACAGGGGCAGTTGGTTGCGGTTGCGCTGCAGCTCGCGGTTCCACCAGGCGCGTACATTCGCTTCGGCCGGGGTTTTCAGATCCGGGTGTTCAAAGCCAGAAAGCATACCATCCCATGCGCCAATGCGGGTTTGGTCTTCACGGTCGTTGCTGATCGCGGCGAGTAGTGCGGGGTGGTCTTTTTGGGATAATACATAGTAATACTCTGTTGTATGTATTATGGATTCTGACCGCAACATATCGCGTTCATGTTCATCCAGGCACCATATTACAGGCTTAGCAACGTCACCGGATACCCGTTTTTTATCTGTCTTCCACGTCTGAGGATCTGTATCAGGTGCGGTTCCAAACAGGCTACCATCCTGGCTATCGGTCTGGCTACCGCTCTGCTCACCGGCAGTATCCTTACCACCGGCATCACCGGGACCTTCATCTTGCCTGCTACCAATTCCGGATAGATTCAGCATATATGCCCCGGAAGCCCGGATCTCCTTCTCATCAAGGCCGAGGCTGTGCAGCAGGTCCTGCCAGATCACCGATCCGATTACCTTCTGATTGCCGGAGAAGAGCGGACGGGTGAGGACGATGCGGGAGGCCCTCAGAATGTGCCGCAACAGGTGGAAACGGGCTTTCAGATAGGCCTCAGGCTTGTTTCCGCGCAATAGTCGGCCCAGTTCCTTCTGGTAGCGGAACCGGAGAAAATCCATGTTCTCGGAGGTTACCAGTCCGCCCTCATGAAGACCGGTGATGAACACTTTTTTGCAGCCGGTGAGCGGAAAGTGGGTGATGTCGCAGAAAAGGACACCGTTCGGATAGCCGACCGCTTTCTCCCTGGCCTCGCCTGCCGAGATGCGGACGAGACGGATGAACTGCTCCTGGTCGAGCTCCGGATCCAGTTCAAGGCGCCGGTAGGTGTCGAGCAGGCCGTTCAGCATCTCGGCAAACCGGTTGCGCGCCACGTAGGCATCCCCCGATCCGAGATTTCTCTGGCTTTCCACCATCCTGAGGGCCCAGGCCACGCGATCCGACAATGGCATCTGCTTCTCCCGGTACTCCCTGGACCGGAAATCCTGAAGCAGTCCCACAATCTCCTCATAGTAGTCCATCTCGCGCCGGTTTCGCTCCCAGGCCCGCTCCATCTTTTCCGGGTCGATATCGTCGGGTACGGCTTCATCACGCTTGCGCTGCAATTCACTCTTCACATCGTCAATGCGGCGGGTGGCCTCATCCAGCAAACGGAAGCGGATATTGGGCGCCTTCTCCTCGTTGTGGATCTTCAGTCCGGGCAGCGTGAACAGGTTGTCGGCAAAAATCTCATAGATGGCATCGATGCTGAAATCGAGGGTTTCCAGCTCCAGAAGCCTGATGAAGCGGCGGACCACGGGATTACTGATCATCGGATCGGCCGGCTGGATGTCGACCGGGATGCGGTATTTCTTCGCGAGCGCCTTCACCAGCGGACGGTAGCGGTTCGTGTTGCCGGTCATGATCACATAGTCGCTGTATTTCGGCGGGATGCCATTGTTGTTCTGATGCGGCTCTCCGTTAGCAGGACGGTATGACCTGCCATCGTTATGAGTCTGCATTCCACCGTTTCCGTCTGCGAATGCCATTTCCATGATGATAGTGCGCAGGGCGTGTTCAATCTCCGCCCGCTCATCGTGGCAGGTGAACAGGATGACGGAAGTACCGGGGCCGGCGACTGTCTTCGTTTTGGGATCACTGGTGGTTGGCTTCGCTTTGGGATCATCGTTGGCTGGCTTCACATTGGAATCACCGGTAGTTGGCCGCGCAAGCGGATCAATAACCGTTCCATCAACCACAGCGACGGCAATACGGGAACGCGGATCGTCTTCATGATCGCTTGTCAGGATTTCCGCATCAGGTGAACGGGCTATTAGCCAGCTCAAATAGTCACTAACATAGGAATCGGCGTTGGCCTGGGAGGATGAACCCTTAAAATCCGCCGTTTCAATAGTCTGGAAAGCGATCACATCCCTGCTGCCGTCTGCGAGCATGGCACTTATAACCGGATCCAGTGCCCGTTTCTGGGTTTCGAACAGGTGGTCAATCTCGAACAGGATCAGTTTGCCCTCGGGTAGCAGCACCGGATCGGGTCGGTCGAGCAGTGCGGGTACGGCCTCGCGGTTGTACCATTTTTTCTCGTCGAGCCAGGCACCAAACCGGGCCAGGATGTTCGCAAAACGGGGATCGCGGGTCCGTTTCTCCCTGTCGGCCTCTGTGAGCAGATCGGCCAGGTTGCGTCCCGCGCGCTGCAGATCGCCCGCGATCGACGCACCCGCCTTCAGGGCATTCCGGGATGAAAATCCGTGGTTGCCGTCGCCCTCTGTCTGCAGGAAGAATTCGAGGGCCAGCAGCCGCTCGGCGGGACTGAGCACCATCGCGGGGCGGCGCTGCGGATCGATACTGAGCAGGGCAAGGGTGCCGATCCATCCCTCCAGCG
Source organism: Rhodothermaceae bacterium (assembly GCA_020201275.1). Lineage (GTDB taxonomy): Bacteria > Bacteroidota > Rhodothermia > Balneolales > Cyclonatronaceae > RECM01. The sequence continues at coordinate 3,608 of JAIVHB010000211.1, read as the reverse complement.
TATCGAGCCGGGGGGCGAAATCGTTCAGCTCCCGCTGCAGAAAGCGGCGCATCCACGTAACCGAAGCCCTGGTCGGCAGCAGGATGGTGATGCCCTGCACATCCCCCGATTCGCGTACCACATCCGCAAGCCTTCCCGCGAGGCTGGTCTGACTGGATGATGTGATTATTTTCAGGGCCATTCTATCTTATATCGGGTATAAGGGTTTCCGGCAAGATAGGTTTACCGGGTGACAAGTTCAGTCACCTGTGAATATTATTATATGTATTCTATATCGGGGGATGTGAGCAGGCGGGGATGTGAATCAGGGAACAATAGAATAATAGAATTAGCATGCTTCGAATTAGGGAACAAGTGAACAATAGAACATTTGAACGGCGAAGTGATTTGGAAGTATGTTGCCGGTAGCCACTGATTTTGCCCAATGCGGGCAACACATTTGGGAGGTGACATAGCTGCACCCTGTAGAAATGATAAATCGCTGAATCGCTACGTCGTTGAATCTTATGAATCGATAAATCAAAAACATGCTTATCGAACCGCGATTATTCCATCTGAAAGAGGTTGTATAGGACGTGAGTGCATCAAAGTGTGTCATTGATTGATTGATTAGAGCCCAGCTTCTGCTGACCCCACATGCTTCGACTTCAGGCTGCGCCATGTGATCAGCATGACGGGCAGAATCACGTTTTTTTGGGTATTGAGCTTTTAGTTCACATTTGTTAACTACACTCTGATTATTCGACCTCCGGGTTGGCAGAAAATTTTCTGCAACATGATCCCATTTTCGGCATTGTAATAGTTTTTGGGCATTGCAATTCGTGTAACTGCATCCTGATTCATCATTCTATATCCTAAATCATCCTACATCACATCATCATTGGCGAAAATTAATCCATATTCCAACCCGCTGTATGTACTTGAAGAGCTCATGCAGGCACTCAAATCGGATGATCCGGAGATTTCAGGTGCTCTTGACCGGATTACTGCCCTTACCGGCATCCAGAAGCAGGTCCTTCTTGATATGGCCTCTGATGCTCACGATTCGATCTCGCAGATCAGCAACATCACCGATGCCGTTGTTCATTTGAACAACGATCTCACCATTAGGAGATGGAACCCGGCTGCCGAAAAAATCTATGGTTTCAGTGCTGATGAGGCCATGGGGCAGAATATCGAGGAGCTGTTACAAACTGAATATGACATTGAAAGCCGGCAACAATCACTGGAGTCATTTCAGGAGCACGGCATGTGGACGGGCGAGCTTGTACACCGCCGCAAAGACGGTACCCGCATACAGGTTTACACCCGGCTGGCGCAGACCCACAATGCACGCGGGCTGCTAACCGGCATCGTGTCGCTTTTTCGTGATATAAGTGGAAATGTATCGTCGGCGAACATGCCTGAGCTGATGACCACCCGCCTCCGTACCATGCTCAAGGCGACCAATGAAGCGATCTGGGACTGGGATTTCCGCACCAACCGCCATTGGTGGAGCGAGGGGATGGAACGGGTGTTCGGGTACGGTCCCGACGAGCTTGAACCCGGACCGGAGAGCTGGTACAGCCGGATTCATCCGGAGGATAAAGAGAGAATAACCGAAGCCATCCACCTGGCGATCAACGGGTCGGCCAGCTACTGGCAGGATGACTACAAATTCAGGAAAAAGGACGGATCCTGGGCCTACGTGATCGACCGGGGCCACATCATCCGCGATGAGGCGGGCATGGCTGTGAGGATGATCGGCGGTCTGAGCGACCGAACCGAGCAGCGCAGCATGATCTACGAACTGGCCGATGCCCACCGGCGCCTGAGCAGCCACCTGAACAATTCACCGCTTGCGGTTGTTGAATGGGATGCCGATTTCAATATGATATCATGGAGTACACGGGCCGAGGAGATATTTGGCTGGAAATCGTCTGAGGTAATCGGCAAAAACCTTAAAATCTGGAAATTCATCCACGACGACGACAACGAACGGGTAAAAAAGGAGATGAACGACCTGATAACCGGAAAGGTGAAGAGCAATGTGGTTGCGAACCGCAACTACTGCAAGGACGGAAATTCCGTAACCTGTGAATGGTACAATTCGGTGCTGTTCGACAGCGACGGGAACCGTGTATCCTTCTTTTCGCAGGCCCACGACATCAGCGAGCTGGCCATTTCCCAGCAGAACCTGCGCAAGAGCGAAGAGATGTACCGCACTATCGTGGATACAGCCCATGAGGGCATATGGCTGATCGATGAAGAGGGCAAAACGACCTACGTAAACCGGAGGTTGTCGGAAATACTCGGGTACAGTGCAGTGGATATGAAAGGCCATACTTTCACCGGTTTCACCCATGAGGATTATATCGGTCAGGCGTCGGATGGATTCGAGGAACGCAAAAAAGGGGAAATGGAAAGCAATGAAATTCTGCTGAAACACCGTGATGGTCATGGCGTGTGGGTGCACTACAACGCCAATCCCATTCATGACAATTCCGGCCGGTTCACCGGGGCCCTGGCCATGGTCACCGACATTACCGGTAAAAAGAAGACGGATGAGGTAATCACCTCATCGCTGCGCGAGAAGCAGGTGATGCTTGAGGAGATCCACCACCGGGTGAAGAACAACATGCAGCTCATCTCCAGCCTGATGCAGCTGCAGGCCATGAAGGTGAGCGACGCGTCGGTGAAGGCGCTGTTCGACGACAGCCACAGCCGGATACTGTCGATGGCCCTGGTGCACGAAAACCTGTACGAGGCCGACGATATGTCCTCGGTCGACTTCGGCGACTACCTGCAGAAGCTCACCGGCAATCTGCGGGATGTCTACGCCGGCGCTCCCGTCACGATCAGCGTGGAGTCGGGCGATATTAAGCTGGGCATCGGCCAGGCGATTCCGCTAGGCCTGATCGTAAATGAGCTGGTGACGAACGCGATAAGGCACGCTTTTCCGGATGGGCGGGAAGGGACGATTTCGGTGGAACTGGCGGAAGGATCAAAAGGAACACATCTACTTACGGTAAAGGATGACGGGATCGGGTACAAAAAACGCGGCCAGAAAGGCCTCGGGCTCGAGCTGGTGGACGGGCTGGTCAGGCAGATAAAAGGAACGATTACGTTCAGGAATAAAAAGGGGACGGTGGTGGAGGTGGGTTTTTAGCTCTTGATCTCATGAGCTCTTAAGCTGTTTTTTACCCCCTACACCTCCGCGTTGATCATCCAGTTAATGCCGAATTTGTCGGTAAACATGCCAAAGTAAGCGCCCCAGAATGTATTTCCCATGGGCATGATCACCTTTCCGCCGGCAGTGAGTTTTTCGAAAAAGCGGTCGGCCTCTTTCACGCTGCCCGGGTTGATGGAGATGGAAAAGTTGTTGCCGATCGTGACCGGTCCTCCGAACGATTCAAGCGTATCGCTGCCCATCAGTACGGTTTCTTTGCTTACAGGCAGGCTCACGTGCATAATCAGGTTCTTGTCTTTTTCCGTGACTGGGGGCATCCCGTCCTGCGGCGGCATCTCGCCGAACCGGCCGATATGCACAAATTCGCCTCCGAAGACCGATTTGTAGAAGTTGAATGCTTGCTCGCAGTTTCCGTTAAAGGTGAGGTAGGTGTTAATGG
>JAIVHB010000079.1 GCA_020201275.1 Rhodothermaceae bacterium | reverse complement strand
GAATGGGGATGGGGATGGACCGGGAATGTTGAGTGAGGACACGCCTGAAAGAGCACATAGTACCGGAATCGGGGGTGGGGATGGGGATGGGGGAAAAATCGGAAACGGAAACGACCGTGCCGAAGCAGGTAAAAAAGAAAAAACCAACGGAAACGGTACCGGCATTGCGAATGTGCGCAGGCAGCTGGAACTGATCTATCCCGGCCGGCATCAGCTTGACATTTCAACATCGGATGAGATATACTCCGTCGAACTCACCATCAAACAGGATCCATTATGAACTGCCTGATCGTTGACGACGAACCGCTCGCACGTGAAATTCTGGAGAGCTATGTGAACGATATCCCCGGCCTCGAATGTGCTGGCAGCTGTAAAACGGCGATGGAAGCGTTGGCCCTGCTTGGTTCTGAGGAAATTGACCTCCTTTTTCTGGATGTGAATATGCCGGGCCTTAGCGGAATTGAACTGCTCAAAGCCATCAGTGCGCCACCGCCGGTCGTTCTGACCACCGCCTATCCTGAATATGCGCTGGAGGGGTACGAACTCAACGTGATTGATTATCTGCTCAAACCCATCCCGTTCGACCGTTTCCTGAAGGCAGTCATGAAAGTACAGAACCGGTCCACAACTACCGGTAGCACCGGCCGGACCATCATGGTAAAAGCCGACAAAAAGATCTGGCCGGTGGATGTTGCCGACATCCTCTACCTGGAAGCGTCGGGGGACTATGTTACCATTCACACCCGTTCCAGAAAGATCCTGACCCACGATACCCTGAGAAATCTGGAGAACAAGCTGCCTAACGGCATGTTTCTGCGCGTACACAAATCCTGGATTGTGGCCCCATCAGCCGTTGATTACCTCGAGGGCAACATGCTTCATATCAAGGGCCGGAACATTCCCGTCGGAAAAACCTACCGGGAGGCATTAACGGGATTTTTTCCCTCTCCGACGGGTGGGAACAGGTAACATTTATCACCCGGATTGCCATCTTCATGTCTGATGTATTCGCTATACATTCTGCCAGTATGATGCCTGAGCCACTGCCCAACAGCTTTACCCTGCACCTTTACATCCCACACATTCCACCCTGGCAGCAACCGCCTTGCCTCGGGGGGGTACCCGGGCTATCGTTTTTACTTTTAGTTAGTGCAATTCCACTAAATACCTGAATAAACTGCCTGGATTCGCAAACATCGCACTCAAGGGCAGAAGCCATCTCTTCCTTTTTATCCATGGAGGATCGAAACTCAACAATAGTTCCGCAGTTCTGGCAACGGTATTCATAAAATGGCATGACGACTGGTTATTGGTTTAAGATTTCTGCATATATCCGAACGAGGTAATTCATTACCTTTATGCGGTTCTGAATTACTCTGAACTTCAAACAAATTTGATCGTAGTTTAACGATTAAACTAATATACGATGTTTCAGTAGAACATAATAACAGAGAAAGCAACGCCGATAACCACCTGAATAAACACCAGCCCCGCATGCACCTGCAGGATATCTATATCTACCCCGTTAAATCACTCGGCGGAATAAGGTTGGATGAATCGGATTCTGAGCCGAGAGGTCTTCAGTACGACCGCAGATGGATGCTAGCCGATAAACAGGGCACGTTTCTTACCCAGCGGACGCTTCCTCAAATGGCGCTGCTCAAGGTTGATGTGACTGCATCCGGTTTAAGCGTTCATCACACGCAGGATCCTGAAAACAGGATACTCATACCCTTTGAACCAAAAACCAATACGATGCTGCCCGTAAAAATCTGGCAGGATGTAGTAACAGGACAGCTTGCCGATCCTGATGCCAGCCGGTGGTTTTCGGAACACCTGAATTATGATTGTGACCTGATTTACATGCCCGCATCAACCCGGCGTGCAGTCGATCCGGAATATGCGGTAAACAATGATCCGGTGAGTTTCGCCGATGGAATGCCTTATCTGCTCATCTCACAGGCCTCGCTCGATGATTTAAACAGCCGGCTTACAGATCCGGTAGGCATGAGCCGGTTTCGTCCGAACCTGGTAATTGCCGGGTGCGAGCCATTTGAGGAAGATACATGGGATGAAATTGCCATCGGTGAAACAGTGTTTAAAATCGTAAAGCCCTGTGCCCGTTGCATCGTCACAACAGTTGACCAGGATACCGGAATACAGGGCAAAGAACCGTTAAAAACACTGTCCGGATATCGGAAATTTGGAAACAAGGTGCTGTTTGGTCAGAACATGGTTTTAGTGAGGGGTACCAAAATCACTGCCGGATGTGAAATGACGATCCATACCTGCCGTTAACGAGCTGCAAAACACGGGCGGTCTATGCAACTATTTTTGGATTGTCATTTATTGAAAAACGGCCCACAAATGGTAATTTTTCTTCCTGATTTTCTGAATATACGTCGCTTATCCCGGCTTGCTTTTGTTGGATTTCCCGGATTATGAAAATTGAAGACGTTGTCAATGCTTTTGAGCCTGATTTCCTAAAATCCTGAAGAGGCTGAAAGTCACGGGGAATCTCAGGCACATTTTATTACGGTCAGTTGGCTTGTTATTCTGCAAACGATAACGTCCCCATCATCATAATCATTTATAATCAAGGCAGGTCTTTTTTTATAACTTTTCCCATCAGTGAAAGGAAATTTCAACAATACGATATCACCAAATACTAATCGTTCCATGATCAGTAATTATCATAGATGGAATCCGATTCTGCATATCCTTGAAAAAAATGCTCTTCAGCTGCTTCCTTAACCATCAGATCATCGCTTTTATCTGAATCATCAATTAACACAATCACCCGAACTTCTTTGTCCAGATCCGGTCTCAATTCAGATTGAATGCGGAGTGGTATCCGGATCCGATTGTTTTTAATCTTCGTTTTAAATTCAAGTGCTTTCATAAGTAATCATCTTTATCCCAAGATACTGAAATATTTATATCAGGATGTTCTTTCACTTGTGCCTGCTGCTTGTTTATATACGCAATATGCCAACGTTGTACATGCCAAAATGTGAATAAAGCCATGCATTTTTAATAATTTTACAGGTAATCCCATAAATAAACAGAAATCCTGGGCCATCGACAATAGGGGATCGTCCACAAAACCTGGAAAGTTCACCCGCAGAGCTGCACTCCCGCACTATCATACAGATTTTTTTCTATTCGCATACGCAAAACGGCATTAACTTTTTAAACTTTTTCCCTCGCCCGATCGTCCATTCCTGATACATCAACCGATTACCTCTGTGCTTTTTACCGGAAATATTTTCTGAACGGCTGATGTAATTTCAGGGCCAATTTCTACTCTATATATGTATATTGGACCACGGCTCACTTAACTTTAATTCAAATTTGTCGACAAAACGCCGGATGTGCGGCCCATGGGGCGGTGGCAAACCGGCATTACCTCCGCGTCTGAACAGGGTCAGTCTATGCTGCTTAACCGTCCTGTAACCGCGTTCATGCTGGTACTTGCCACCTTTATCTTCGGATACGTGGCCCTGAATGAGCTGTCGGTCGATCTTCTGCCCGATATCGACACGCCCTCGCTGCTGGTGCGCACCGAGTGGAGCGGCGCGTCGGCGCGCGAAATCGAAACGCGCATTACCGAGCCCATGGAGGCGGTGCTGAGCACCATCCCCGGCGTGCAGCGGGTGCACAGTTTTTCGCGGCAGGGCCAGGGCATAACCGCGCTGGAGTTCGAGTGGGGACGCGATATGAACCTGGCGTTCCTGAATACCCGCGAGAAGCTCGACCAGGTGCGCTATTTCATGCCCGAACAGGCCGGCCGGCCCCAGCTCATCTACACCACCCCCACCGACGAGCCCGTGGCCGTGCTGCAGGTTACGGCCCTGGGCCAGCCCGACCCCGGTTTTGCCACGCGGCTCGACCTGAAACGGTGGACCGAGCAGGTACTCACCCGTCGGCTGGAGCAGGTCGACGGCATCGCGCAGGCGGTGATGGTGGGTTCGCTCACGCCCGAGGTGCACATCCGCTTCGATCCGGTACTGGCCGACCGGTACGGTATCTCCATTCAGGATGTACAGCAGGTGATCCGCGAGGCCAACGTGTTTTCGGCATCCGGCGAGCTGCGCGACGGCTGGTACCGCTACTCCATGAACATCGAAACCCGCATACAGTCCCTTCAGGACATCACCACCCTGCCCGTGAGCAGGATGGAGGGTGAGCGGATCATCCGCCTGAGCGACATCGCCGAGGTGGAGATGGGCGAGCAGGACCCCATTTCCTTCGCGCTGGTCGACGGCTTCACCGCCCTCACCGTGCTGGTAAAGAAAGACTATGGCACCAATACGGTAACGGTGTTCCAGCGGATGCTGCCCGAGATCGAATCGCTGAGCGACATGTACCCGGGCATTTCGGTGGAGGTGCTCAGCGAAAGCGCGACCTACATACAGAACACCATCAGCAACCTGCTGCAGACCCTGTTCATCGGCGGCATCCTGGCTTTCCTGGTGCTTTTCCAGTTCCTGAACGACCCGCGCATGCCCTTCACTATCGGCATCGCCATACCGGTGAGCATCTTTCTAACCTTCTTTGTGATGTACCTGGGGGGCATTCAGCTCAACATCGTGTCGCTGAGCGGCCTCACCCTGGGCATCGGCCTGCTGGTCGACAACGCCATCGTGGTTCTTGAGAACATCAACCGGTACCGCAAGAGCGGGTCGGAACTCTACCAGGCGGCCTCTGCGGGCACCCGCGAGATTGCCCTGGCCATCACCGCATCCACCCTGACCACCATATCGGTGTTCCTGCCGCTCATTTTCCTCGGCGGTTTTGAAGGGGCGTTCTTCCGCGACCAGGCCTTTACCC
>JAIVHB010000210.1 GCA_020201275.1 Rhodothermaceae bacterium | reverse complement strand
CAGCTAATGTGGCAGGCAGAGATCTTCGCAGTACTGTAGATGAGATTCGTACCAACGTAACTCAAAACGTCAGTTTCCCGCAGAGCTACTTTGTGGAATATGGCGGGCAGTTTGAAAGCGAAGCGCAAGCTACCCGAACAATTTCACTGCTCAGCATCCTGGCCATTGCAGCTATTTATCTGCTGTTATACCTGGAATTCGGCTCCCTTAAAACCGCCTTACTGGTAATGGTAAACCTGCCTTTTGCCCTGATTGGCGGCATTTATGCGGTGCTGTTCACCAGCGGCATCATCTCCGTTGCTTCACTGGTAGGTTTTATTACCCTGTTTGGTATCGCCACAAGAAATGGAATTCTGATGGTATCACACTACCAGCAGCTCAGAAAGGAAGGAAAAGAGTTCCTGCAGGCAATCCGGCAGGGAGCAATGGAGCGACTGAATCCTATCCTGATGACGGCACTTACTGCCGGTATAGCCCTAATCCCGCTGGCTTTAGCTGCAGGAGAACCGGGTAATGAAATTCAGTCACCCATGGCGCAGGTTATCCTTGGAGGTTTGCTGAGCTCAACACTGTTGAATATGGTGGTAATACCGGCTTTACTGGCGCAGTTTGAAAGTAATTGACGTCTTTTCTGTGAAGTACTAAAACTCTCCCCATACCCAATCCTTCATTTTTCGTTAGATGAGGCGTTCCTGTCTGATGCTCGTGTTCAGATTGAGCACTCTCTGACAAAACGGGGAATAGCAACTATTGTCATACACCTACGCCTACTGGAACGCTAAGAAACATTGCGATCTTTCTTAAAAATTGAATGCTTGTTGGTAACAATAAAAAAAAGCCCTTGCAAGTCAATAACTTACAAGGGCTTTAGTGGGTGGTAATGGATTCGAACCATCGACCTCCACGATGTCAACGTGGCGCTCTAACCAACTGAGCTAACCACCCGTGATACCAATTCCATTGTTTGTGATTCAAAATCGGTGAGCATCAGGGGATACATCACAGAATTACCCGGAAAATCGGGATTTCCTGATCAGCGTTCAAATATATGAACATGCCCCGCTGAATACAATTTCATCCTCATTATTCGGCATTCTTTTTTGTATCTTGTCCGGCTGAACAAATAATTAAATTGCGAGATGGCCAACAGACGCGTAGCGCGTGAACATGTTCTCAAAGCTCTTTATGCCATGGAATTAAGTGGCGACAGTGCTGAACATATCATTAATTCGGTACTGAACCCGGGCATTGAAAATGATGCCCAGACCAAAGAGTTTGCCCACAGACTTTTCCTGAGAACGTTGAATCATGTGAACGATCTGGATACGGAGATTCAGAAACTCACAGCCAACTGGGACCTGAAGAGAATGGCCGTTATCGACAGAATGGTTCTGAGGATTGCTGTCTGCGAGTTTCTCTATTTTGAGGATATTCCGGCCAAAGTAACCATCAATGAAGCTATTGAAATCGTAAAAAAGTACTCTACGGAAAAATCGGGACGTTTCGTAAACGGCATTCTCGATGCCATCCTTGAAAATTTCAAAAACGACGACCGCTTCAAAAAAACGGGACGCGGTCTGCTTGACAGCACTACAGGCAATAAAAAGTAATAAAGTGTCGACTACCAAATATATAGCCATTGGCGACATTCATGGTTGCCCCTATTCAATGATTGCCCTGCTGGAACAGCTCGAGGAATACAAGGACCGCACCTATATTTTTATAGGTGATTATATCGACAGGGGGCCTGATTCGCGCGGCGTGGTCGACTATCTGCTGCAGTTCAGCAAAAACCACGATTGTATTTTTATCCGGGGCAATCATGAGCACATGATGCTTGAAGCCCTTGAAACCGGCCACACCACGCTGTGGATGCAGAATGGCGGGAATGTTACCGTTCAGTCCTATAATGGAAGACTCGGCCAGGCAGAATACTTTGATGACCATATGGAATTCTATAATGCCACCAAAGTGTATTATGAAACCGAAGATTACTTTTTCGTACATGCCGGCCTTGATCCGAATATTTCCATAAAGGACGCCCTTGGCGATTCATCGAATTATGATGATTTTCTCTGGAGCAGGGAGCACCTGCAGAGCAATTACCCGGTTTGGGAGAAAACGGTCGTTTTTGGTCATACCCCAAGACCGGAACCCATAGTAAGGCACCGCATGATAGGAATCGACACCGGGTGTGTTTTCAAAAACCTGCCCGGTTACGGCATTCTTACTGCCGTACTTCTGCCTGAAAAAAAATTCATAAGCCAGGTCTGCCTGGACAACCCCGAATTCTATTAGCCTGAGACTGAATGAGCCTGAAATGTGGAATTGTCGGCCTGCCCAACGTCGGCAAGTCGAGCCTTTTTAATGCCCTTAGCAACGCCGGCGCCGAGGCCGCCAACTTCCCCTTTTGTACCATCGATCCGAACGTGGGTATAGTTCCGGTACCTGATGACCGACTTGATGTACTTGCCAAAATCAATAAGCCCCTTAGAGTTATACCCGCTTCGATAGAATTTGTCGATATAGCAGGTCTGGTAAAGGGCGCGTCGGAGGGTAAGGGCAAAGGCAACGCTTTCCTGTCGCATATCCGCGAAGTGGATATCATCATCCACGTGGTGAGATGCTTCCATGACGATGATGTGGTTCACGTTGAAGGCAATGTGGACCCGATCAGGGATATACAGATTATCGATGCCGAGCTGTTGTTCAAGGACCTTGAAAGTGTCGAGAAAAAGATCGACCGTCTCGAAAAACAGGCCAAGGGCGACAAAACGGTAAGGGGTCAGGTCGATATAGTTAAACGCCTTAAAGATCACATCGAAAAAGGACTTCCGGTGCGCTCCCTTGAACTTTCTGACGCCGAAAGGACCATTTTTGGTGACCTTTTCCTGCTTACGGAGAAACCGGTACTCTATGTTTGCAATGTAGATGAATCTGATCTCGCCACAGACGGCAGGGAGAACCCGATGGTGGAGAAAGTTCGCGGGATTGCCTCGGGTCAGAATTCGGAAGTCGTTGTTGTATGTGCAAAAATTGAAGCCGAAATTGCAGAACTGGATAATGAGGAAAAACGTGCTTTTCTTGAAGAACTTGGCCTTCACAGTGCCGGTTTAGACCGGCTGATCAAGGCTGCGAACAGGGAACTGGGTCTTATCAATTACTTCACAGCCGGAGAAAAAGAGGTTCGGGCATGGACGATCACAAAGGGAACAAAAGCCCCGCAGGCCGCCGGTGTAATCCACTCCGATTTTGAAAAGGGATTCATCCGGGCTGAAACCATCAAATATGACGATTATGTTGCCTGTGGCTCGGAACATGCGGCCAAAGAAGCGGGCAAAATGAAATCAGAGGGGCGTGAGTATGTGGTTGCCGACGGCGATGTGATGCACTTTCGTTTCAACGTATAGACGACCTGTTTGCATGTTTATCTGCGGCAAAACCGGACTGAGACGCACGGTTTAGCCGGCCAATCCTCACTTCTTTGCAACACTCTTCCCGAAATCCCGGTTTGGAAATATGAAACGGCTCCTAATCGATTATACTGCTGGTGTCAATTTGGTCGTGAACGATCCATGAACCGGGGAAAAAGCGTCGGATTACACCCAGATACTCAATGGCTATTCTCCGGCTCATGAAATCGCCGACGTGTACCCTGTAAGCAGGCTGCCGGAATTGTATATAGCTGATCGGACGCCGCGCTACATCAGCCGTATCGGCCCACATATCGAAGGCTAGTGCAAGGGAATCGGCAAGCTGCCTGTCGTTTGTGGATACAAGCTGAATTCGAAAACCTGTACTTCCATCAATATTGTTCTGCTCATTTTCACTGGTTCTGAACACGTCGGGGATCTCATTTTCTACAGTGCTGAACTGATCGTCCAGCCGGGTTCTGTATTTATCGAGATCCAGTGCATCGGCTGTGGATTGATCCAGAACGGATTCGATTTCGGCTTCGGTTTCGGTTTCAGCGGGTTCTTCCCGTTCACGTACATCCGCCGTAGTGGCACAACCCGTTGCAAGTACGATTACTATAATTGCTGATGTGAGCAGTTGGCCCATGTTGTTTTGCCTCACCCTTTCAGACTCCGATCGGGTGCCACGTTGTTTTGATCTCAAGTGTTTCAAGAATGGCATAGGGATTTTCGGTTTTTACATCGGTCCAGTCTTTTTCATTCCGTACAACAACCCGTTTAACGTTCAGCGACGCATTTTCCTGTATCTTTTTCAGATTATTTTTATCGGAACGGGCGTATAAGACAGCATTTACATCCATGTGTGATGAAAAGTGTTCAGTTAGTTCCGCTTCCGTGCCCGTGAGCAGGTTAATAACCCCGCCCGGCACATCCGACGAATGCAGTACTTCCGAAAAGGTGATGGCAGTGAGCGGCGATTTTTCAGAACAGAGCACTACACAGGTATTGCCACCGGCAATAACCGGAGCTATTACAGAAATGAGCCCTGCCAGCGGCTGCTCTTCTGGAGCGACCACCGAGATTACACCTGTCGGTTCGGGTACGCTGAAGTTGAAATAGGACCCGGCCACAGGATTTACAGTACTGTATATCTGCTGGTATTTATCGCACCAGCCCGCGAAGTATACCATACGGTCGATGGAAGTATCCACCTCTTTATCCGCTTTTGCAGCAGTGTAACCACTTCGTTTCAGTTCGGATACAAACTGCTCACGGCGGCCCTCCATCATTTCGGCGATCCGGTAGAGGATCTGACTCCGGTTATATGCCGAACGGCCAGCCCAGCCCGGTTGTGCTTTCCTGGCAGCTACAACCGCGTTCCTGAAATCCTTGCGCGATGACAGGCACACATTTGCCACAAGTTTTCCGCTTTTGGCATCGGAAAGGGGATAGTAACGGCCGGACTCGGTTCTGACG
>JAIVHB010000144.1 GCA_020201275.1 Rhodothermaceae bacterium | reverse complement strand
ACAACGTGTCGCTGGAGGTTGATCTGATCAGCCCGATCGCCATGGAAGAAGGACTCCGGTTCGCTATCCGCGAGGGCGGACGTACCGTAGGCGCCGGTGTTGTATCGAAAATCCTCGACTAATCAATAACCCTAATTTTAAAATAGCGTACGGGTGTAGCTCAATTGGTAGAGTAGCGGTCTCCAAAACCGTTGGTTGGGGGTTCGAGTCCCTCCACCCGTGCTAGGCAATCGAAGATGGGAAAAATAACAAATTCACTGGAAGGCGTTCGCAAGGAGATGGGTAAAGTCTCCTGGCCGTCTCAAAAAGAACTTCAGGACAACACAACTGTTGTGGTCCTGTTTTCGATAATACTGTCGATTTTCATCTTCATTATAGATCAGATTTACTCTACGGCGCTTGAGGCCTTGTTTCAATGATAACCGATCAGGAAAAAAACTGGTACGTAGTTCGCTGTTTCTCCGGTCACGAGAAAAAGGTGAGGGAATATCTTCTTGAACAGATTGAAGAAGAGGGCCTGAACGACCGGATTACAGATATACTGATTCCGACGGAAACAGTCATTGAAATCAGGGGCGGCAAAAAACGCACCAAAGAGAAAAATTTCTTTCCCGGATATATTCTCCTCGAGGGTGTTTACGACGAAAGTGTGAACAACCTGGTCTCCAATGCACCTTCAGTTATCGGCTTTCTGAAAGCTGACAAGAACAAAAAAGTACCGGCGCCGCTGAGGCAGGATGAAGTTGACCGCATTCTCGGCAAGGTTACCCATAACAAGGAAGTTGTGGCCAGTGGCGGCCTTGTGGAGATTCCATTTAAGAAGGGAGACCTGGTAAGGGTTGTCGACGGTCCTTTCAAGGGCTTTGACGGCAATATCGAAGAGGTTTATCCCGAAAAGCTGAAGCTGATCGTGCTCGTCAGCATTTTTGGCAGAAAAACACCGGTTGAAGTTGATGTAAACCAGGTAGAGCCCGAAAGTTAAACAAGGCCGCTCAGTTCAGCTGCCAGACTCATTCATTATCAGTATTTACAGGATCAATGGCTAAAAAAGTTCAGAAAATTATCAAGCTGCAGATCGTTGGCGGTCAGGCTAACCCGGCACCTCCGGTCGGCCCGGCGCTCGGTCAGGCCGGTGTCAATATCATGGAATTCTGCAAGGCATTTAATGCCAAAACGCAGGACAAAATCGGTACGGTCACACCTGTGGTGATTACGGTTTACACAGATAAATCGTTCACGTTTGTAACCAAAACACCCCCGGCGGCGGTTCTGCTCAAGCAGGCACTGAAATTAAAGTCGGGTTCCGGCGAGCCCAACCGCATTAAGGTGGGAACCGTCACCTTATCGCAGTGCCGGCAGATAGCCGAACAGAAACTGGAAGATCTCAATGCATACGACGTTGAGACCGCAGCAGAAATGATTGCCGGTACGGCCCGAAGCATGGGCCTGCGTGTAGATCGTAAGAAATAATATCAGTAAAGATTTTTTTTCAGGAGTATTCCAAATGCCCAAGACGAGTAAAAATTATAATGAGGCTAAACAGCTTATAGAAGCAGGCAAAGAGTATAGCCTGGAAGAAGCTGCCGCGCTTGTAGTCAAAACCGCCAAAACCAAATTTGATGCCTCCATCGATATCGATGTTCGTCTGGGTGTAGATCCCCGGCAGGCCGATCAGATGGTTCGCGGAAACGTGTCCCTGCCACATGGTATCGGTAAAACGATCCGCGTGCTCGCACTGGTCAATGCTGCAAAACAGGATGAAGCCCGTGAAGCAGGTGCAGACCATGTAGGCCTCGACGAATATATCGAGAAAATGGAAGGTGGCTGGACCGACATCGATGTGATTGTTGCCACCCCCGATGTGATGGGCAAACTTGGAAAACTGGGACGCGTACTCGGCCCCCGGGGTCTGATGCCGAACCCGAAGAGCGGAACGGTAACCATGGATGTGGCCCAGGCCGTTAAAGATGTGAAAGCAGGCAAGATCGACTTCCGCGTCGACAAGTACGGAATTCTGCACACATCCATAGGCAAAGCCAGTTTTGAACCGCAGAAATTACATGAAAATGCGGAAGCATTTCTGCAGACCGTACTGAAGCTTAAGCCGTCTTCATCAAAAGGTACTTATGTGAAGAGCATCTACATCAGCTCTACCATGGGACCAAGCATTCAGGTGAGCAGAAGTACTGTTCAGCGTTAGAATTTTACCGACAAGCATACATTGAACAATGGCGACTTTAGAACAGAAAAAAGTAGTTACTGAGGAACTCGTTGAGCGCCTCAAGGCCTCGGATGCCGTATATCTGACCGATTATTCCGGCATGACCGTAGCCGAGATCAACGATCTGCGCAAAGAACTTCGTAAAGAGGGCATCAGCTACAAGGTTTACAAGAACAAACTTGTAAAACGGGCTATGGAACAGATTGGTGGTTACGACAACATCTATCCCCTTCTTGTTGATCAGACCGCTTATGCCCTGGTCAGCGGCGATCCGGCACTGCCGGCAAAAGTCCTGAAAAAATACCTGAAGGACAAGAAAAAACCGGCATTCAAGGCCGCCCTTATAGAGGGTTCGCTGTACGATGCCGACAAACTCGATGCTCTCTCGGCGATGAAGTCAAAAGAGGAAGTTATCGGAGATATCATAGGACTTCTGCTTTCGCCCATCCACAACATTGTCGGTGGTCTGCAGGCTCAGGGTTCCAACATCGTTGGGGCTGTGAAGACCATTGCAGAAAAGGCTGAATAAACCAACAAATTTTCAATTCAATACAACAACAATCGGAGAATCATAAAAATGGCTGATGTTAAATCCCTAGCTGAAGAACTGGTCAACCTGACCATCAAAGAAGCAAACGACCTCGCAAAAATCCTTGAAGACGAATATGGTATCAAACCTGCTGCTGCTGCTGTAGCCGTAGCTGGTCCTGCTGCCGGCGGCGAAGCTGCTGCTGTTGAAGAGCAAACTGAATTCACAGTTGTTCTGAAAGCTGCAGGCGGCAACAAAATTGCCGTCATCAAAGAAGTACGCGCACTTACCGGTCTTGGTCTTAAAGAAGCAAAAGATCTTGTAGACAGTGCTCCAAGCAATATCAAAGAAGACGTTTCCAAAGAGGAAGCTGATTCTGTAAAAGCCAAGCTTGAAGAAGCTGGTGCAGAAGTTGAGTTGAAGTAATCAGCTCCTTTTTTCCTATTTCCAGCACAGTAGCCAATGCCGGTTTCGGTGTTGGCTATCTGTGCCTTAATACTTTTGCGCTTTAGCGCATCTGCTTGAAGCGTAAAATTAAGGTCATTATACGCAGTGAGCAACCATCACAACAGAAAAAGTGAGGTATCCTTGAGTAAGCAATTCGAAACCCTTCCATTCTCGAACCGCATTTCCTTTGGCCGGATCAAAAACATCGTAGATTATCCGGATTTTCTTGATATACAGATGGAGTCGTTCCGTCTGTTTACCCAGTGGAATATTGCACCCGAAGATCGTGAAGAAAAGGGTCTCCAGAAAATTTTCCTGGAACATTTCCCAATTACCAATTCCAGGGAGCAGAACATCCTGGAATTCTTACATTACGAGATCGACACTCCCAAGTACACCATTGAAGAGTGTATAGACCGTGGTCTCACATATGCAGTTCCACTCAAAGCCAGGCTACGCCTTTCGGCTATCGACCAGACTGATGAGGCCAGCGAAACCATTGAACAGGAAGTGTTTCTTGGTGAGCTGCCGTGGATGACCGCAAGAGGCACATTTATTATAAATGGCGCTGAACGCGTAATTGTAAGCCAGCTTCACAGATCGCCCGGTGTATTCTTCGGGATGTCGATGCACCCCAACGGTACCCAGCTCTATTCGGCACGCATCATCCCCTTCAAAGGTTCATGGATTGAATTTACAACCGACATCAGGGATGTACTGTGGGCCTATATCGACAGGAAGAAAAAACTTCCACTCACCACGCTTCTGCGCGCCCTTGGTTTCTCGACCGATTATGAACTGCTCGCCATGTTCGACCTGTCGGAAGATGTTCCGGTTAAAACCAAGAAAGCTTTCGACGAGATCGTGGGCAAACGCCTTGCCACCGATATCGTGAAGATGGAGGTTAAAGAGATTGTTGACGACGAAACCGGCGAGATTTCAGAGGCCAAAGAACGGGTAATCCTTCTGCCACGTGAACATGAGATCAAGCCCGAAGATTACGGCATCATTAAAGATGAGGGAATCAAGTCTGTACTTATTCTCAAAATATCATCAGAAGATGCCGAGCGGTCTGTAATCCTGAACACGCTGAGAAAAGACAGTACATTCGATCAGGAATCGGCACTTGGCGAGGTTTACCGCCAGATCCGTTCAGGCGAAATGCCCGATATGGAAACCGCGAAACAGGTTCTGGACCGGTTGTTCTTCAGCGATAAAAAGTATGATCTCGGCGAAGTGGGCCGCTACAGGCTCAACAAGCGCCTGCACCTGGATGAGGATCTCGAAATACGTGTTCTCACCATCAACGATATTGTCTCTATTATCAAAGAGCTCATCCGCCTGCGGAACATGAAATCGACGGTGGATGATATCGATCACCTTAGCAACCGCCGTGTACGTACGGTTGGCGAACAGCTCGGGCAGCAGTTTTCGCTGGGTCTTGCACGCATGGCGCGTACCATTCGCGAGCGCATGAACTCCAGGGATGCCGAGCAATTTACCCCGCAGGATCTGGTAAACGCACGTACTATTTCAAGTGTGATCAACACCTTCTTTGGTACAAATCAGCTGTCACAGTTCATGGATCAGACGAATCCGCTGGCGGAGCTTACCCACAAACGCCGTATGTCGGCACTGGGCCCCGGTGGTCTTACCCGCGAACGTGCCGGCTTTGAAGTGCGCGACGTTCACTATACCCACTACGGACGCCTCTGCCCGATTGAAACCCCGGAAGGTCCCAATATCGGCCTGATTTCGTCGCTTTGCGTACATGCCAAAGTGAATGACTTCGGCTTTATTGAAACGCCGTACCGCAGGGTTGAAAATGGCAGGGTAACCAATAAGGTTGAATACCTCGCGGCCGAGCAGGAAGATGAAACCATCATTTCGCAGGCGAACGCCCCGATCAATGAAAAAGGTGAGTACCTAAACGACCTCATCTTCTCGCGGTTCAGAGACAGCAACGTAGGCCTTGCCTCACCCGACCAGATCGAGTTCATGGATGTGGCACCAAACCAGATCACATCGGTTGCCGCGAGCATGATCCCGTTTATCGAGCATGACGATGCCAACCGGGCCCTCATGGGTTCAAACATGCAACGTCAGGGTGTACCGCTGCTCAGACCCGAGCGCCCGATTGTAGGTACAGGTATGGAATACCGTGCCGCCCGCGATTCACGTTCCATTCTTGTTGCCCATGGCAGTGGGAAAGTAGTCTATGTGAGCTCCACCGAAATCCGTATCCGCTACGATCGCACGGAACAGGAGTCGCAGGCATATTTCGATGAAGGAGTGGTCTCCTACAAGCTGCGCAAATTTGAAAGAACCAACCAGGATACGACTGCAAACCAGAAACCAATCGTAAAGGTTGGTGATAAAGTGGTTGACGGCCAGCCTATTGCAGACGGCTGTGCAACCGATCAGGGTGAACTGGCCCTTGGCAGGAACCTTCTGGTGGCTTTTATGCCATGGCGCGGTTATAACTTCGAGGATGCCATTGTTGTTAGTGAGCGTATTGTGTCTGAAGACATCTATACCTCCATCCACGTAACCGAGTTTGAACAGCAGGTTCGCGATACCAAGCGGGGCGAGGAAGAACTGACCCGTGAAATCCCGAACGTGAGCGATGAAGCCACCATGAACCTTGACGAAAACGGTATTATCCGTGTAGGTGCCAAGGTGAAGCCGGGCGACATCATCGTAGGAAAGATCACACCGAAAGGTGAGACCGATCCCACACCCGAAGAAAAACTGCTTCGCGCTATCTTCGGCGACAAAGCCGGTGATGTGAAAGATGCCTCGCTGAAAACCCCTCCGGGTGTTTCAGGCGTTGTTATCGAAACCAAAATGTTCAGCCGCAAACGCGACGAACAGCTCACCCGTAAAGAGGAAAAAGACCTTGTTGAAAAGGAAAATGAGCGGTTCAATGAACTGGTTGTGAACCTGAACGCCGAGTGGGCCGCACGCATGTACAAGCTGCTTAAAGACAAAACCTCGCCGGGTATCGTTGACCGCTACGGCAATGAAGTGATACCGAAAGGGGAAAAGTACCGCAAGCAGATGTTCGACGATATGCCAAATCCTCTCGACACCAAAAGTCTGCAGCAGTGGTGCACCGACGATGAGATAAACAAGCTTGTTGATGTGCTATACAACAACTACCGTACAATCCGCCGGAATTATGAATCGGAAAACAAGCGTCTGAAATATCAGATCCAGGTTGGAGACGAGCTGCCCCCGGGAATCGTGAAAAAGGCCAAAGTGTATATCGCCAAAAAGCGCAAGCTGCAGGTGGGCGACAAGATGGCCGGCCGTCACGGTAACAAGGGTGTGGTAGCCAAAGTGGTTCCCGCCGAGGATATGCCGTTCCTTGAGGACGGTACCCCGGTCGATATCGTACTAAACCCGCTTGGCGTACCTTCACGCATGAACCTGGGCCAGATCTACGAGACCATTCTTGCCTGGGCCGGAAAGAAACTGGGTGTCACGTTTGCCACTCCGATTTTCGATGGTGCCAAATACAGCGATGTACAGCAATGGCTCGAAGATGCAGGCCTGCCGAAAGACGGGCGCACGTACCTCTATGATGGACGCAGCGGTGAGCGCTTTGCGCAACAAACCACCGTTGGTTACATCTACATGCTCAAGCTCAACCACCTTGTTGAAGACAAAATGCATGCGCGTTCCATCGGTCCCTACTCGCTCATTACGCAGCAGCCGCTCGGTGGTAAAGCACAGTTCGGTGGTCAGCGACTTGGTGAGATGGAGGTATGGGCACTGTACGCATACGGAGCAGCAAATATCCTGAAGGAGATGCTCACTGTTAAAAGTGATGATGTCAAGGGCAGGTCGAAGGTCTATGAGGCCATCGTTAAAGGCGAAAACCTGCCAGACGGAAATACACCGGAGTCGTTTAACGTACTCCTTAAAGAACTTCAAGGTCTGGGTCTCGAAGTTCACATTGAACCCTAATGACGACCCATCAACCTGAATTGAAACCACTACGGAGGTAGAATTTGCCTTTTACGATTAACGAAACCGTATCAAAAGATTTTAATCACATCCGCATTTCACTTGCATCGGCGGAATCGATCCTATCGCGTTCGCGTGGTGAAGTACTCACGCCCGAGACGATCAATTACCGTACGTTCAAGCCGGAGATGAACGGCCTGTTCTGTGAAAAAATATTTGGTCCGGTAAAAGACTGGGAATGTCACTGCGGTAAATACAAGCGGATCAGGTACAAGGGGATCATCTGCGACCGCTGCGGTGTGGAAGTTACACGCAAAGCTGTACGCCGCGAGCGCATGGGCCATATCAGCCTATGTGTACCGGTTGTACACATCTGGTATTTCAAGTCGCTGCCTAACAAAGTAGCCTATCTGCTTGGCCTGTCGTCGAAAAACCTCGATAAGATCGTCTATTACGAAAACTTTGTGGTAATCAACCCCGGCATGGCACGTGATCTTGGCTACAAGATGGGCGATATGCTTACCGAGGAAGAATACCACGATATCATGGCCCAGCTCCCGGAAGAGCACTATGAACTCGACGACGATGATTCCGAAAAATTTGTTGTAAAAATGGGAGCTGAAGCAGTTGAATCCCTGCTGGCTGCCATCAACATCGAAAAGGATGTATTCAAATACCGGGAAGCGGTAAAGAATGAAACCTCCATGCTCAGGAAGAAAAAACACCTGAAGCGCCTGCAGGTTCTCGAAGCTTTCCGTTCTGCGAACAAATCCGTTGAAAACCGTCCGGAGTGGATGGTGATGCGTGTAGTACCCGTTATCCCGCCGGAACTGCGTCCACTCGTACCCCTGGAAGGCGGCCGTTTTGCGACCTCCGACCTCAATGACCTGTACCGCAGGGTAATCATCCGCAACAACAGGCTCAAGCGTCTTATCGATATCAAAGCGCCGGATGTAATTCTGCGTAACGAGAAAAGGATGCTGCAGGAGGCTGTCGATTCCCTGTTCGATAACTCACGGAAAACCAACGCGGTTCGAAGCAACAACCGTCCGCTCAAGTCCCTCAGCGATATGCTGAAAGGCAAAAGCGGCCGTTTCCGTCAAAACCTGCTCGGTAAGCGTGTCGATTATTCCGGCCGTTCCGTAATCGTTGTGGGTCCGGAGCTGAAAATGCACGAATGCGGCCTCCCGAAAGAGATGGCTGTGGAATTGTACAAACCGTTTGTAATACGCCGGCTCATCGAGCGTGGTTATGTAAAAACGGTGAAAAGCGCGAAAAAAGTTGTTGACCGCAGGGATGAAATCGTCTGGGACGTTCTGGAAAAAGTGATCGATGGGCATCCTGTGATGCTCAACCGTGCACCGACCCTTCACCGGCTTGGAATTCAGGCCTATCAGCCGGTTCTTACAGAGCACAAGGCTATTCAGCTTCATCCCCTGTCATGTACGGCGTTCAATGCCGACTTTGACGGTGACCAGATGGCTGTTCACCTTCCACTGAGTAACGATGCTATTCTTGAGGCATCCGTACTCATGCTGGGCTCGCATAACATCCTGAACCCTGCCAACGGCGGCCCAATCACGGTACCGTCTCAGGACATGGTTCTCGGTGTATACTATCTCAGTAAAATGGGCGACGGTCAGTTGGGTGAAGGCAAAACCTTCTCCGGTCCCGATGAAGTGATTATAGCTTACGATCAGGGCAAAATTGCCCTGCATGCGAAAATCAATGTCAGGGTACTGATCAACGGCATTAACAGTCCGGAGAGAGAAGTTGTGAAAACAACCACCGGACGTGTGATTTTCAATGAGATCATTCCAAATGAACTGCCGTATAAAAATGAAACCTTCGGTAAGAAAGAGCTCCGCAAGGTGATCAGTGATGTGTTTAAAACGGTTGGAACAGCCCGTACGGCACAGTTCCTTGATGACATGAAAAACATCGGCTATGAAATTGCCACAACCGGTGGTCTCTCTTTCAGTCTCGAGGATATTGTAATTCCAGGCGAAAAAGCCGAACTCATCAAAAAAGCACAGGATGAAGTCAGACTTATCCAGGAGCGCTACGAAAACGGATTCATAACCGATAACGAACGTTATAACCAGGTTATCGATAAGTGGACGAGCACAACGAACCGTGTGTCTGAAACCCTGTTCCAGGCACTTACGCGCGACAAGAACGGTTTCAACCCGGTATTCATGATGGCCGATTCCGGCGCCCGGGGTTCCAAAGAGCAGATCCGTCAGCTCGGTGGTATGCGTGGTCTGATGGCCAAGCCGCAGAAAAGCTCCCTCGATTCAGGTAGTGAAGTTATCGAGACGCCGATTCTTTCAAGTTTCAAGGAAGGTCTAACCGTTCTCGAGTACTTTATCTCGACACACGGTGCCCGTAAAGGTCTTGCCGATACGGCCCTGAAAACGGCCGATGCCGGTTATCTTACCCGACGACTGGTGGATGTAGCCCAGGATCTTACCATTGCTGAACACGACTGCGGTACGTTGAGAGGTATCCGGATCAAGGCCCTTAAAGACAACGAAGACGTTGTGGAAAGCCTGGAAGACCGGATTTTAGGCCGGGTATCCATGCACGATGTCTATGATCCGCTTACTGACAATCTGATTGTTAACTCGAACCAGCTTATCGATGAAGATGTCGCCAGCAATATTGCTGAAACATCCATCGAGGAAGTCGAGATCCGTTCGGTACTAACCTGCGAAAGCCCCCGTGGAGTATGCACTATGTGCTACGGTCGGGACCTTGCCCGCGGAAAGCTGGCACAGGTTGGCGAAGCGGTAGGTGTTATTGCGGCCCAGTCGATCGGGGAACCCGGTACACAGCTTACGCTTCGTACCTTCCACGTGGGTGGTACTGCATCGCGCCTTGAGTCGGAATCGCAGCACAAATCGAAATTTGCCGGCAAGATTGTATTCGAAAACCTGCGTTTCGTCGAATTCAACGATGGCGAGGAAGACTATAAAGTTGTACTCAGCCGGGCCGGTGAGATCCGCATTGTGGATGAGAGTGGAAAATTGCTTACCCATTATAATGTTCCTTACGGTTCAGAACTGTTGATAGAAGAAGGTGATGTTGTACCCAAAGGTGTGCCACTCTGCAAGTGGGATCCCTACAACGCCATCATTATTTCGGAACTAAATGGTACGGTGCAGCACAAGGATATCATTGATGGCGTAACATGTACCGACGAGACCGACTCTCAGACTGGATTTAAGGAGAAGGTGATCGTAGACTCGAAAGACCGTTCGCTTGTACCAACCATTGTGGTTACAGGTGAAAATGACCGGATCCGTGAAACGACACTCCCTGTTGGTGCTCACGTTGTGGCAGAACATGCCGAAAACGTACAGGCCGGCCAGGTGCTTGCCAAAATCCCGAGAACGGCCAGTAAATCGAAAGATATTACGGCAGGTCTGCCGCGTGTAACCGAGCTGTTCGAAGCCCGGCCGCCGCAGGATCCCGCAGTGGTGTCGGAGATTGATGGTATCGTGAAGATGGGTAACCGTAAGCGCGGTTCACAGGAAATCATCGTGACCAGTAAAGACGGTACTGAAACGAAAACCTATCTCATCTCGCTGGCAAAACACATTCTTGTTCAGGAGAACGATTATGTACAGGCCGGGCAGTCTCTCTCGGAGGGAGCTATCCTGCCGCAGGATATTCTGAATATCCTTGGGCCATTTGCCGTACAATCGTACCTTGTGAATGAAATCCAGGAGGTTTACCGCCTGCAGGGTGTGAAAATCAACGATAAGCACATCGAAACCATTGTGCGTACGATGATGCAGAAAGTTGAGATCACCGATCCGGGCGATACGCAGTACCTGGAAGGCGACAAGGTTGACCGTTTTGTGGTGAACCGTACCAACGATACGCTTATCGGCAAGTTTGTGGTAACCGATGCCGGCGAAAGTGAACTGCCGATCGGCAGCACCCTCGACCGCCGTGAAGTTCGTGAAATCAATGCCAACCTTATCAAGGAAGGCAAGAAGGAAATCGTAACACGTGAGGCGGAACCCGCCATATCGCGTCCGATCCTGCTTGGTATCACGAGAGCGGCCCTTTCAACCAACAGCTGGCTGTCGGCTGCTTCATTCCAGGAGACAACCAAGGTACTTACCTCTGCAGCAATCGAGGCAAAAGCGGATTACCTGCTGGGTCTGAAGGAAAATGTTGTTGTTGGTCACCGCGTGCCTGCCGGTACCGGTATGCCTGCATACCAGAACCTGATAGTTGGTGCCATGTTAGACGATAGGGAACGCGATCGCGAAAAAAGCATCGCAGAAATTCTTGGTGCCGATAACAACGGTTCGGAACGTGTGGATCACTGATCCGAAAACAAAGCCTGATTACGAATGATCAAAAGACCCCGCCACTGAGCGGGGTCTTTTGTTTTTATCACATTGCTAAACTCATTGTTTCGGGTTGAAATCGCTTCTCAGGCACCTCAGAGGCCTGTCAGAATAGATTGATTCTACCATCAAAATCACATAACATAGTGCGAATAAGCCTTTAAAACTTTCCTCCCGAACCATAAAGTTTTCAACGTTGTGCACCAAATAACGCAACACCATTATCTCTCAACACCTGTATGAGTAACATCATCCGCGCCCTATCAAGCCGTGACCTTCTGTTTTCCTTTATTTGCGGCTTGTTGCTCCTTGTAAACCGGGTAGTAACATGGACGGCAGGCCCTGTGCCGGGCATCGATCTGCTTCTTGCAGGATCCTATTTTTTTGGGGGTTATTATACTGCCATTGAGGTTGTACGCAGTCTGCGTGACCGTGAATTCAACATCGATCTGCTCATGCTTATAGCCGCAATCGGCGCGGCGATAATCGGAGCCTATGCCGAGGGCGCACTGCTTCTGTTTCTGTTCAGCCTTGGCGGTGCACTTGAACACCAGGCCATGGACCGGGCCAGGAGCGCGATCAGTTCACTGTCGGAACTGGCACCCGAAACCGCACACCGGCTGGATAATGAAAATGGGGATGTTACCGATGTACCCGTTGAGGAACTTGTAAAAGGTGACCGCGTGCTGGTGAAACCGGGTGAGCGGTTTCCTGCCGATGGTTATGTTCTGAAAGGTCAGTCGGCTGTTAACCAGGCACCCATTACGGGTGAAAGTATACCGGTCGACAAGGCGCCTGTTGACCCAAAGAAGTTGATCGCTGACAGCGAAGTGGCTTCATTTCCGGAACATGTAATATTTGCCGGATCCATTAACGGAGACGGCTCCGTTGAAATGGTGGTAACGGGTGCGGCATCCGACAGCACACTGGCCCGGGTAATCCGCCTCATCAATGAAGCCGAGAAGCAAAAATCTCCGACGCAACGGTTCGCCACATCCTTTGAAAAATGGTTTGTACCGGCCGTGCTCATATTTGTTACCCTTATAAGCTTTGCGTTTCTGGTACTGGATGAGGCCTTCAGCACCTCCTTCTACCGGGCGATGACCGTGCTTGTTGGTGCCAGCCCGTGTGCTCTGGCAATCTCAACACCCAGTGCCATACTGAGTGGTATAGCCCGATCGGCAAAACTGGGTATCCTCATAAAAGGGGGAGGGCCGCTCGAAGAAATGGGCCTTGTTAAAGCCATAGCCTTCGACAAAACCGGTACTCTTACCGAGGGCCGGCCGCGAATAACCGATGTGATATCACTGAACGGATCGGGCGAAGATAACATGCTCAGAATAGCGGCGGCGGCCGAAAAGCTCAGTGATCATCCGATTGCCAATGCCATTGTAAGGGATGCGCTGGCCAGGCTGGGGTCCGAAAAACTGCCTGAGGGATCATCTGCTGAAAGTGTACAGGGTAAAGGCCTGAAAGCACTTGTCGATGGCAGGATTACTGAAATCGGGAAGGCCGGTTTATTTGACAATTCGATTCCTGAAAGCCTGATCAACTCCGACAGGGAGCTCATGGAAAAGGGGCGCACCACTGTAGTTGTTCGTTATGACGGCGAATATCTGGGTCTGATCGGGCTGATGGATGTGTCACGGCCGGGAAGCAAATCGGCCATTCAGAAACTTCGTGCCCTGGGGATATCCAGACTGGTAATGCTTACCGGAGATAATCAGACCGTTGCCGATGCCATCGCACGAGAAACGGGGCTGGATGAGGCAGTAGGTGATCTGCTGCCCGAAGATAAACTGGATTACTTGAAAAAGATGGTGAAAGAATACGCCCATGTTGCCATGATCGGCGACGGTGTGAATGATGCGCCTGCACTTGCGGGCGCATCGGTTGGTATTGCGATGGGTGCTGCCGGATCGGATGTGGCCCTTGAAACAGCCGATGTGGCCCTGATGGCCGACGACATCAACAAACTGCCTACGGCCATCGCACTGAGCCGGTCTACCCGGCGCATCATAAAGCAGAATATCTTCATCAGTCTCGGAATGATTGCATTTCTGGTTCCGGCTGCACTATTTGGCTTTGCAACCATGGGCATCGCAGTTTTCCTGCATGAAGGTTCTACCCTTACCGTGGTACTCAATGCACTGCGCCTTCTGGGCTGGAAAGAACAGGTTTAACTTCAAAAATCACTATAGGAGTACGGCCATGAAACGAGTAGTGAGAACCCTTGCATCAGCTGCGGCTATGCTGACAGCACTGTTAATAACATCTACCGTGGCTGCCGTTTCCGGAGGCCATCTGGTAATTTCGGCCGGCGGAACAGGCATCGTGCAGGATGTTCCTGACCGTACCCCGATTGCCATCCGTAACGTGAATCTGCTTACCATGGAGACCGACGAGGTGCTCTCCGGACAAACCATCATTATCATGGATGGCATAATTGCCTGGACCGGCCCCGATGACGATGCCCAGATTCCGGATGGTGCCAGGGTCATTACCGGCAACTACTATGTAATTCCGGGTCTGGCCGAGATGCATGCGCACATCCCCTCGGTACGGCAGGGTGAGCAATACATGCACGATGTGCTGGTTATGTATCTTTCGCAGGGTATCACCACCATCCGCGGGATGCTTGGCGAGCCGGCCCACCTCGACCTTCGTGATAAGACCCGCGATGGAGACCTGCCGGGGCCGCGAATATTCACATCCGGGCCCTCCTTTAATGCAGGTACGGCAACCGATCCCGAAACGGTACGCGGCATGGTTAAAGAGCAGGCTGAGGCGGGGTATGACCTGCTTAAACTTCATCCCGGCATCACCCTCGAAAATTTCAATGCGCTGGTTGCTGAGGCCCGCAGCCATGGTCTGGACTTTTCCGGCCACATCAGCTACGAAGTCGGGCTTATCCGCAGCCTGGAGGCAGGGCAGGGATCTATCGACCATCTTGACCGGTATATGGAATACCTCTCGGGAGATGCGGCAAATCGTCCCGACCCAAACATTATCTATTTCGGATACGATCTGGCTAATAAAGCGGATGCCGGCCTGATCGACGAAGCCGCCAGGCTTACGGCCGAAGCCGGAGTGTGGAACGTGCCCACCAACACCCTGCTTGTAAACGTATTTGATTCCCGGTACTCACCTGATGATATGCGCCAGTGGCCCGGCATGGAGTATCTGCCGGCTCAGATGATCGAGGGGTGGGCCGATTACGTAACCCGTATGCGCAGCCAGGATGATTACGATCCGGACCAGGCGCGCCGTTTTCTTGACCTTCGCAACCGTCTCACGCTGGCCCTGCACCAACATGATGCGGGGTTGCTGCTTGGGGCCGACGCCCCGCAGATCTTTAATCCACCGGGATTTGCCGCACACCGTGAGCTGGCACTGCTCGTTGAAGCGGGCCTCACACCTTTTGACGCGCTGCGAACAGCTACAGTAAATGTGGGCAGGTACCTGGGCGAGGAAAGTGAAACCGGCATGGTTATGCAGGAGATGTTGTCGGCCGTAAGGGAAAGAGCCGGGAATTAGGTACCCTTATCATTCCATTAAAGCATCTACAGTCACGCTTTCACGATTTTCACTCAGGTGGATATCCAGAAGATTGGGCCGGCAGCAAACCTGGCAGTCTTCCACATACTGTTGATGTGCATCCTCGGCGGCATCCACAGTGGTAGTGTTCAATTCGCCGCAAAAAGCGCAGATGAATTCGGCTTCATATACCATCGCGGTTGATCCGTTTGATCGGTTATGAGGTTCCGGTTATCCGGCAAAGATGGATCACCGGTCCTGGAACCCGGTATCTGAACAGTCGTTTTTTTTAATCGACTTTCTGATTACAAGTTACATCAGCCGGCTGATAATTTCAGGATTTTTCGTAGATATTTTCAGGATCAGCTGCGGCCAGGTCGATCAGGAATTTCCCGGTCCGCTCTGCAACGGCCTGTGCAAATGCCTTGCCCTTATCCGGTGTGGCTTTTGCCGGATTCCCGACACCGGTATCATCAGAAATTTTCGACCACTGCCGGGGTGCCCAGGCCCATCCACGGCGGAAAGCTTCGATGCTTGACTTATACTCATGGCCGTTGCCCGCTTCAGACAGGGGGCGAACCAGCTGCGGGGCGTAGTGCATCATCACGCTGGTTTCAAGTTCACCGGCGTGGTCGCCGGGTTCATCGAAAAAAGGCCCGGGATCGACCATCTTGTACCAGTCGAGTGTGCAGAGAAAAATGCTGACCTGCGGCTGCAGCTCCCTTATCATCTGCCGGAAGTTGTTGCCGCCGTGCCCGTTCAGTATCACCAGTTTTTTGATGCCGTGGCTGTCGAGGCTCCGGGCAACATCGGCAAGCACCGCCGCCTGGGTGGAAGGGTTCATGTTGATGCAGAATGGAATACCGGCATGAGCGGTCTGAACACCAAAGGGTACCGTGGGCAGAACAGCGACAGGAACACCCGCCTCCCATGCAAATCGGGTGGCATCGGCGGCTATATGGTCGCACTGAATGGTATCGGTGGCGTAGGGCAGATGGTAGTTATGCACTTCGGTAGCGCCCCACGGCAGTACAGCCACTTCGTATTTCGTATTCTGCACGGTTTTCCAGGTGGTTTTGCTGATGATGCAGGGATTTTCGTTCATGGCAGTTTCAAATGTGTTGTTTTTCCGATTTACAGAGGGCAATATAGCACGGGTTCTGCTTTAACCTAGAGTTTTCCCGTTTTATCAGAGATCCAGCGTATGCACCTGTGAAAAATATCGACCGGTGGCACGAACTGCATGGGGCAGCTGCCGCTGATCACCTTTAAACCCGCCTCGCGTCCCTTCTGAACCGCATCGATATCTACACTGCTGGCATTACCCGGTTTTCCGTTATTGACAGTACCCATCATATTGTGGATCCAGACGCGCGGAATGCCCAGCCGGATGCATTCATCAACAAGTTCTGCAGTGACACCAGGCCGGGTAACGATGACCACTCCATCCGGTTTCGGGTGGATACTGCCCAGGTTGCTGTAGCATGACTGCTCCATGAACGTACCGCCTTTGGGGTTAACGGGAAATACCGTGTAACCGGCTTTCTTCATTTTTTTGAAAATTATGTTTGCAGGTGTGTCTCGGCTAAGTGAAATGCCGGCTACTGCAATATTCTTCTGTGCCAGAAAATCGGCAATCAGTTCTTTATTGTTTTCCATAGATTTACATCGTGATCGATTGGTGACGGGTTAAACAGATAATACCTGATTTTCTGTAATATCGGGGTTGATTACTACCGGATGAGCGCCATCTTTTTTGTGATATGTATAGAACCCGAAGTCAGGCTGTACAGATAAATCCCGCTTGAAAGGCCAGAGGCATCGAAATGCAGGATGTGCCGGCCGGCATCCATCATTCTTCCATCAGTAATTACACGAATCCGCCGACCGGTTATATCGAAAACCCCGATGTGAACAGGTGCCGGGTAGGGAAGCTCAACAACAATGCCTGTAGACGGATTGAACGGGTTCGGGAAATTTTGAAGCAGCCGGAATTCAGCCGGAATCTCATCGTTCACGCGAATACTTGTTCCCTGGCCACGCTGCAGGCTGATTTCGAAGATGGAGGGATCCGCATAGGTGGTAGTGGTCAGGCTGTTGGCAAAAGGATTGAGCGTAGGACTTTCAATGCCCCCGAAGATGTGTCCCAGCACTATGTCATCACCCGGTATATCATTCCCAGGAATGTCATCCAGCAGGAATACGCCGGTCGGACTTGAGGGCAGCATCTTGTTTGGAATAAATTCGGCACTGGTACCTTTAAGGGCCGGCATCTCAACAGGGAGTACATATTCGGCATAAATGCCGTTACTGTTCCGGCTGAGGCGGCTAATCGTACGTACAAACGGCACGAGGTCATCACGTACCAGCTCGCCTTCGCTGTAGTAGTACTGAGCGAGTCCACCGAAAAAAAGCATGTGCACCGCGTCTTGCTGCCCGTCGTACAGGGCCAGTTTCGGGCTGTGGTAATTGCTCAGGTACTGGTTAACATCGGGTATGGGGTTATAGCCGGCGGAACCAATTTCGACGGGATGGAGAAAGGGGAGATCAACGCCCTGCTGAAATACTCCCGACGAGATGAGATAGCCGTCGGACCCGTCCGGCAGAATATTCGGTACGAGATTGAAATCGCGGCGGTGAAGGTGAACAGTATCCGTAATTTCGGCATAATCCAGATAGACAGGTACATCCCCGGTATTGTGGATGCGGAATTTCCGGATGCTGTTGGTATAGGTTTGGGTAAAGCTGGGCCCGTTGGCAGGATTGTAACGGCCGTCGAAGCGATGGCCGCCCACAAGATAGAAGGTATCTCCTATCCGCCCGAGCTGACCTCCGGTAACGGCAAAAATATCGTTGCTGGTCTGTTTGATATGATCCGCGAAATCCCTCCCCTCTTCGATTGCTTCAATTACTTCGGGTACAAGTACCGTAGTGAGATTGGGGAAGGTCACGTACAGATCGAGGGAATCGCTGTAAGCGTAACCGCCAATAATGTACAGCGTGTCGGCTTGCTGATGGAAATTTAAATTGGTTGACTGCAGCTGCTCCCGCATCCCGGTTGACAACGACTCTAAGGATGCTGACTTAAATTTACGGTTTGCTATGTCGATAACAAATATGCTCGTGTTGTTGTGGCTTGCGGGAAAAGACTCAAACGGCCTTCTGGCATGAAGCCCGTCGATACGTCCGCCGATGATGAGCCACTTGCCATCATGCTGCCCATATGCATACGAATGGACTCCCGGCAGTTCTGGTATCTCCACAGGCTTCAGAGCCAAATTAAAATCAAAAGGATGATCCTGACCGCTTGCCTCGGGGCTGGCAAACCCGGTCAGGGCCAGCATGATCACCATAATACGTACCACAAATGAGTTCATATGCATCAAGATATCAAATTTAGACGTTTGGAATTCAGATAAGATGTTGTCATCCTTCAGGAGTGCGGAACGCAGTCCTGAGCGCAGTCCTGAGCAAGGCCTGAGCGCAACGCAGTGGAGTCGAAGGACGCAGCGAAGGGCGAGTCGAAGGGCGAAGTGAAGCTCCCTGAAGAGTTGACAGCATGGGGATACGGCAGTATCCCCGCAGACTCCGCCTGTTACCCGAAACGATTAAAAGTTGGCAAGAGGCTAAAAACTGTATAAAAACAGAGATTACGCCTTATGGGCAGCCAGTCGGCTGCCCATATGAACCACTCTTCAGGGACCTCCGCTGCGCTCCGGACTCCTGAAGGAGGTTCACTGCTCGATTGAGGCAGCAACGATGTTGGCTATGAGGCTTCGCAGGCGTACGACGCTGCCGGTACCGTCGGGGTGTACACGGTTGGTGAGAAGGATTACGGCTGTTTTTGTATCGGGATCGATGATGAGTGAGGTGCCGGTGAAACCGGTATGCCCGTAGGTGCGGGGGCCGAACAGGTCGCCCTGGTTGGTGGCGAATGATGAGTTGAGGTCCCAGCCAAGGCCACGTCCCTGCACTTCAAGGCCGTGGGGTGTACTCGTCATGGCATCGACAGCGGCTTTACTGAGTATGCGTTCACCGTTCCAGGTGCCGCCGTTCATCATCATTGCGGCGAAAATGGCGAGGTCGTCGGCGGTGGAAAACAGCCCTGCGTTGCCTGAAATGCCACCCATAAGTTCACGTGCGAACGGATCGTGAACAATGCAGACCATCTGCACACCGTCGTCGCCGGGTTCGGTTGGCGCGGTATTAACTTTCCAGTCGGCAGGGGGTAGAAATCCGGTCCGGTTCATTTGCAGCGGGCGGAAGATATTTTCCCGGCTGTATTCGGCCAGCGTTTCGCCTGTAACAGACTCCACAATGCGCTGCAGGGTCACAAAGTTGGGGCAGCTGTAGAGAAACGATTCGCCGGCAGCAAACTCCCGTTCGGCGGTATCGAGCCAGTTGTACAGCACCTGAAGACGCGAGTCGCTGCCCGCTTCGGCAACAAGGTCGGCAACCGGCGGGTAGGATGGCAATCCTGCGGAGTGGGTAAGAAGGTGTACAACCCGGATGATCCGAACGCGGCCGTCATCAGCCGTCACCCGGTCATTGAAATCCGGCAGGTAGTGCGATACCGGATCACTGAGCCGTATTTTGCCCGCATCCACCAGCCGCATGAGGGATGTGGCCGTGGCTACCGGCTTGGTGATGGATGCCATGTCGAAAATAGTTTCGACGGTCATGGGAACAGGCTCTGGTGTAATCTGCCTGTTGCCGTATGCCTTGCGCAAGACGATCCGGTCTTTGCGTACAACCAGCAGCACCGCACCGGGGGTCTCCCCTTCAGCAATCGATTTTTCGATCACATCGTCGACCCGCGAAAGTACAGTCTCATCCATGCCTGCTTCCTGCGTAGTGATCACGGGCAGGGGCTGTGACCGGATATCGGCCGGTTGAGATAACAGAATGAGCGACATCAGCAAGACAGGCATCCACGACAGAGACGGGATTTTAAAGCGAGCAGCAGGTATGTTCATGATCAGGGTTGTTATCAGATTAATAGTAAGGTTTATTTAGATTTTCCAAGAGCTTCATCCACAATGGCCACGGCTTCCTGCTGGATCTGCCTTAGATGGCTGCTTCCCAGAAAGCTTTCAGCATAGATTTTGTAAATATCTTCGGTGCCCGATGGCCTCGCGGCAAACCAGCCGTTTTCGGTCTCTACCTTGAGTCCGCCAATCGGGGCGTCGTTGCCGGGCGCGCGGGTAAGCTTGTGTGTGATAGGTTCGCCGGCCATCTCCTTCGCTTTCACCTGATCCGGCGAGAGTGCGGCCAGTACTTTTTTCTCGGCGGATGTGGCCGGGGCATCGATCCGCTCGTAGACAGGGCTGCCGAACTCTTTCTCGAGCTCAGTATAGTGCATGGAGGGATCCTTGCCGGTCCGGGCCGTAATCTCAGCGGCCAGCAGGTTCAGGATGATGCCGTCTTTGTCGGTCGACCAGACGGTGCCGTTTATCCTGAGAAAGGAGGCGCCGGCACTCTCTTCCCCTCCGAAACCGTACGATCCGTCGATCAGGCCATCCACAAACCATTTGAAGCCGACCGGTACCTCGGCCAGCCTGCGCCCGAGCGATTTGGCCACACGGTCGATCATGCTGCTGGAGACCAGGGTTTTGCCGATGGCAGCGGTTTCCGGCCATCCGGGACGGTTCCGGAACAGGTAATTCACGGCAACGGCGATGTAGTGGTTCGGGTTCATCAATCCGGCGGATGGCGTTACAATTCCGTGGCGGTCGAAGTCGGGATCGTTGCCGAATGCGATATCGTAGCGGTCTTTCAGTCCGATAAGGCTGGCCATGGCCCAGGGTGATGAGCAGTCCATGCGGATCTTGCCGTCGCGGTCAACGGTCATAAAGCTGAAAGTTGGGTCTACGCGCGGATTAACCACATCGATGGTTAGTCCATACGTCTCGGCAATTGGTTCCCAGTAGGCGACGCCGGCACCTCCCATGGGATCGGCCCCGATGCGGAGTCCCGCCTGCCTGATGGCATCCATATCGACCACATTTTTGAGGTCATCCACATACGGGCGGATGAAATCGAAGGCTTGTGTGGTCTCTTTTTTCAGGGCATCCTGCAAGGGAATCCGTTTGATACCACTCAGCCCGTTGTGCAGGTAGCGGTTGGCAGCCGCCTGCATCTGGTTGGTGATGTCGGTTCCTGCCGGACCACCATTTACGGCATTGTACTTAAACCCGCCGTCGGCTGGCGGATTGTGGGATGGGGTGATCACCACACCGTCGGCTTTGGACGCATGCCCGCTGCGGTTCCAGGCCAGAATGGCGCACGACACGGCAGGCGTGGGGGTGTAGCCCATCCCGTCCTGGTAGCGTATTTGAACACCGTTGGCCGCAAGTACTTCAAGAGCGGTAATCAGTGCCGGCTCAGATAGGGCGTGGGTGTCCATGCCGATGTACAGAGGACCGGTTATGCCATTGCTGTTGCGGTAGTCGGCAACGGCCTGGCTGATGGCCAGAATATGGTCTTCATTGAATGACTCGTTCAGTGATGATCCGCGATGCCCCGAAGTGCCGAACTGTATGGCGTGTTGCGGGTTGGCCGGGTCGGGCCTGCGGCTGTAATACGCCGTAACAAGGCGGGGAATATTTTCCAGAAGAGAGTAGGGTGCCGGTTTTCCGGCGAAGTCATGGTTTGGCATGCTGCTTATAATTTCAATCGGCAAGAATGATTTATGGTGAGGTCACTGTGGCTGGACCGGAAATAATGGTGTCAAAAAATGATAACCGTAAAATCTCCGGTTAATTCAGCCGGCATAGAGTAACTATCTGAAAGAAAGTAAACATCATCAGGCACAGGTAAAAGAGCAAACGTTGTTGAGATTATACCCTTGACCGGCCGGATTTTATTATATTTAATCGTCATCGCCCATTCAGCACGTTGAATTCATCCATTATTACCATGCATGATGCTGTACTGAGTACGCTGGTAGTATGAACATCAAGTAGTATGAAATCAAATAAAGTAGGGGCATAACGGGGATATGCCGACCTTGTAATGCCATACATAATGACTATTACGAATGAAAAAAACCGCATTTTTGCTGATCACAGTTTTCCTGATATCCTGCTCGGAGAAAGGGGAGGAGATGGTCTATGAACCGGCTCCCGTCGATATGGAAATTACCCTGACCGCCGCAACCGGCGAAAACCGGGAGTTTGCCTTTACCGATAAAAAATCGGGTTATTTCTATGGTCACACCCACGGGTCCGCCAGGGAGTGGTACTCCGGCTGGAATATCAATACGCAGCGTATTTTCAGTGATTATGCCCTGTTTACAGATGATGTGGCCCTTGACCGGAGCACTGCCGATGTATCGCTGATGCCGCACAGGCTCCGGCGCGAATATCCCACGGCAACCGAAGAAATCTATCTGTTTGATGAGACAGAGGTAATAGGTATAAGTGTAGAGACGGAATGGGCTGAAATTGGTATCAGGCTGTATGGCGAGGGGATGATTTCCCTGCCGGATATGCGCTATAATTATGCGGTTTACACCGCTACCGGAGCCCCCGGTAAAACGCTGCTTATGGCCCCCATCCGCAATACGGAACTGACCCTGAAAGATCATGAGGAGATCAGGGCCGCGGCAGCCGCCAGAGGTTTTTACCTGATTCTGGCCGACAGCGAAGAGCAGGCCCTTGGAATCGTTGAAATACTCCGTCAAAACGGGGATTCCATGCTTGCCGACAGGCGTAAACGGCTTGAAAACCTGCACATGACAAACCGGTTCGAAACGGGTGTGCCGGTGGTCGACAGGGCCCTGGCCTGGAACAGGGTATCGCTGGATGCTCTCATTATGAAACAGACCGGATGGGGTATCTATGCGGGGTTGCCCTGGTTCAACGATTACTGGGGGCGCGATATGTTCATCTCCCTGCCCGGTGCTGCGCTGGTTAACGGTCAGCTGGATGTGGCCGCCAACATACTCAGGTCGTTTGCAGGCTATCAGAATACGGATGAGGGCCATCCCGATTTTGGCCGCATCCCCAACCGGCTTCGGCCCGACGAGGTGATCTACAACACGACCGATGCCACGCCCCGTTTTGTGGTCCAGATCTGCGATTATCTCGATTATGGAGGGGATGAATCGCTGGCCACCGATCTGTTCGATGCGGTGGTGAGGGCGACCGAAGGGCCGATCCGTCATCATGTGGATGAACACGGCTACCTGACCCACGGCGATGCGGAAACGTGGATGGATGCCCGTGAAGAGCCAACGAAACGGGCCTATTCGCCGCGTGGCAACAGGGCCAACGACATTCAGGCACTCTGGTACAATCAGCTCCGGTGCGCCGCGCGCATGGCACGGATGAACGATGAGCCCGTTTATGCCGAAAAATGGGATGCACTGGCAGGAAAGATGAAAGACCGGTTTGTGGTGGACTTTTTTGACGACAGCCACACCTATATGGCCGACCGGATCACCGCCCGCGGTGTACCCAGTTTCAGTGTACGTCCCAACCAGCTGTTTGCACTCGATCTGATCGATGATCCCAACAGGCGCTGGTTTGTGACCAGGGAGGCATGGGAACGGCTGGTCTACCCATGGGGTACTGCATCCCTCGACCAGGACGACCTTAACTTTCATCCCTGGCATGAGGCCCCGGAATATTATCACAAGGATGCCGCCTACCACAATGGCACCGTCTGGGTCTGGACCAACGGTATCGCCATGCAGCGGATGATCGAGGTTGGCCAGCCCGATATCGCCTGGAATCTTTTCATGAACATGTCGATGCAGACAATGGACGATGGTGCACCGGGTATGCTCGCGGAAAATACCGACGCCCTGCCACGGACCGGCGAAGAGTGGGTCCGGCTGTCGGGTACTTTTTCTCAGGCCTGGTCAAGTGCGGAGTACCTGAGGGTTTGGTATCAGTATTTTATCGGTGTCAGGCCTCATCCTGTCAGTGGCAGGGTTATGATCAACCCGAACATCCCGACCGCACTCGACAAGGT
>JAIVHB010000209.1:5068-7759 GCA_020201275.1 Rhodothermaceae bacterium | reverse complement strand
CTGCATACCTGGGAAGATCGCTACAGCCGTGCTGCGCTCATGGAGCTCCAGCACCGCCAGCGCCGCGAAGGCCGCGGCCGCGGGAACTGGTAAAAATCAACCCGGTCATCCTGACGCCCAACCCGTTACCCTGAGCGGCTAATTTCGCCCCTTCGGGGCTACACCATTTGGGAGGTGACACCGATGGTGCTGTTAGCATGCTTCGAATTAGGGAACAAGTGAACAATAGAACATTTGAACGGCGAAGTGATTTGGGAGGATGTTGCCGGTAGCCCCTGATTTTGCCCAATGCGGACAATACTATTTGGGAGGTGACATAGTTGCACCCTGTAGAAATGATATAAATCGGTAAATCGATACGTCGTTGAATCTTATGAATCGATACATCAAAAACGTGCATATCAAACCGCGATTATTCCACCTGAAAGAGGTTGTATAAAAAATCTGTCACCGGTAGCGCAAGCTGAGCATGGCCTAAGCGCAATGAAGCGGAGTTTAAGGGCTAAGCGAAAGCTGAAGTCGAAGGACGTGGAGGCTTTCCCAAAAGCCTCCGGGGGATTTAGAAGTAATAATGGAATATTATTGCTAATACTTGCCCATGTGCAGTGCGCAGAACTGCACACATGGTTCGACTACACGCAGCCTTGCTGCGTTGCGCTCACCATGACGGGGGATGGTTCGACTACACGCAGCCTTGCTGCGTTGCGCTCACCATAACGGGGGGGGTGACGGACGTTATGCTTCGGAGAGAATGATTTTTGCGATGGTTTGCAGCTGCATGTTCGATGTGCCCTCGTATATCTTGCCGATTTTGGCGTCGCGGTAGAACTTCTCGACGGGATATTCCTTTACAAACCCGTAACCGCCGTAAACATCCACCGCCATTGACGATACCCGTTCGGCGATGTCGGAGGCGTAGTACTTGGCCATGGCAGCCTCCTTGAGGAAGGGCTGACCGGCCATCTTCAGCCGGGCGGCGTTGTAGACCAGCAGCCGGGATGTTTCGATCTCAATCGCCATTTGCGCCAGCTGGAACTGCAGCCCCTGGAACTCGCTGATGGCCTTGCCGAACTGTTTGCGCTCTTTGCTGTAGGCCAGCGCATTCTGGAAGGCACCCTGGGCAATCCCCGTCATCTGGGCCCCTATGCCGATACGGCCTTCGTTCAGAGTTTCCATTGCTATTTTATAGCCTTTGCCCACCTGGCCGATCACATTTTCGGCAGGCACGCGGCAGTCTTCGAAGATGAGTGAGGTGGTAGAACTGGCACGTATGCCGAGCTTGTCTTCCTTGTTGCCGACCTCAAACCCCTCGAAATCGCGCTCCACGATGAATCCCGTTATTCCTTTGTAGCCGGCATCAGGATCCACGTTGGCAAAAACGATGAATATATCGGCTTCGGCCCCGTTGGTAATCCACAGTTTGCTGCCGTTCAGGATGTACTCATCACCCTTTTTTACCGCCCTGGTTTTCAGGGCAAATGCGTCGCTGCCCGATCCTGCCTCGCTGAGGGCATAGGCGCCCACTTTCGATTCGGCGAGAAGAGGCAGGTATTTTTTCTTCAGGGGCTCATCACCAAAATTGATGAAGGCGTTATTGACCAGGGTGTTCTGTACATCCACAAACACGCTGGCGGATGCATCCACTTTCGACAACTCCTCAATGGCCAGGATCGCCATCATGAACGTTCCACCGGCACCGTTGTACTCAACCGGGACCTCAATTCCCATCAGGCCGAGATCGAAGCACCCCTGTATCACATCCGGATCCAGCTTTGCCGCTGCATCCATGGCGTGGACTTTGGGGCCGATAACCGACTTCGCAAAATCGGCGGCCGCCTCGCGAAGCATGTTTTCGTCTTCGGTGAACCGGGTGAGGGGGCTGAAGCCTGATTCGGTGGGGGTA
Source organism: Rhodothermaceae bacterium (assembly GCA_020201275.1). GTDB lineage: Bacteria > Bacteroidota > Rhodothermia > Balneolales > Cyclonatronaceae > RECM01. The sequence continues at coordinate 5,856 of JAIVHB010000209.1, read as the reverse complement.
TCCATAAAATCTCCGTTTTTGTAGTGATAAACTTATGAGCACAAAAATAACGCTGCGCATGGTGGTAAAAAAGCCCTTTCAGCGGGGGCCGATGATATACTGTTGCTATGCTGATGGTCTTGAGCTTTTCGGGCGGAAGCTGGTATATGGTTGCTCATCAATAATGGGGAAGGTATAATAGTGTCAGGGTTGCATGGTCCTTGCTCAGCGGGGATGGAGGTATTCCGATCGCAGCCATTGCCAGATGAGCTGATGCCCCTGTTCCGAAAAGTGGATGCCGTCTCCGTACATGTACATCACAGTAATGTCGGAAACCCCTTCGAAGGCCGCACGGGCGTCGTACGCCCGGATCCCTTTGCTCTGTAATGCATTCAACAGTACATCCTGCGGGTGGAAACCGCCTGCCCGATACTGATATTCGTAGGGCATCATCACCAGGTCGAAACGGATGCCGTTCAATTCCGCCATTTCGCGGATCATGGCGATTCGATCAAGTGCGGCCACAAATGCGGGGTCATCTTCCGAATAGAACTGCCGGTCATATGCGTAATAAGCCTGCCCGCGGTCTGAGACGGATGCCATCAGCCACTGATAAAAGTATACATTCCGGTTCACGAAGCGCATAAACACCCCCTGGCTTTGGCGTACCGTCTGCCGGTGTGTTGTGTGTGCCGTAGTTCGATTGTCATCATTGGTCGCTGCCGGCCCACCTGTTGTGTCTGCATTACCGATTATGTTTGTATCATTTGTCTGGGATGCATCACCAGTGCCTGCCTGCCTGGCAGGGG
>JAIVHB010000209.1:0-4981 GCA_020201275.1 Rhodothermaceae bacterium | reverse complement strand
TCGCCGAATCGTCCCGTATGAATGAGTGAGCTGTCGACCCCCAGGGGACCGATTTGCGGAACGAAAAGGCGCACGGCGGCCTCCATCAGCAGAAAAAGCCCGAGAAGGATGGCAATATTTACAAGAATGGTTTTGAACATAGGCGGATGGTTTTACATGGTCATCATCGGGAATCGCTTTTCACCCGCAAAAATAACTATGACGGCAATAGAATACACGTACGGAATGGATGTATCTGAGCCCCTTAGTCATGGAGAGCGCAATCATGAGCACGGCCTGAGCGGAGGCTAAGCATGGCTTGAGCGTAGTCTTGCTCAGAATGAAGACGAAGGGCGCGGTAGAGTTGAACCATGTTGGTCCGGTAAAACCGGGCCTGCCTGAAGGGACATTATGGTGGTTCAACTTGGTCCCGGAGTACCGGAACTGCGCTCACCATGACGGTGTGGCGTGCGGGACGGTGCTGCCGGTGACATCTTCCGAAATCACTTCGCGGTTCAAATGTTCACATGATCAAATGTTCACTTGTTCGAAGCATGTTAACACCTCATCATTGTCATCCAGAATTGTGTTGCCAGCTTTAGGGCAACTCCTGGAATGTTTTGAGTGCCGCCATCAGTATATCACCGCTTATTCTTTCTTTGTAATCGGGGTTCACATACTGAAAGCGGATTTTTCCGTCCGTATCGGTGATGAATACAGCCGGCACGGGTAGCTGGTGGTGATCCTGGCCTGACTGCGCCTCGATGTCCATCCCGTGTTGTTTGAGTGCGGCAACCGTTTCGGCATCGGCCCTGAATGCGACACCGAAGGCACGGGCGATGTCCATGCTGCTGTCGGATAGGAGCGTATATTTCATTTCCACCTCATCAAATGAACGCCTGAGATATGATGGCTGATCAGGACTAATTGCAAGTACCTGATATCCCAAATTGTAGATCTCCTCTTCGGCAACGGCAAGCTCGGCAAGGTGGGCACTGCAGAATGGGCACCATCCGCCCCGATAGAAAATGATTAGGGTAGGCTTTCGTGAGGTTAGCTCCGTTATGCTGTGGCGGTTCCCATCCTTGTCAAGTGCCTCGAGGGCGGGAACGGACTGCCCGATGAGCAGCGGATTGACCCCGAAGGCGCTGTCGGGAACGTGGCGGTCGGATTCGGTCTCAGTCCCGGAGTTGCCGCCGGTTATGATGGTGATAAAAAAGAGCAGGGTGATTGTGGTCAGGATTGCGATCATTGTGTTCATAATGGGGAAAATGTTAAAAACTGAATATCCAAATAGAAGTGTAATGAAATCAGGAACCGTATTCATAACCATTCTGTAACGATTTTGTCAATTACGGTATCCCGGTTACATTAGCATAATGAACAGGAAGACGGAGGCCAACATTGGCGATAATTGCAAATAAGGTCGGCGTAATTGACAAGAATATTTGATCCGACAATCATCCGGAAACTTATTACTTTCTGAAGAATTAAGGTGTACTTTTATACATTGACATCATTGAATTTCATATGATACGATCGCTGAACTGGAAGAATGCCATTTTTGCGGGCATCATCGGGACCATATTTTTTGATCTCTTTAGCCTGATCTCCCCCAGAGACATGTGGGATATTCCGGAAATACTCGGTGAATGGTCGGGCCTTGGATTTGTCTTCGGTGTGTTGTGGCATTATTGCAATGGTGTGCTTTTTGCGATAGTATACTCTCTGTTGGTCCCGTTTCTATGGGGTCCTCACTGGTTCAGGGCGATTTCTTACACAACCGTGATCACTATTCTATTCTTCTGGCTTCTTTTTTTACCTCTTATGGGATATGGTATTGCGGGCCAGAATGAGTCGGACTCTTTGGCTGTCATCTCGCTGCTTCGGCACTGGGTGTACGGACTGGCACTGATACTGGTTATCAATCGAGATTTCACATTACCCGGGAAATAATGAAAAGTAAAAATATCAAATTTAAAAGCAGTCAGGGGCATATGTTGTCTGCGCGGATGGACCTGCCCGACTCCGGCGAATGCCGCACGGCTGTTCTGTTCGCCCACTGTTTCACCTGCAGCAAAAACCTCAACGCGATCGGGCATATCAGCCGTGCGCTTACCGACAGGGGTGTAGGGGTTTTCCGGTTCGATTTTACCGGGCTGGGCCAGAGTGAGGGGGATTTTTCCGACAGCATGTTCTCGACCGATATCGACGACCTTGTTGCAGCGGCTGCATTTATGGAGGAGGAGTGGAAAGCCCCGGCCATCCTCATGGGACATTCGCTCGGCGGTGCGGCGGTTCTTCAGGCTGCCGGCCGGATTGGATCGGTTAAGGCGGTTGCCACAATTGGCTCACCATGTAATCCGCAAAATGTTCAGCGGCACATGTCGGAGAAAATAGATGAAATTGAAGAAAAGGGGGAGGCCACGGTTACCCTGGCCGGACGTCCGTTCAAGATCAAAAAACAGTTTCTGGATGACCTCCGTGAGCAGGTGATGGATGATATCATCAGGAATCTGGGCAAAGCCCTGCTGATTTTTCACTCACCGGTCGACAAAACCGTGGGCATCGACAATGCCGCCCACATCTACAAGCTGGCCCGGCATCCCAAAAGCTTCGTATCGCTGGATGATGCCGACCACCTGCTTACTGATGACAAGGATGCAGCCTACGTGGGCAATGTAACCGCGGTGTGGGCGGAGCGGTATTTTGTATAGAAGAATGGTCACGATAATATACACATGGCAAAATACTTCCTGAACCCGAAAAAGATTAGGTCACAAAAGAGTGCAAACCGAGACTTCCAATCCAGCTTTTTTTGATTATGAATTTATAATGCTTATCAACTCTGTAGGGCTATAAACAGGTATTACTGATAATCTGAAGTCATACCTGTTTCGGGTTACGATGGCATCACAAGCTGATTCCAAAGCACAGAAATACTGAATTGCATCTTCAAAATCTCCCCAATCAGAACGTAAAGCCTGATCAATTACAGCCATGGTTATTTCTCCAATCTGAACAATTCTCCGCAGATTCGTCAATTGCTGAATAGCTTTATTCGATGAAGATAATTTTCTTAACACATAGAACATATTAGAAAATGATTCTGCCGAAACCACGCCGTAGATTACATTGTCCTCAGAGTATTGTAAAATCATGGCTGATTCCTTTTCAAACGTGGCTCGGCTGGTAATTGCATCCAGGCAAATATCGCTGTCAATCAGAATTTTTCTCGTAGCCATATTTCTGCATCAACGCTTCGGTTACCATTATATCATAATCCTGATTTGCTGGATCAGGTATGCTACCGGTTAATTTTGATGTGACTGAACCGTCGCGCGGTTGCCAGCTTTCTTCCTGCCTTGATACAGATCGTAAAAAATGCTCAACCATTCCGGATACAGTGATTCCTCTTCTTTTGGCATATTTTTTTGCCAGATCTTTTGTCTTTTTATCAATGCTAAGCGTAAGTTTTTCTTTCATAATCAGTTACATAGGGTGCTATACGTACAATATAATCTGTATACGTACAGTTTGCAATACCGTAACCGTATGGTTAAAAGTTTAAAACCAGATTTTATTCCCACCTACTTCTTCCGGTCAAGCAACTGCTCAACCGCCTCTGACGGGGTGATCTCCCCTGCGATTAGCCTTGCGGTCAGGGCGGTGAAGAGTTCTTTGGTGGCGTCGTCGGTCCAGAACCGGCGAAGGAGTTCTTCGTCGGCCAGGCGCCTTGCCCAGTTTACCATCTGATGGCGCCGGTTTTTGGCGAAAAGAGACCGGTTTTTCAGCTCCTCGGTGCGTTCGTTAAGCGACTGCCAGATTTCTGATAATCCGGTTTGATGCAGGGCGCTGCACTGCAGTACGGGCGCGGTAAGGCCGGGATACTTGGGGGCGATCATGTGCAGGGCCTGTTCGAACTCGCCCCGGGCATGAGCGGCCATCTTAAGCGTGTCTCCGTCGGCCTTGTTCACCACCAGCAGGTCGGCAAGCTCCAGGATGCCCCGCTTGATGCCCTGCAGCGCGTCGCCGGCGTTGGGTAGCAGCATCACCAGGAACAGGTCGGTCATGGAGGCCACCTCATACTCCGACTGGCCCACGCCAACCGTTTCGACCAGTATGATATCGTACCCGGCGGCCTCGCACAGCAGGATGGCCTCGCGCGTTTTCCGGCTCACGCCCCCGAGGTTGCCGCCGGTCGGCGATGGACGGATATAGGCCTCATCGCGGCGGGCGAGCTTCTCCATCCGGGTTTTGTCGCCGAGGATGCTGCCGCCTGAAAACGGGCTGCTCGGGTCAACGGCCAGTACCGCAACCCGGTGGCCCTGCTCAATCAGGAAGAGGCCGAAGGCTTCAATAAAAGTGCTTTTGCCGACCCCCGGTATGCCGGTAATGCCGATCCGCAGTGATTTTCCGGTATCGGGCAGCAATTCCCGGAGAATGGTACGGGCGTCGGCCGCATCTTCGGGAAGAGTGCTTTCGATGAGGGTGATTCCCCGGGCCAGCGCCCGACGTTCGCCGGCCCTGATGCCTTCGGTCAGATCGGGCACGCGGGTTGCTCCGGTATACTGTCTCGTATCGACCGGTTCACGGTTCCCTGCTTCATGGTTCTCTGAACCCGGTTTGACAGCAGTGCGGTTTGCAGTCACGCCGTCATCACCTTTAAGTACATCCTTATGTACACCCTTATGTTTGCCCTGACGCACACCTGGTTTGCCTTTTTCGGCATCTTTTTCTTGTGTTCCAGGATCCTTTTCCTGTGATATGTTCTTTTTCTTACCCATCGGCAGGCAGACTTTTCCGGTTCGAGCGGATTGCTTCGAGTACGTTCCGGGCGGCTTCTGGGATGTTGGTGCCGGGCCCGAATACGGCTGAAACGCCCGATTTTTTCAGGAAATCGTAGTCCTTGGGCGGAATCACCCCGCCGGCCACGACCACAATGTCGCCGGCTTTTTCCTGTTTCAGGATGCCGATCAGTTTGGGGATGAGGGTTTTATGG
>JAIVHB010000208.1 GCA_020201275.1 Rhodothermaceae bacterium | reverse complement strand
GGAATAGACTTCAATAACGGGCGATGGGGGCGTAACATCCCTCAGAACGATAGTGGTTTCCTCCGACGAGGTCTGCCCCTTGCCGGTTATATCAATCGCTACCACAACAAAATCGGCACTGTTCAGGGCGGGATCAACGGGGATGATGGCCTCAAAACGGTTGGTTCCCGACTGCCGAAGGATATTGCTATCACCCGCCGGCTGATATGATTCCTGCGAACCCGATTTCATCTGAATACCGAAGCGGATCACCCTGTCCTCCATCTCCCGGGTCATCGGGGGGTAGTTCCAGGCAAGCCGGAGTGCCGAACCGGTGCGGATGGCTTCCAGATTTGTTGGCGCCGGGATGGTATGGGGCTGAAGGTTCAGATTTCCCTCGGTAACAAGGCCTGTGGCCTCACCGTCGATGTCGACCCAGACAAACCGGTAGGTAACGCGCTGGCCGGTTACAGGTTCTTTGTCGATGTAGAGCCGGCCAAGGGCCTGTGCAATCTGCGGGTAAGTGAGCGACAACAGAAAGGCGAGTTCATTGTCGCCACGAAGCCGCAGAAATACCGCCTGGGAGTTGTTCAGGTTAAATGAGGCTTCAAGCTCTGAATAGATATCGGAGGTCATAATCGCGAATTCTTGACCACTACCGGCAGCATAAACCGGGCTGGTGGTCAGCTGCTGCTCCTGCCCGCCCGCAATCCGGACCAGATGATAGCCGACTCCAAGATCAGCCTGCACGGAATGGTAAATGTAGGCCTCACCTTCCGGCGACAGCGCCCCGAGCAGCGTGGTTGACTGGGCATATAGTCCGGCCGGTGTAATCCCTGCAAACCACAGCCAAAGTATGAACGCTTTGAATGCCGGTTGGTAAAAAGAATTCTTCATTCGTGCTTTTGGTTTATCAGTAAACGAAATTATAGTTGTTGTAGTTGGTTGTGCTTATGGTATAAACCGGTATATAGTAATTCCTTGTAGTTATACCCTGCAGACCGGCTCCGTTGGTTACACGTACATTAATACGGATATCATCAAAGGAGATTCCGGAGGGAATATCGGCATATATATGGCTGGTTGATCCAATCATTCTGGGTGTGGAGTAATTAATCTGGTTTTTCCAGTCGAAACCGGTAATGGTATACCAGTTAACAAGCCCGGTTGAGGAAACCACCTTGCGTTCCAGCTTGTACTCAACCTTCAGGAATCCGGACTCCGGATCGTGTATGTTCTCAACCTTGGCATAAAGCCAGTTGCCGCTCGGCCTGGTCATGGTTATGGTGGGTGTATTGGGAGGTGTGGTGTCAAGGTTTATAGGTCCCGATACAGAATAACCGGAAGGCATATCCTGGTTGTTTACACCACGCAACGAGAAATAGAGCATTGGTCCAACAGGAAACGTGCTCCTTGCCGGTTTGGAAGGATCAGACAATGGGATGTCAAGATAAGGTGCCGACACCCCGTTTATACTGATTCTGTATTTATTGATATAGTTATAAAACTGGACATCGGTGTATTCGAAGTCCACATTTCCCGCAGGACCCCAGTTCTTCACATCGGTTCCGCCAGGAGTTGTACCTACCGCAAACTGGTATCCTTTCAGTTTTGTCTCGGGATCCCAGGCTCCCATACTCAGATACAACCGGATGAAATCCTGCATTTTAGCTGCATTTACCTCAGGTTTGGTTGGCCCATTAGGATCTTTTACCCGAATCGGTCCAAAGGATCTTGCCTGGCCGGCAGTACCTGCTTTATTAACAGCTCTTACATGGATATAACGATCATCCCCAAAATTGAAGGTTATATCGTTATGAGGGGATGAACCGCTTTGAACGGTTACTGTGAGGTCACTTGTGGTAAATGGCTCGTCGAAATCGCTCTGTCGTATTTCTGCATAACGCGATACAGCGTATTCATAGTGAAGAATACCCGATTGGGTGTCATCTGAAGCCACCCAATTTGCCTTTATTATTTTTGGGGTGGATGGCTGATTCCAGTTATTGATAAATTCGTTGCCCGGCCAGTAGGTACGTGGTGCTGTCTGTACCACATCGTTCACCGGCGGTGGTCCTGTCAAAATATAAAGCGGCATTATCATGGCTTGATATATTTGGCCAGGCATGGAAGGTGGTGTATCGTCATATACCACTGGAATACTGTTTTGGAGAATCGTACTCATCAGCCCCACACCGTTGTACGATCTCACACTTATGTAGTAATTTTGTCCTGATTGCATATTCAAAATGCGCGTGTGGCCTTTGATCATGAATGAGGTAGAATTTTGATGTGTCCCGAACTCGATAGCGCCGGGCAGCTCAGACCATTCAACAACGTCGGTTCCGCCAAAACTTGTACCTACCGCATACTCAAACCGGGATATTCCCGACTCAGGATCCCTTGAGAGTATATGCAGCTGAATGCTGTTGGGGTAGTTGGTTACATATTTATCTGCATATATAGTCGGCCGGCCAGGTATGTAGTATGTATCCTGATGCTTGTTATAGAAGGTATCCAGATTAAGCCTGATATTTTCGGGAGGTGAATTATCTGCTGCGAGAATATTCTGTCCTGCCTGGGTAGACGTTCCGCCTTCCCCAACATCCACGCTGAACACGGCGCGGCGGAAGGCCACATTGCCGCCTGGACCGCGCACTCTCAAGCCGATATTGAGTTGTTTGGTATTAGCCTGTGCACTCGGATCCAGCAGGTTGTCTAACGTCGTCTTGTAGGCAGAATATGTAAAACGTTCCGGGTTTCCTATTGTAAGGTAACCCGTCACACCCGTTGATACAGTTGTATTTGTGACATTTTCCTGTAAATCAACACTCACCTCCTGAATGTTCATCGGATGGCTTGCCGACCATTGCACCGATGAGGTATTGAAAAAAGTGCCGCTGATACGTCGCGGGTCAACAGTGATCTGGGAAAGGACCGGTGGCTGCAGCAGTTCGGAAATTTCTGTCAACCGCTGCTGATAGGCAAGGGTAACTTCGTCGGGTTCAACAACCAGGCTTCTCACTTGTACATAGGAGTCAATAATGGAGTACAGGTTGGCCAGTATGTTTGATTTCAGTGCATAAAACGTTTCGATTCCCCGGGTTTGTGTTCTCAGGGGTTCTACTATATTAGAAAGAAGTGACGATTGCTGGTTAACTAGTTCATTGTTTACTGAGACTGCTTTGCCAAAGGCATAACTGGATAATCCGCCCTCATGCATAGTAAACCAGTAATTCTGGATGTCAATGTTTCTGATATTGTCCCAGTTCGGATTTGGATTGTCAATTCCCCTAAACATCTTCAAGACTGTATCATTGAGCAAACTGTAAGCGGTATGCTGGTCGGGTGATCGCTTATTTTTCAGGCTTTCGAAAATATTTACACGTTCCGCCATCTTCTTCTGCAGTTCCTGATATTGATAAAGATCACGATTCTGGTAAGTATGGGCGTTTTTAAGATGTGTGTGCAGGGCATCCATCGCCGTATTGATCCGACTGGTATTGGTGTTTATCCAGCTGAGCTGGCCCTGGGCCCATACCACCTCGGCCCACTGTTTGTTGGCCAGCCTTGCATAGTAGTTGCGGACAGCCGAGATGGCGTTGGCATAGAGTTGGGATACGGCATTCACAGACGGAGTGATCGAAAAATTCCCGCTTGTCTGATAGGTACGCGTAAATGGATCATAATATATCTGCAGTGTGGATTGAATCTGAATTTCGAGTATACGATTCATGGTAAGAAGATTGTCTTCAATGGCATCAATCGCCGCCCTGATCTGCTCATCAAGTGCTTCAACAGCCTCCAGAGTCTGCGCTACGGATGTATGATGTGATTCAGCAACGTTTGTATCCACATCAAAATCGGGTTCTGTGATATTCCCCTGGGATGGCGGTGGTGGTGTGATGAATCGCCTGATGGGCGATTGTGCCATAACATCATACATGTTATCAAGGGCCTGGGAGGATTCAGCTACATAGATCTCAGCCAGCTCATTTCCTCTGCCTATGCGTTCAAGGGTCTCTTCGGCTACTTCCTGTACCTTATTCACCCAGTAAGCAATATCCTCGAGTGCGGCCTTGGTGGAGGTCGCTTCCTGCTGTTCGAGCGATTGCTGATAGGATCTGGATGCCTCAACAACCTGAGTTAGCATCTGGTCGAGAACTGACGGGATGGGAAACCCCCCAATATTCTCATTGTTACGTATCAGAGATGCCCACTGAAGCCTCAGATTATAGGAGCTCTGATACAGATGCTGCCCCGCTTTACGTGCGTCTTCGGCAGTTATCAGGCCGCCCTCAAAGGGTGGGATTGCCATCGCGGCCTCTTTTAAGTCCTCAAGCTGCTGGCGGGTTTCCTCAATTTCGGCCGCAAACTGGTCCCGCTGCTGCTGGGCCTTGCGAACGAGGTCGGCACTTTTTCCTTCACCGATTCCGTAATCGAATTTACTGGTGCCGATCAGGATCCAGCCTGCCAGGCATGCGTCACCGAATAAAAGATCAATACACCCTTTACCCATAGCGAAGAACTCGAATCCACCACTTTTCGTAGTGACAAATGCCGCTCTGAGTTCGGCAGAAACGGTAATCAGAGCAGTGATCGATATTCGTGCTGTTACATAGGCACCGAACGGATATTCTACTCCACTGATATACCAGATGGCTCCCGACATCGATCCGCTGGCGCTTATAATGGGTATTTGATTCAGGAAATCGAGCCCGAGTGATGCTTCCAGCATGAAACCACGGTTTGATGCAAGGATACCGGCTGAACCGGATATCAGACCGCTGAAAACGCTCACCTCAACGCCTCCCATAACTCCCCACAGTGTCTGTCCGTTTTGCCTTCCTGCAAAGAACTGAATTCCCTGTCCGGTGGTACCGCCCTTCAGTATGAGGGGAATTTGCACATCGGCCCACGTATTGCCGATAAGGAAGAAATCGGGCGACCATGTAATATCAAGGGTCATACCCGCCATCATCCTCAGTCCGGCCAGCTTGCTGCCATCCAGCCCGAGCATTGAACCGGTCG
>JAIVHB010000143.1:6669-26178 GCA_020201275.1 Rhodothermaceae bacterium | reverse complement strand
CTGCAATACACCATTTGTCTACATATATAATCTAATTAAGATATTTTAATCCTAAAAATGGGAATTACACTTAACTTGACAGGTGTCAGAAAAAGATCTCCGTGGCATGATCGGGCATAATTAAGACGTAAGTACATCGAACTGCGGGTCACATACACTCAGATTCTGACATTTGCCAGGGCATAAAGCATCGAAATCTCCTTGTCCCAGTTCACGGGCTCTGGAGTTTCGAGGATCATGGGCCGCCCGTTCAGACGATCATCGTTCATTATACTGCGGAACGCATCCAAACCAATCGTCCCTTTCCCTATCGGTGCATGACGGTCGACCCGGCTGCCGAATTCCGTTTTCGCATCGTTCAAATGGAGGCCCTTCAGGTAGTTCATGCCAACCACAGCCTCGAATTCGGTCATGGTTTGTGCATACGCCTTCGGTGTACGAATGTCGTATCCCGCCGCGTGAATATGGCACGTATCAATGCAGACCCCAATCCGTGTTTTGTCGTCAACCTGTTCAATGATGGATGCAAGGTGCTCAAATCGCCAGCCCAGGTTGGTGCCCTGACCAGCAGTCGTTTCCACTACGGCTGTAACCCCGGTTGTTCTGGCAAGTGCGATGTTCACCGATTCCGCGATCCGTTTCAGGCAATCCTCTTCTGTGATTTTCCCGAGATGTGCCCCTGGATGGAAATTCAGAAGGGTGAGGCCAAGCTGTTCGCAGCGCTGCATCTCGTCGAGAAATGATTCACGCGATTTTTTGATGCCGTCGGTTTCGGGATGTCCGAGGTTTATGAGGTAGCTGTCGTGCGGCAGGATGTGGTTGCTGCTGAAACCGAGCCTGCCAGTCTCCTTACGGAACGATTCGATATCGGCATCAGAAAGCGGATGCGCCCGCCACTGACGCTGGTTTTTTGTGAAGAGTGCGAAGGCATTAGCCCCGATCGCCCTTGCGTTTGCCGGAGCGTTAAATACACCACCAGCCGCGCTTACATGTGCACCAATATATTTCATTTCGCCAAAATAGCGATGATTGACGACCCGGAAAAACGGCGTTCCGGTTATTTATTTCAGCCGGCCCGTGATTGAGCGTCTCCCCTGATGAATAGTCAACTATAAAGAGCCGGACACGGCGCGTTCCTTACAAATAATTTTGGGGCTTGCTAAAAAATTACAGCTACATCCCGGTCAGTACCTCTCTGAAAGCCGCGTAATCGGCAGGGATTATCACTGTCTTTTTTGTCCGGTCTAGGGCTTTCTTGAGGTTTTCGGGTATTTCGACAACGCCAGGCAGTATTTCCTCCATCACCTCGATGAATTTGGCGGGATGGGCGGTCGACAGCACAATTCCGGGTTCTTCTCCCCCCTCTTCACTGCGGTACCGTTCCAGGGCAAGCCATCCTACGGCCGTATGGGGATCCATGATATAGCCTTTGTCGCGGTACACCGCTTTGATTGCGCTGCGGGTTTCCTCATCGGTATAGTCGGCCCCGAATATGATCCGGCGCATGGCTGCGGCATCGGGCAGCAGTTCGGCCATCCGCGAAAAATTACTGGGATCGCCCACATCCATGGCGTTTGAGATGGTCTGAACGGAGGGCCGGGCACGGTACTCGCCGGTCTCCAGGTACTCCGGCACCGTCCGGTTACGGTTTGTGGCTGCTATGAACCGTTTCACAGGCAGACCCAGTTCCCGCGCGATGAGCCCTGCGGTCAGATTGCCGAAATTACCGCTTGGCACCACAAACACCGGCGGGTCGCTTTCTTCCGGCAGCTGCAGCCATGCCCGTACATAATAGATCATCTGGGGCAGCAGTCGGGCGATGTTGATCGAATTGGCTGAGGTGAGCCTGAGAGCACGGTTCAGGTCCGCATCGGTGAATGCCTGTTTTACCAGCCGCTGGCAGTCGTCGAAGGAACCATCCACCTCAACGGCCATAATATTACCGCCTAAGGTGGCGAACTGGCGCTCCTGCAGCGGACTCACCCTGCCCGTGGGGTACAGGATGACCGCCCTGATGCCGTCAACACCGTAAAAACCGTCGGCCACAGCCGCACCTGTATCCCCGCTGGTAGCAGTGAGAACAGTAAGCGGGGTGTCTGAGCCCCGGTTCAGCCGGGCCAATATTCGGGCCATGGTGCGGGCACCAAAATCCTTGAAAGCGAGGGTTGGACCGTGAAACAGCTCCAGGATGTAGCGATTATCACCCATCCCGACCAGGGGAGCATCAAAATTGACCGCATCCCGGAGGATATCATGCAGATCACGCTCCGGGATGTCGTCACCGATCAGATGGCGGAACAGGACCTCTCCGATGCGCCAGCAGGGTTCGCCCCGGAGACCATCCAGCCAGCCCGCGGGCAACGGATGCAGATGCTCGGGCATGTAGAGTCCGCCGCCGGGGGCCAGACCGCGCATTACGGCCTCATCCAGCGTGTGGCGGATTTCCCTGTTGCTTGTGCTATAGAATTTCACCCGGTTACCCTTCCTCCACAATACGCGGACCGTTTTTGTTGATCGGCGATACAAACACATCCCCTTCGATGCCGGTCTTTTTGAGCGAGGCGAGCATAGCATCGCCAACATTACGGGCATCACTCAGTGATGTGCTGAGGGCAAAAATGGACGGGCCGGAGCCTGAAATACTGCAGCCAAGTGCGCCGGTATCCATCGCGGCTTTCTTTACATCGTCGTACCCGGGTATGAGCAGCGACCGCACCGGCTCGAAGATAATATCGTTCAGCGAACGGCTTATGAGGGGGTAATTTCCGGTGATCAGGCCTGTTATGAGCCCTGCAAAGTTGCTCCACTGCACGATGGCATCTTTCAGCCTTACCGACTGGCGCAGGATTTTCCGTGAATCTTCGGTCATAACCTCGATATGCGGGTGCAGTACCGTGCAGTGAAGCCCTTCGGGATGCGGCACTTCGATCACATCCAGCGGGTCGTAGCTGCGGATGAGCCGGAATCCGCCGAGCAGCGACGGTGCCACATTGTCGGCATGAGCGGCGCCACAGGCCACCTTTTCGCCCAGAAGGGCAAAGGGAAGCAGATCTTCATACGGCAGCGGGTTGTCTAGCAACAGGTTCGCCCCGTATACCGCACCGACTGTACTGGCCGAACTGGAACCGAGTCCACTGCCCAGGGGCATCTGTTTGTGTACCTCGATATCGAAACCACAGGTCTCTCCGGTATGCTCCAGCAGGGCTTTGACCGATACACCGGCGGTATTTTGGTCGGTGCCAGTGGGGAGCCGGCCGTTATCACCTGTAATGCGGGTGATGCGGACCCCTGGCTCTGCCTTCCTGGTCAATTTAATGACATCACCCGGCTCGTTAAGCGCGAAGCCCAGAGAGTCGAAGCCGCAGGCCACATTGGCCACGGTAGCGGGTGCAAAAATGGTGATTGTACTCTTCTTCAAATATCCACTGATTGGTGATTCATATGCCGGCAAAGCTGCCAGTGATCTGCGAACGGGTAAAGGTAGTAAATTGGACCTAAAAAGTCGTCAGTAATCCTGATGTGGCACTTGCGAAACGGGATGAAATGCGTTACCCTTTGCATCGGAAGGATTGTGGTATATTCAAACCGGCATTACATATAATTTCCAACATTATTCACTATGACGGTCTTTAAATTCGGCGGATCATCGGTCGGCTCACCCGAGCGTATACTCGGTATAGCTGAACTGTTAAAAGAGGATGCGAACAGCGGGGCGTGCCGGGCGGTTATCTGTTCGGCATTCCAGGGGGTAACCGACCAGCTGATCCTGATGGCACAGGAAGCGGCAAGTCCCGACGAGCACTACCTGGAACGGCTAAGGGAGCTCGAGCAGCGCCATTTGGATGCGATCAGGGAACTGATCCCCCCATCGGGACAGAGCCCGGTGATGGGCGGCGTGAAAATGATGCTCAACGACCTTGAGGATGTACTTCAGGGTATCTTCCTGATACGTGAACTCTCAGACCGCACGCTCGATTTCATCATGAGTTTCGGGGAACGCCTTTCGAATTTCACCATGGGGCGTGGTGGATCCGATTACACCGCCGCAATACTGGGTTCAGCCCTCGAAGTTGAAGAAATCGTGATCTGGACCGACGTTGACGGTATGCTGACAGCCGATCCGCGAAAGGTGAAGCTTGCCTTTTCGCAGCCCGAAGTCTCCTATGAAGAGGCGATGGAGATGTCGCACTTCGGGGCAAAGGTGATCTACCCGCCAACGCTGCAGCCGGCGATGGAAAGGAAAATTCCGATCCGTATCAAAAATACGCTGAACCCTGGTTTTTCCGGAACGGTGCTGAGTGCGATCCAATCGGGAAGTCCATACGCCATCAAGGGTATCAGTTCCATTTCCAGAATTTCCCTTCTGCGTGTTCAGGGGGCAGGAATGGTGGGGATGGTCGGGGTGGCACACCGGATATTCGGGGCGCTGGCCCGGGGCGGTATCAACATCATCCTGATTACGCAGGCCTCATCGGAGCATTCGGTCTGCTTCGCGGTACGTCCGGAACAGGCCATCCTGGCCAGGGAGCTGCTCGAGGCCGAGCTGATGATGGAGCTGCACAGCGGGAAAGTCGCCGAAATTATTGTGGAGAATGACCTGAGCGTGCTGGCGGTGGTGGGCGAGAACATGCGGCAGACGCCGGGTATTGCCGGGAAGGTATTCCAGGCGCTGGGCAGCAACGGCATCAACATATCTGCCATTGCCCAGGGGTCGTCGGAGCTGAACATTTCGGCCGTTCTGAAGAGCAGCGACGAGCAGAAGGCCCTGAACGCCATCCACGACGCGTTTTTCTTCGGCAAGAGAAAACCGCTCCACCTTTATATTGCCGGTACCGGGCTGATCGGCAAGGAGCTGCTCCGGCAGATTCATGAACGCTCCGGTGCCATACTGAAACACAAAGGGATTGCCCTGCAGGTGCACGGCATCGCCAACAGCCGAACGATGCTGTTCGACCGGAACGGGATCAACCCAGGCAATTGGGAATATCTGCTCGATGAGCGGGGCGGGCCGATGCAGCTGGATATTTATATCAGGACCATATCCGACATCAATCTCCCGAACAGTGTATTCATCGACTGTACGGCCAGTGAAAAGACCGGCGAGGTGTACGATCAGCTGATCCGGGCAGGCGTTTCGGTGGTAACCGCCAACAAAAAGGCAAATTCCGGGAATTTTGAACACTACAGCCGGCTGAACAGGCTGGCTGCTGATCACCAGGTGACATATGCCTACGGGACCAACGTCGGAGCGGGGCTGCCGGCGGTCGAAACCGTTCGCCGCCTCGTAGAGAGCGGCGATGAGCTGATCTCTGTTGAGGGGGTGCTCTCAGGAACCCTCAGTTACCTGTTCAACTCCTTTACGGGTGAAACCGCGTTCAGTGAACTCGTAAAAAATGCACGCAGTCAGGGCTACACCGAGCCCGATCCCCGCGATGACCTGAACGGGATGGACGCGGCCCGGAAAATTCTGATCCTGGCGCGCGAAGCCGGAGAGCAGGCCGGTCCGGATGCGGTGCATGTGGGTAATCTGCTGCCCGAAGCCTACTATGCAATCCCGACAGTTGATGAATTCCTGGAAAAGCTTCCCGCACTCGATGCACATTTTGAAAAGCTAAGGCAAAAAGCGGAAAAGGCCGGGAAAGTTCTCCGCTACCTGTCGCGTTACGAAAAAGGCGGCGGCATCAGCACGGGACTTGAAGAGATTGATGCCAGACATCCTGCAGCCAGCCTCAAAGGCAGCGACAACATTATTGTGATACGATCAAAAGAGTACGATAAGCGTCCGCTCGTAATCATGGGCCCGGGCGCAGGCGCAGGGGTGACAGCAAATGGGATACTAAAAGATGTGTTGGGTATTTGAAATAATTGCAATTTGCATGATTGTGGGCATAGCGGGTTTGGGAATTAGGGAAGTACGGAACAAGCGAACAATTGAATTTGGAAGTGTTTCCGCCCGTCATGCTGAGCGCAATTTCGTGCGCAGCACGAAATGAAGTCGAAGTATGTGAGCAGTGCCAAGCACTGCTCATTGGGATTGGTGTATAAACACATATAGGGTCAATTTATTTTTCTTGACTCCTGGATGTGTCATTGGTTACTTAAATTTTTGAAAGGCCAATTTATTATGATACTACCTTACAAATTAATTTAAAATAATTGGACTTTAGCTGTAAGTATTAAACAAAAATTGTCTCTTTAATAATACCACTAAAACTATATAATCAAGGAGGCTTTATGTTAACTATGTTCTTATCACTTATGATGACTTTTACATTTCTTACCGCTAGTACCAATCCCAATGCGCTTGAAATATACATTGAAGATACCCCTTCGAGTCAATCAGCTTCAGTTCCAGAATTTTTTGACCATTATCAAAATCTTCAATCTGCATATTTATTCTACTCAGCACTTTTTACTTCATACACATGTCATTCCGGAGGAGACGGAGCATCATCGTGCAACCTTGGTTTTAGCCTTTTGGGATGCAGTGTGTCGTGCGCGGAGGGTTATGAAGCATGTTGCTCTTTTTGGTTCGGTTGTAAATGTATTAAAACAGATGGCCCCAGTCCGGATCAAGAGGAACAGGAAATACCTTCTTGGGCATGAATCATATAGCCTTTGGAAAAAATGTAATTTTTAAACAAACCAATCTCATTATATTTACATGAATTACATAAATATTCCAAAGGCTAAATTATTATAATCAATGGAGCTAAAAGCAATGTTTATCCTTATTCTTACCATATTGAGTATAGTATCTTGTTCTGATTCAGAATTAAAAACGGATAGTCCGGTTTTGCATAATGATCCCGCAGTTATTCAAAATATACATATCAGTCTGAGATATATAGGCTTTGAAACGATTGATCAACTTATAATAGCTAAGCTACCAGCAAATAATGAGTATAACCTTGATAAGTTCAGTCAATTTAATCAGATATCTACTGAGGATTATAAAATTATTTTGCTCAGTGACACGGAACAAATTTCGATATCTGTATCTGAAGAAACAGAATATGATCTGAGTGTTGATGGCATAATTATATTAACAAAGAATACTAATAACTCTGTTGTACTTTCTGAATACATCGAATCATTGAATGACATTCAGGAGAATTGTTGGTCAGGGGGAGATGGCACAAAATCCTGCTCAATAATGTACAGAGGATCTGAAGTTTATGTTACCTGCAGAACATCATACTTCGCCTGCTGTAATCAAAATATGACCGGACTATGTGTAGCTTCCTGAAACAAATTGGATTAATTCCACCAAGTTGCAATTTATCAATTTTCGCTGCCTTGATCATACTTACAGCCTGTAATTCGCATGAAACGGTTACACCGGCTGAACTATCATGCGATTCGGTTTTTAAGACTGTACATACCATTAATCTCTATGAACTTTCTCCACCTGTAACTGTAATCACCAATATCGTAAATGATTCTAAAGGCCAACTATTTTTCACCCAGTATAGGGATCCGGTAGTTGGCTTTTTAGATTCAAAAGGTACATTCCTTAAATGGATTGGTAAAGCAGGAAAAGGACCAGGTGAATTTTTAAGTTCTCACATAGTCATCGACTCTATGGATTCCCTTATTGTACAAGATTTTTTCCTTAGCAGACTTAGCATTTATAAACCCGGGGAATACTTACGACCTTCTAAAATTATTAATCACGATAAATTTCATGGCGAAATGATTATAACCCGGGCCACTGATCAATTTATTTTCCAGACTTCACCTCTTCATCATTTACATATGTCGCAGGACTCTGTCTTAATTTTGAAAATGGAAAAATATGAATCTATAGGTGATACCATATTGACTGTTAATGGTCCCGATTTTATAGTTGAGAGAGGTGACCGATCTGTAAATGTTCTTCACACTGCAGATCGCAGAAATATATATTTCACTTTCCAACCTGAATCATTTACACTCTTTGAAAATGATATGAATCTAGTTAAAGAGTATGATTATGATGGGAATATGATAAATCAACTCTATTTGTCATTACCTCCCGTCGATGATTATTCAAAACTGATTGAACTACAATTAAGTCTTATGGGTGGGATAAGTGGTGATAAGTTATCAGAGCACTTTAAGAATTTATCAGAACAACATAATCTTGCTGGAAACAGGGCTTTATATCATGAAGCAATTAAATTAAATGACTCATACTATATTAAGCTTATAGTCAATTCTGACGAATCGAAGTGGTTATCCTACACAAATGCATCAGGCGTAGACAGCGCAAAAATATACTGCCACGAAAATGCTACACTTTCATTAAAGGGGCACAATGGGTACTATTATTACGGAACTGCTTTTACCAATGATTTCGAACAGCAGCTTTTTTTGATGGTACCATCTGATGAGTTCTAATAATTGATTCATCTATCTGACATTTTGGTAACTCTAATAATCTGACCCTTATATTC
Organism: Rhodothermaceae bacterium; assembly: GCA_020201275.1. Taxonomy (GTDB): domain Bacteria; phylum Bacteroidota; class Rhodothermia; order Balneolales; family Cyclonatronaceae; genus RECM01. The sequence continues at coordinate 17,740 of JAIVHB010000143.1, read as the reverse complement.
CGTTCCTTAAAAAAAAAGCCGCCCGAAACGGGCGGCTTTTTAACTTTAGCTATAAGTTGCTTTCAATCAGGGAAGCAGCACATTGTTGATCGTGTGTACAACACCGTTGGTACCGTTAAAATCGGCACCGACTACGGTGGCATTGCCATTGATCGTTATTGCTCCACCGGCAACAACTACTTCAATCGTGTCGCCGCTAAGGGTATCCAGTACATATGTACCGGCAGCCAGATCGGTCGACAGGATGCGGGTATCAACAACGTGGTAGAGCAGGATATTGCGCAGCTGATCTACTGTCAGGCTTTCCAGGGTACCTGCAGGCAGGTTACCAAAAGCATCGTCTGTCGGTGCAAACACAGTATAATTGGCTTCCGGGTTCTGCAACGCCTCAAGCAGGTCGGTAGATACTACTGCACCAACCAGAGTGCTCAGGAAATAGCGCTTTACTGCAATACCGGCAACATCATTGTAAGCGTCGGGAAGTAATACCCCGTTAACTGCATGCAATACTCCGTTTGTGGCAATTACATTGGCCTGAAATACATTGGATGCTCCGTTAATCTGCACACCGGTTCCGGTGGTCGTGATGAATACTTCCTCACCGCTCAGGGTTTCAACCGACTGCTGGGGTGCGAGGTCGCCTGAAAGTACGCTGGCACCAATTACATGGTACAGTAGTATCTCTTTGAGCTGCTCTTCTGTGAGGCTTTCAAGTACGCCGGCCGGAAGTGCACCAAATGCTCCGTTGTTGGGAGCAAAAACTGTAAACGGACCACCGGTGTTGAGTGTGCCTGCAAGATCTGCCTGGGTGAGCGCATCAACCAGTACTGAAAAATCAGGACTGCTGACAGCGATCTCGGTGATACTCTGACCTTCGTCTACTGATGTCGTTGAATCATTGCATGCAGTGAATATTAGAAGGCAGGTTAATAAAGTTGTTAGTGTCATAATTCGGTTTATCATTTTTATGGGGGGGTTTGTGAATTCTTAATTCGTTGTAGTTGAGCACCTAAAAAGAAAATCAACTCATTATCGTTCCATCCTGCCAACATATTTTTTCAGGAATCGGGTTGATCCGGCTGCTTCCGGGATTTTGCACCACGGGTTTTCCACATGTTTACATATTATGAACATATACTAAAACACGTTTGGGGCCGTGTTTTTAGTTTTTTTAAAAAAATATGCATGATTTCATATTTCTGTTGTATTGAGGCTTGACTTCTACAGAACATTTAAACTACTTTGTGGGTTAAAGTGGGAGGTTGTGGGAGATTCTCCCATTACTGTTTCAAACCAACTAAAAACAGCGGTCTCATATCAGGCAATCGTGGCAAGCTTCAAAGGTGAATACGAACATTCAATCGACAGTAAAGGACGCGTAAGCTTCCCTGCCAAACTGCGAAAATATCTAGCCCCCTCCGCGCAGGACCGTTTTACGATTGTACGGGGTCTCGAGAAATGCCTTTATCTCTACCCGGAGGATCACTGGCAGGCTGTTGAAGCCAGTCTTGAAGAAATCAACCGCTTTTCTCTTGAGGGCAGAACGCTCAAAAGAAGTTTCCTCAGGACCGCCGAAGACGTTGTTCTCGACAACCAGAACCGCATAGCCCTGCCCGCCAAGCTGATGGAGTGGGCAGAAATCACCTCTAAAGCCATTTTTATCGGGAGCGGCGATCTGATCGAGGTCTGGGACCCGGAACGGCTCGCGAAACAGGATGAAGAACTTGATTTCGATACCTATCAGGAGCTTTTTCAGAAGGTCATGGGGGGCAACAAGGACTCATGACGCAAACCGAATATCATATCCCGGTAATGCCGGAGGAGTCCGTTACCTGGCTCATCACCGACCCTGACGGCATCTACGTTGACGGCACCCTCGGGGGCGGCGGCCACACGGAAGCCCTGCTTGCCCGGCTCTCATCCAAAGCCCGCGTTTATGGAATTGATCATGATGATGACGCCCTTGCTGAAACCCGCCAGCGCATCGGCAACGACCCCCGTCTTGAATTGATCAAAGGCAATTTCGGCTATATTAAAACCCTGCTGCCACCCGACACAATCGGAAATGTAAGCGGCATCCTGCTGGACCTCGGTGTATCGAGCCACCAGATTGATGAGCCTGAGCGCGGTTTCAGCTTTCAGGCCGACGGTCCGCTCGACATGCGCATGAGTGATCTCCGTTCCCTTACCGCACACCAGGTGGTCAATGATTATGAGTACGAAGACCTCCGGAATATCTTTTTCGAATTTGGTGAGGAGCGCCAGAGCAGCCGCATTGCCCGAACCATTATCGAAAACCGACCCATCGCCACCACCGGAGAGCTGAAAAATGTGATCCAGAAAGTCGCAAAGGGTCCGCACGCGGTAAAATCGGTTGCCCGCATTTTTCAGGCTATTCGCATCGAGGTTAACAGGGAGCTGGAAATGCTTGAGACCGCCCTTCCCCAGGGACTTGAAATCCTGAAAGAGGATGGGCGCTTCATAGTCATCTCCTACCACTCCCTGGAAGACAGGCTTGTGAAACTGTTTTTCAAAACGGGTAACACGGAGGGCACTCTTCACAAGGATTTTTATGGTAACGACATAAAGCCGATCGAGATGCTGACGCCCAAAATAGTAACCGCTTCGGAAGAAGAAATCCGGATTAACCCAAGAGCCAGAAGCGCCCGCATGCGGGTTGCCGCAAAAAAAAGTGAGGTGATCTGATGTTTGTACAGTCGCCGTCAAGATCCAAAACAACCAGGCCAAACCTGCGGCAGGTCGATCCCTCAGCCCGCGGCGGCAGTCTCGACAGTTTTTTCAGGGGACGCACGAATAACACCCGCAGCGGTGGCTGGCAGAGCGGCGGCAGTGCGGTAAGTGAAAAAAGTATTGCCAACAAAAGAGGCAATGGTTTCGGGGATGGAAAAAGCAATGGAAATGGAAATGGCAGTGGATCCGGGAATGGCAAGGGCAGAATTAATGCCGTAAGACCGAACCGGCGAAAAAAACCGGCTAACGGGGCCGCATCTATCCGAAAGGGGCCTAAGGCAAGCCGCCTGATCATGTGGTCGCTCATTATCGGAGCCCTTGGATACGGTTACATCACCCATGTTTTTTCGACCCAGCAGCTGAACAGTGAAGTGAATGAACTAAGGCGCCAGTTTGAGAATGTGCAGGCCACCCATGCCTCACAGGCGCTTACCTACGACCGCATGACCGGACCCGCAGAGGTGTACCGTCGTGCGCGTGAACTTGGATTTATTGACCCCGGACCCGCAGATCATGTGATAATAATAGACTGATATGTTCGATGCGCGCAGTGCAATTATAGGTAGGATATTTCTCGTGCTTGGGCTCGTGTTGCTGCTCCCTGTCGCTATCGCACTTCAGATTGTCCGCATTCAGTGGTTCGAGGGTAGTAACCTGAAAGCACTCTGGAATGCCCAGACACTCGATTATATACCGGTTCAGGCCCAGCGCGGTAATATTCTCGACTCCGAGGGCCGGGTGCTCGCCACCAACTCTATAACTTACACGGCGGCTATAGATCCCATGGTACCGGGCATAACGCGTGAGCAGATCGACCTGGTCTGCAACACGCTTGCCCGGCATACCGGCCAGACCGCCACACATTATCAGCGCCTGATCCACAATGCCCCGCGCGGATCCCGCTATATTGTTTTGGGACGTAATCTCAATGGCAATGCCCACGAAGCGCTCAGGGAACTGTCGATCCGCGGCCTGATTCTGGAGGAGCAGTACCGGCGCCGGTACAATTTCGAATCCCTGGCTTCGCATGTGGTGGGTCATGTTAATCATGAGTTCACGGGTGTGATGGGGCTGGAGTCCTATTACAATCGTTTACTCAGCGGTAAAGACGGTCAGCAGCAGGTGCGCAAAGACCGCAACAACCGTATCCATGCCTATGTGGGCGCACCGAGAAGACGTCCTGTACAGGGCCATTCCCTGCAAACAACTATCAATGGACAGATTCAGGCCATAGTTGAAGAAGAGCTCCGGTCGGGCGTGGAGCGCTCGAGGGCTTTACAGGGAACCGCCATCGTGATCAACCCGAAAACGGGCGCCATTGTGGCCATGGCCAATTTTCCGGATTTCAATCCGAACAATCCGGGTCGCGGCACCGACGAAAACCGTCGCAATTTTGCCGTATCCGACATGATTGAGCCCGGATCCACATTCAAGCTGGTGACCGCGATTGCCGCCATCGAACAGAAGGTGGTTCATCTGGATGAAATTTTCGAAACGCCTGCCAATGGCCGCCTGCTCATACACGGCCAGTGGATGCGCGATCACGATCCGCTCGGAACGTTGAATTTCCGTCAGGTGATCGAAAAATCGTCGAACATCGCCACTGCCGAAGTGGCTATGCGGCTCAAACCAGACACTTTTTACCAGTACGCCCGCAACCTGGGCTTCGGCACTGCCACCAGCATCGATCTGCCCAACGAGGAGAATGGCCGCCTTCGCAAACCTTTCGAGTGGTCGCTGGTTACCCTGCCATGGATGTCGGTCGGCTATGAAGTGCTGGTGACACCCCTTCAGATGGCCATGGCCTATGCCGCGCTGGCAAACGGCGGCAACCTGATGCGGCCATACATTGTTGAAAAAGTGATTGATGAAAATGGCCGTACTGTTGATCAGACAAAGCCCCACGTCCTGCGACAGGCCATCAACCCGAAAACAATCCAGACCCTGATGCCCGTTTTCGAAGGGGTGATTTCCGACAGCGGAACAGCCCAGTACGCATCCATTTCAGGCATCCCCATCGCGGGCAAAACAGGAACGGCACAGAAATACATAGATGGCCGCTACCGCACGCGCTACCGTGCATCCTTTGTCGGGTTTTACCCTACCAACGACCCCAAATATGTGGTACTGATCCTGCTGGATGAACCCAAGACCAGCATTTACGGCGGCTATGTGGCCGGACCCGTTTTCAGGAACATCTCCCGGCGCATCATCGGCCTCGACCATGAGCTGCACCGGAGCATTAGCAGTGAACAGGAGCCCGTTTTCTGGTCAGAAGCGCCCTCACTCAAGGGTTTGACTCTCGCCGAAGCATCCATCCTTCTGAATAACCGGAACATCGATTTTACCGTCAGCGGCCGTGGTTCAAGGGTTACCGGGCAGGAACCTGCACCCGGATCACGTATCGAAAACGGCAACAAACTGGTACTGGCACTTGATATTACCGTGCCCGCCGAATCGGTAAACACCGAAACACACAGCCTGATCCCCGATGTTCGCGGCATGTCGATGCGGCAGGCCGTACAATTGCTTCATGAAAACGGATATCAGGTGCAGCGGACCGGATCGGGCACCGTTTATGCCCAATTCCCGGAAGCCGGGGCCGTAATGCAGAAAGGACGTCCTGTAACCATTCGGGGCCGTGCCCGCTCCATGGAAAACCTTTTAAGTGCCGGGAGATAATGTGAATTTCAACGAACTGCTCATAGCATGCGATCCGATCGATGTTACCGGTTCACCGGAAGGTGATCTGAACGGGCAGATTGTACACGATTCCCGGCAGGTTGGTGCCAATGATGTTTTCGTGGCCATCCGCGGTCACAAGTCAGACGGTCACAGTTTCATCAACGACGCTCTTGAAAAAGGGGCATCGGTGATCATCGCAGAAGAACCCGCCCCTGCAAGCACCGGATCCGCCATCTGGATACACGTTAAAGACAGCCGGAAGGTGCTCATGCCCCTGGCCCTCGCAAGCCAGGGCAACCCCCAGCAGAATCTTGTTCTGGTGGGCATCACGGGTACCAACGGCAAAACCACTGTGGCAACGCTTGTGTACCAAGTGCTTTCGCAGCTCGGATACAACGCCTCCCTGCTTGGCACCGTATCGCGCCGCATCGGGAAAACCGAACTGCCCAGCAAGCTTACCACTGCCGATCCCGTTGAGATGGCTGCCGACCTGAAAGAGATGATCAATACCGGCTCTACCCATCTTGTTATGGAGGTATCGTCGCATGCACTCGATCAGCAGCGGGTTAACGGGCTGCGGTTTGATGTGGCCGGATTCACCAACCTGACCCACGACCACCTCGACTACCACGGGTCGATTGAAAACTACCTGAACGCGAAGAAGATCCTGTTCGACGGCCTCGAGCCGCGCGCTACGGCGGTCGTCAACAGCGACGATCCCAGTGCCGATGTGATGGTTGAGGATACCAGGGCCACGGTCTGGGAAGTGAGCTTCAGGGATGAGACCGGTTTTCGCATACTCAGCAACACCCCTGCCGGCCTGGAGCTGGACCTTGACGGAACCTACATCAGCAGTTCTTTGAGCGGCGTTTTCAATGCCTATAACATTGCCATGGCCTATGTGATCTGCCTGGCTTTGGGGTGCAACAAAAACAGTGTGGCATCCGCCTTGTCGGAGGCCCGGGGCGCGGCCGGACGCATGGAAAAAGTGCAGATTTACAGCAGCGTTTCCATGCCGATGGTAATTGTTGACTATGCCCATACGCCGGATGCCCTTGAAAATGTACTCAAAACCCTTTCGGCCATTAAAGGCGACGAGCACCGGATTCATGTCATTTTCGGTTGTGGTGGCGACCGTGACAAAACCAAGCGTCCCGTAATGGGCGGACTGGCCGAAACCTACGGGGATGTGATTACGGTTACATCCGACAACCCGCGGTTCGAAGATCCGCTTGCCATTATCGACGACATCAAAAAAGGATTTAACGATCCGGCGAAAGCGCTCATTGAACCCGACCGAAGCAAAGCCATTCGCCGGGCGATTGAAGACGGCGATGAAAACACCATCATCCTGATTGCAGGCAAAGGCCACGAAACCTATCAGGAGATTCGCGGCGAGCGCCATGACATGGACGACCGAATGCTTGCACGCAGTGCCATGCTGAACAAATCGCTTAACATAAAAAACCGCGGGGAGGTGAACTGATGCTCGTACCCCTGCTGGAATGGATCGACCTCGTATATAACCCGCCCGGATTCGGAATGTTCAGTTTCATCACCGTTCGCAGTGCGTTTGCCGCGGCTACCGCTTTTCTAATCTGTCTGCTGTTCGGCAACAGGATCATAAGATTGCTCAAAAAATTGCAGCTCGGCGAAACGATCCGCGACGATATCGGTCTCGACAACCATTTGTCGAAGGCCGGCACACCAAGTATGGGCGGTCTGATCATCCTGTTCGCCATTATCGTGCCATCGCTGATGTGGATACGCCCCAATAACATCTACGGATGGCTGATCCTGTTCGTTGTGGTTGCCCTGGGTGCCGTGGGATTCCTCGACGATTACATCAAGATCGTCAAGAAAGACAAAAAAGGGCTGATGGGCCGCGTCAAGCTCTCCGGGCAGATCCTTGTGGGGTTGATTCTGGGCAGCGTTCTCTATTTCTACCCTGATTTTTCCGAATACAACACCCTAAGCACCATCCCTTTCGTGAAAGATACCAATATCAACTACGCCTTCCTGGGCGATACACTGGGCTGGGTGATCTACATACCGGTGGTGATTTTCATCATTGCGGCGGTGAGCAACGCGGTGAACCTCACCGACGGGCTCGACGGGCTTGCATCGGGAACCACGGCCATTGCCGGGCTCGCGCTTGGCATTCTCACCTATGTATCGGGCCGGGTCGATTACTCCAGCTTTCTTGACATCCTCTATCTGCCGGGCGTGGGTGAACTCACCATTTTCTGTGCGGCGCTGGCCGGGGCCTGCTTCGGTTTCCTCTGGTTCAATTCCTATCCGGCCCAGGTATTCATGGGTGACACCGGCTCACTGGCGCTTGGTGGATCGATCGGGGCCATCGCGCTGATGGTACACAAAGAGCTGCTGCTACCCATCCTGTGCGGCGTTTTCTTCATGGAAACCCTGTCGGTAATCATACAGACAACCTATTTCAAATACACACGGCGGAAATACGGCGAAGGCCGGCGTTTCTACCGCATGGCCCCGCTGCACCATCATTTTGAGAAAATGGGCCTGCCCGAACCCAAGATCGTGGTCCGTTTCTGGATCGTTGCCATCATGCTGGCCGTACTTACCATCATAACCCTGAAAATCCGCTGATGGATGTAAAAGGCAAACATATCGTCATTATCGGAGGAGCCCGCAGCGGTGTGGCGGCAGCCTGCCTGCTGAAGCATAAGGGTGCGACGGTTTTCGTAACCGACAGCGGTCCCATTCCCGATGTATCGCGGGCCCGGCTCGAACGGGAAAGCATCGATTTTGAGCAGGGTGGTCACAGCAATCGTGCCGAAAAAGGGGATTTTGCGGTGATCAGTCCCGGTGTGCCGTCTGATGCTCCCCTTCCAAAAGCCTGGCTGGAAAGTGGACGCAAAATCTATTCCGAGATCGAAGTTTCCTGGTGGTTCACCGATAGTCCGCTCATCGCTATTACCGGAACCAACGGCAAGACGACCACCACTACCTGGGTACATCACCTGTGGCAGGCGGCAGGACTTTCATGCCGGCTGGGCGGCAATATCGGGATCGCCTATGCCGATTTGGCCGATCAGCCCGTACCGGGTGAGGTCATTGCCCTTGAGGTGAGCAGTTTTCAGCTCGACAATATCGACCGGTTCCGGCCCAGGGTTGCCATGATCCTGAACATCACGCCCGACCACCTGAACCGCTACGGTAACAGTTTTGAGAAGTACACGGCCTCCAAGCTCAGGATCTTTGAAAACCAGGGGCCCGACGACTATCTGATCTACAATTTCGATGACCCGGTGCTGAAAAAGCATATCGAAGCCCTTTCCCGGCAGGAAAGATGCCCCAGACTGCTTGCATTTTCGGACCGGAACGAGGTGCCTGCGGGCGCCTATGTACGCGATGACAAAATAATATTCAAAATGGACAACAAGGAGGATTTCCTCATGAATGCAGGCGACATTGGCCTCAGGGGCCGCCACAACCTCAATAACGGCCTCGCTACGGCCCTTGCGGCACGGGCTTTCGAGATCCGGAATGAGGTTATACGCGACAGCCTGATGCAGTTCGAGGGAGTGGAACACCGCCTCGAGCAGGTCCGGATCGTGAGGGGAGTCCGCTACGTGAACGACAGCAAGGCGACCAACGTGAACGCGGTCTGGTACGCCCTGAAAAGTTTCAATGAACCGGTAGTGCTCATTCTGGGCGGCCGCGACAAGGGCAACGACTACTCCGAGATTGCCGGGGAAGTGCGCAGCAAGGTACACACCATCATCGCGATCGGTGAGGGACGGCAGGAAATAAAGCGACAGCTGGCCGATGCATCCCCCTACCTGCTCACGGCCGAAAGTATGGAAGAAGCCGTGGCGATGGCGTCCCAAAAAGCGAGGCGCGGCGAAGTAGTGCTGCTCAGCCCCGCCTGCGCATCCTTCGATATGTTCAACAGTTATGAACACCGCGGACAGGTTTTCAAGGAAGCGGTGGGGAGGATATCGTGAATGTTGAGACTTGAGACAACAGACATCAGACTTGAGACATCAGACATCAGACTTTGGAGATTTGACATTATGCAAACCGAAATTAACACCGTAACCAAATTTCAGGGGCTGAGGGGCTTTAGGGCTTAGCAGCTTCAGGGATACTATTCTATGTTTATCGCATCACCGAATCATAAAACATCCTACATTCTCGAGAGTTCGAGCGAGATGGCGGGAATGCGTCAGAGCGACAGGTGGCTGATCGCGCTGGTGGTTCTGCTGATGGTGGGCGGTATGCTTGCGGTGTACTCATCGATCGCGTATTTCGCCGAAATGAAGAATACGACGGCGGCCAGCCTTGTGTTCGGGCATCTGATGAAGGTGGGAATTTCGTTCATCGTGCTGGTCATTTTCTCGAAAATCGACTATCACATCGTGGCCCGGCTGGCCCGGATCGGGGTTATTCTTAGCTGGATATTCCTCACAGTGGTTACTTTGTATGGTAATGAGGTGTTCGGTGCACGCCGCTATCTGAGTATCGGCGGCCTTTCTTTCCAGCCGTCCAGCTTTGCCACGGTTGCCCTGCTCATTCTGGTCGTGGTTCTTGTGGTTGAGAAGAAGGACTATATCAAAAGCTTTACGCGGGCCTTCCTGCCCACTTTGACCTGGATATCGGTAACCTGCCTGCTTATCGGCCTCGAGGATTTCAGCAGTGCGGCCGTTCTCTTCGGGCTGTCTCTGATCATCATGTTCATAGGCCGGGCCAGTGTGGTTCAGCTTGCAGCCCTTGTGGTGGTGGGTGTTGTGGGAGCCGGATTTCTGCTGTCGCAGTCGCTGGAGCGCCAGAGCCGCATCAACAATTATGTGGAGCAGGTGGTACAGATCAAAAGCGATGAGTTTGTGCTTGGTGCCGGTTACCAGGCTCAGCAAGCGCATATCGCGATAGCCCGCGGCGGTACGTTCGGCGTAGGTATCGGGAAAAGCACGCAGCGCGACTTCCTGCCCGCGCCCTACAACGATTTTATTTACGCGATCATCGCCGAAGAGTATGGCCTGCTCGGGGCAGGGTTCATCCTGCTTGTTTTCATGGGCATCCTGATCCGCGGCATCGTATTCATTGCGCGGAAGGCGCCCGACGAACTGGGCATGCTCATTGCCGTAGCCTGTACGCTCACAGTGGTGATCTATGGCTTTGTGAACGCGGCCGTGGCCTGCGGGCTCTTCCCTGTAACCGGTCTGCCCATGCCTTTTGTCAGCTACGGTGGTACCAGCATGCTTTTCTCCGGCGCCATGATCGGCATCCTTCTGAACATCTCAAAACAGGCGGTCGAAATTGAGTAAAAAAAGCACATATCGCATCCTCCTCGCTGCCGGCGGCACCGGCGGACATGTTTACCCCGCCATCGCCATTGCCGACGCACTGCGCGATTCAGCGCGCGACGCGGAGCTGTGCTTTGTGGGTACCCGAAACCACATGGAGTGGATTGCCGTACCCAAGGCCGGTTATGACATCAAGGAGGTGTGGATAAGCGGCTTCCACCGGCGGCTGACCCTGAAAAACCTGGCTTTCCCGATCAAGCTCGGTACCAGCATAGCCCAGAGTTACCGCATCATCAAAAAATTTAAGCCCGACGCGGTGGTCTGTTGCGGCGGTTATGTAGCCGGACCCATTG
>JAIVHB010000143.1:0-6615 GCA_020201275.1 Rhodothermaceae bacterium | reverse complement strand
GTAAACAGGCATACGATTTTTTCGGCTTCCGCGAAGACCTGCCGACCGTGCTCATTCTGGGCGGCAGCGGCGGCGCTCAGGCGCTGAATTTGGCTGTAGCCGAGAATATCGACAAACTGCACAACGAAATGGGCCTGCAGATCATCTGGCAGTGCGGACCGCGTTATCTGTCGGAGGTTCAGGAACGGATTAATCCGGAGTCATATGAACGCCTGCGCCTGTACCACTTCATCGATGCTATGCCCTACGCCTACGGATCGGCCGATGTGGTCGTTACCCGCGCCGGTGCAAGCATCTGTGCCGAGCTGCTGATCACCGGCAAACCGAGTGTACTGGTGCCGTCGCCCAATGTGGCCGGCGACCATCAGACCAAAAATGCCAAAGCCATGGTCGCGGGCGGAGCGGCAGTGATGCTGCGCGACCGTCACGCACGCAGCGCGCTTTCTGAGCAGCTCAAAGAACTGCTGGCTGACCCGAAAAAACTTGCAACGATGCGCGAGGCGGCCCTGAACATGGCCCGCCCCGATGCCGCCAACACCATTGCCAATCAGGTTCTTGCCATGATTGACAAAAAGAAGCAGGAATCCTGATGAAACGCATTGCCACACAACCTGTTTTCGGAAAGACCCGCCACATCCACATGGTCGGAATAGGGGGCATAGGCATGAGCGGGATTGCCGAGATTCTGCTGCTGCGCGGCTTTACCATATCGGGCAGCGACGGCAGCCTGGGCGAGACCACCGAGCGGCTTCAGAAGCTGGGCGCGAAAATATACAAGGGCCATTCGCCCGAAAATATCGGGGATGCGGATGTAGTGGTGTACACCAGCGCGGTCAGGGCCGAAGAAAACGTGGAAACACGTGCTGCGATCGAGCAGAAAATTCCCGTTATCAAGCGCTCTGAGATGCTCGCCGAACTGATGCGCATGAAGTACGGCATCGGCATCGCTGGTACCCACGGCAAGACCACCACCACCACCATGACCGGCATGATCGTGAAGGCCGGCGAATTTGATCCGACCATTGTAGTTGGCGGACGGGTGCACAGTTTCGACAAGACCAACGCCGTGGTGGGCGCCGGCGACATCATCATTGTGGAGGCCGACGAGTTCGACCGCACCTTCCTGCGCCTCACTCCTTCCCTGGCCGTGATCACCAACATAGACGTGGAGCATCTCGACATCTATCACGATGTGGACGACATCAAGTCGGCCTTCCTGCAGTTTGCCAACAAGGTGCCGTTCTACGGTGCGGTAATCATCTGCCTCGACGACCCGAACGTTCGCAGCATCGTACCCGACATCGAGCGGCGCACGATCACATACGGATTCACGCCTCAGGCCGAACTGCGTCCGTCGAAGGTCGAAAGTACTGCCATGCAGAACAGTTTTAACGTGCTCTACCACGGCGAGGATCTCGGCCGTGTGAGCGTATCGGCGCCCGGCGAGCATAATATCCGGAATGCGCTGGCGTCCATCGCCATCGGCCTGGAGCTCGGCATGCCCTTTGAAAAGATTAAACAGGGGCTCGAAAGCTATTCCGGCGTTTTCCGGCGCTTTCAGGTGAAGCACGATGACGGCGACATTATGGTGATCGACGACTATGCTCACCATCCCACCGAGGTGAAGGCCACGATCGGTGCCGCACGCAAGGGCTGGCCCGAACGGCGTCTGGTGGCGGTATTCCAGCCCCACCTCTATTCGCGCACCCAGCAGCTGAAGGAGGAGTTCAGTCTCTCCTTCTTCGAGGCGGATGTGATGGTGATCACCGATGTGTATCCCTCGCGCGAGAAGCCGATCGAAGGCGTAACCGGCAAGCTGATCGCCGACCTGGCCCGCAACTACGGCCACCGGGGTGTGCACTACATACAGGACAAGAACAGCCTTCCGGCTTCGCTCAAACAAATTGTAAAACCCGGCGACATTGTGATCACCATGGGTGCCGGCGACATCTATAAATATGGTGATTTTTTCGTGGAAACCCTGAAAACACCCATTAACCCTTGAACAAACAGCTGAACATATTTGATGAGCCCCTGCGTGAGCAGCCATCCGGCAAAAGCAAAGCCGGCAGGGCGATGGCTGCCCGGGAGAGGAACATCCGCAGGCTGGGCTATCTGGTGATTGCCCTCATCATACTGGGGCTTTCGGTGGGGCTTGGGTACCATTTCAGCCGCGATAGTGTGGTCGAGCAGATCGCCGTAACCGGAAACCGGTATACCACCAGCGACCAGATCATCAAACAGGCCGCCATCCCCAAGGGTGTATATGCCGATTCGCTGGATGTGATGAAAGTGATGGAGAACATAGAAAAACTGCCATGGGTGCGCGAGGCGCGGCTGAGCATGTCGCCCTTCGGCAGGATGGACATTTCGGTAACCGAGCGCCGGCCCATCGCCCTCCTCTTGCAGGGCGACAGATCGGTGTATGTGGATGCCGACGGTGTGAAGATGCCGGTAATTCAGGGCAGGCCGGTGGATGTACCCCTGCTATATGGATTCCGGGTGGCGCCGCTGTCGGAAACGCTCACATCGGATGATTTCCGCAAGGTGGCAGACTTTCTGCTGGCCGCCGAGCAGGATCCTGCCGCCCACCGCACGCTTAGCGAGATTGCCTGGGCCGGCTACGAAGGTGTGGTGGCACTGAGCCACGACAACGGCATCAAGCTGATTTTCGGAAGCGAACGGTTTGAAGAACGGCTGAAAAACTGGTCGGCTTTCTACAACACTGTAATACCTGAAAAAGGGATAAGTCACTTTCAGAGCATCGATTTCCGTTACCACGGTCAAATCATTACCCAGGAGTCTTAAATAAAACCAAAAGCAATCAATACGGAACAGAGAAAGGCAATCACTATGAAAGAAACAAACGGCGAGCGCATTGTGGTAGGCCTCGACATCGGCACGACGAAAATCTGTGCCATCGTAGCCTCCATCAACGAACTGCAGCAGATCAACATCCTGGGCATAGGCAAGGCGCCCAGCGACGGACTAAACCGCGGCGTAGTGGTGAACATCGACCGGACGGTCAATGCCATCCGCACCGCAATAGAACAGGCACAGCTGGCATCCGGCATCGAGGTGCGGTCTGTGAATGTGGGCATCGCCGGCGATCATATCCGCAGCATGCGCAGCAAGGGGGTAATCACGATCAACAACCGTGACAACGAAATTACGATGAAAGATGTGGAGCGTCTGCTCGAAGACTGCCAGCGCATCATGTTGCCCAACGACCAGCAGATCATCCACGTGATCCCGCAGGAATTTATCGTGGATGGCCAGGACGGTATCAGCGATCCCGTGGGAATGAGCGGCATGCGCATGGAGGCTGAGGTGCACATCATCACAGGGCTGGTTACGGCCGCCAAAAACATGTACCGCTGCGTTGAGCGCGCCGGTTTCCAGGTGTCGGATGTGATCCTTGAGCCGCTGGCCTCCTCCTATGCCGTACTCGAAGAAGAAGAGAAAGAAGCCGGTGTGGTGCTGGTGGATATCGGCGGGGGCACCACCGACATCGCCATCTTCCAGGACAACACCATTCGCCATACCGCAGTGGTAGCCATCGCCGGGCAGAAAGTGACCGACGACATCCGCATCGGCCTGAGCCTGCTTGAAGACCAGGCCGCCAAGCTGAAGCACGACCACGGCCATGCCTTCGCCGACATGCTTCTCGACGACGAGGTAATAACCGTTCCGGGCATCGCTGGAAGGCCTCCGAAGGAGATCCGTAAAAGTGTGCTGGCCAAGATTATTCAGGCCCGCATGGAAGAGATCCTCGAAATTGTGGCCATCGAGATCAAACGCAGCGGCTACTCGAATGAGCTGAGCGCCGGTGTGGTATTCACGGGCGGCGGTTCGCTGCTCGACGGCATCGCCCCCCTGGCCAACGAAGTGCTGGGTCTGGATGCGAAGATCGGAACGCCCCGCGGACTGTCGGGCGGACTGGTGAACGAGGTAAAAAGCCCGATCTATTCGACGGGTGTGGGCCTCGTACTGCACGCACTGTACAACAAGGCGGCCAATTCCCAGCCGGTTATGGTACCCGCATCCTCACAGGGATCGAGCGTGGAAAAAGTGATGAACAACCTTGCGAACCGCATGAAGAGCTGGTTCAACGAATTTTAGCAATAGAAAAATAGCAATCAATAACAGGAGTCAGATATGCCAAATATGATAAATTCCCGATTCAGCTTTGACGAACAAAGCCAGGAAAATGCCAAGCTGAAAGTGATCGGCGTTGGCGGAGGCGGAGGAAACGCCATCAACAATATGATCGACCGCGGATTGAACAATGTGGAATACATTGCCCTCAATACCGATGCACAGGTACTCAAGAACAACATGGCGAATGTGACCATTCAGGTGGGCAAGTCGCTGACCAGCGGCCTGGGTGCCGGTGCGAGGCCTGAGGTAGGCCGTGAGGCCCTTGAGGAGAACCGCCATGAGATTGAGGAGACCATCGAAGGGGCCGACATGATCTTCGTAACGGCCGGCATGGGCGGCGGAACAGGAACAGGCGGCGCGCCCGTTGTTGCCGGCATCGCCAAGCGCAAGGGCATCCTCACCGTGGGGGTGGTCACCACTCCGTTCGTGTGCGAGGGCCGCATCCGTATGAAGTATGCCATCGACGGCATCAACGAACTGAAGAAAAACTGCGACACGGTAATCGTGATACCCAACGAGCGCCTGCTGGAGCTCTGCAGCGAGAACACTTCCATGATGGAGGCCTTCGCCATGGCCAATGATGTGCTCTACAGCGCAACAAGGGGCATTTCAGACCTCATTCTGATGCCGGGCCTCATCAACCTCGACTTTGCCGATGTGCGCACTACCATGCTCGACGGCGGCGCGGCCATCATGGGTTCGGCCACCGCTTCTGGCAACGACCGTGCCGAAATTGCCGCCCGGGAGGCCATCAACTCTCCCCTGCTCGACGGGGTGAGTATCCGCGGGGCGCGCAACGTGCTCGTCAACATTTCTGCCGGCTCAACCATGGGCATGAAAGAAGTGACCACGGCCACGGGCATCATCCAGCTGGAAGCCGGCGACGATGCCGAGATCATTCTGGGTACCGTGCTCGACGAAACCTACGGCGACGAGCTGCGTGTGACCGTTATCGCGACCGGCTTTGAGCTGACGGACGACAAAAGGGGCTCGCGCATCACCAATGGAAAACCGGCCATTAAAGAGGCCGTTTCTCGCTCGTCCGCTGCTGCATCCGCCCAACCGGCTGCCACCGAACAGCGCAAAACCCTGCCGAGTGCCCCGGTTATCGGAACCCGTTTCGGCAGCGATGGACAATCACCTTTTTACAAGGGTGAAAAAAATCTGCGTCACCTCGATTCGCCGGCCCTGCACCGTCGCGGCCTGAACATCCGCTCGATCGACGACCAGGAAGGCCACGAGGAGAACGAAAAGCTTGAAATTGATGCCATCGGCCAGGAAGCCGATTCCGGCCGTCCGGCAAGGCCGCTCAAGGAACGTGAAGAACGGATCGACAAGAGCGATTCCGAACAACCCGCATTTCTCCGTAAGGTGATGGACTGATCCGCACCTGCGAAACCGTTTTCGATTGCTAAATAAAGGGGGCTGCCTTGACCGGAGCCCCCTTTCTTATTGGGATTGGTGATAAATTGCAGGATGTTGGTTATAGCGGGTTTGTGAGTTAGGGAAGTTTGGATCAATAGAACAATTGAGTTGAGAAGTGATACCCCGTCATGGTGAGCGCAGCGGAGCGTAGTCGAACCAGTGCGCAGTGCCTGAGCACTGCGCATTTGCGTAAACCCTCAGGAGGCTTTGACAAGCCTCCACGTGCTTCGACTACACGCAGCTACGCTGCGTTGCGCTCAGCTTGACGTGGGGGCATTGGGGGCGTTTGGGAAATACAAAAGATCGCTATATTTCGGCTATGATCATTCTATTTCTGATTCTGATCGGGATTTTTGCCGGGCTGCTGGCCGGCATGCTGGGCATTGGCGGGGGTGTAATCTTTGCACCCGTGCTGTTTTATATGTTTGATGCCCGGGGAATTGAAAACCCCGAGGTGTGGGCCATCGGATCTTCTCTTCTTTGTACGCTGGCTACATCAGGCAGTGCCTCGTTCAAGCAGCTCCGGATGCATAACTTCTCCCCTCGCGAAAGCTTTAAAGTGGGCCTTTTCGGCATCGTGGGTATAACGATTGGCAAGCAGTACATCACCTCCGACTACTTCAATTCCGACGTTTTTCTGATCATCTTTTTCGTAATCCTCGTCTACACCGGCATTCAGTTTCTGCGTAAAACCATTAACCGGGCAACACCGCCTGCACCCGGTACAGACCGGCTGGTCACGTGGCGTGAAGCGGTACCCATCGGCGGCGGTGGCGGACTGATTGCCGCGCTTACCGGTATCGGTGGCGGCATCGTGATGGTGCCCATCATGAACATGATCTACCGGATCCCCTTCCAGAAAGCGGTAAGTATATCGGTAGGGGCAATAATGATCATCTCGCTTTCGGGGGTGATACAGCTCTCCATGCCGGTACCGGCCATGGACGGACTTTCGCCGTACACACTCGGCTATATCGACTTTGGCACTGCCATTGCACTGGTGCTTGGAGCCATAGCAGGAGCTTATAC
>JAIVHB010000142.1 GCA_020201275.1 Rhodothermaceae bacterium | reverse complement strand
GCTCCCGAATTCATGCCGTACACCCTTTCTGTACCGGCCCTGCTGCTGATTGCCACCATATTCGCGGATACGGCTTTCCGCGTGGTTCCTGTACACAACCGGCTTGGAACGACCGGTTACGACGCATCACTCATCGATGAACTGACCCGTAAAAACCGGCTGAGGACGTTTATGTGGACGGTCCGCTGCCTGGTTCTGGGCGGATTTTTTTATCTGTGAGGATTCCCATTTCTACCGGTGAACATCCTCACCAGCTGGTGAATATCCTTCTGATCATCCCCGTTTATTTGTTTCTGTGCTGATACCGGTTCGTTCACAATAATCAGGTTACTGTCAAGGAAGACGAGGTCAGTTCCGGAGCCAACATCCCGTATGACGCCTTGATTATGTCGAACCGTTTATATACCCTTTAGAAATGTGTTTAGTCTTATATAACCGGGCAAATTGAAGGTAGCCACTAACCGATGCTGAAAGCCGAACCCAAAGCGATGTACACAAGCAGTGAGTTATCTGATGTACTATCTGTGATCACAACACAATTGCTTACGGTTGATGATGAGAAAAAGGCACTTGAGTTGGCTTTCGGGAAGCTGGGGCCCTTCATATCGGCTTCAGCGCTCATCTATTACGAACGCACCGGCGACAGCAAACCGGCGTTCATACCCGCCGTGGTCTGGAGCGGCGACAGCGCTGCCCCGTTCCCCGCAACCGTACTGCCGGCTAATAAAAAATCGCCCTGGCACCAGCAGCTTTCAAGCGGGAGTTTTGTACAGGCAACTAAACTGAACGACTTCGGATTATCTGCCTTACTTGCAGGAGACAGTGATGTGATGATTATTCCGGTTAAAACATATTCGGGGCTGCAGTCCTTTATTTGTGTGATTACCGGGCCCGGTGATGTGGCAATCCGTGAAAAAACGGGTGTTATCAAAACCCTGCTGTGTGCCATCGGATCGCACATGCAGAACAGGTCGATCGAAACAGCCCTGAAACGCAGTGAGGAGCGCTACGACCAGATTTTCCGGAACAATCCGGCCGTTAAGTTTCTCATAGAACCTGAAACCGGCCGCATCCTTGATGCCAACCGGGCTGCCTGCCAGTTTTACGGGTACAGTTACAAGAAATTTCTCACCCTCAACATCAGCGATATTAACACGCTGGCCACCGACACCGTCAATGCACGTATTGTTGAGGTTATGAACAGCGGTGGATCGCTCTTTCACTTCAACCACCGTAAAGCCGACGGAGAGATCAGGGAGGTTGAAGTGTATACCGCTCCGGTTCAGCTGGGCGGCAAAACACTGCTCTATTCCATCATACATGATGTAACCGACCGGACCCTGGCGCAGGAGCAGCTCAGGATCGGCGAAATGCTTTTCCGGCAGTTTGTATTCAGCACCCCTGCAGCCGTTGCCATGTTCGATACCGGTATGAATTATCTGCTTACCAGCAAACGGTGGATTGAGGATTTCAAGCTGAACCATCCGGCCCTGCAGGGAAAACGGCTGCACGATACATTTCCCGATATCCCCGAAGGGTGGAAGAACGTTATCGACACTGCGCTTGGCGGGAATACGGCAACGAGTGAGGAAGAACTGGTTGCCCTGCCCGACGGATCGAAAGAGTGGATTCGCTGGGAGATACAGCCCTGGTACCAGAAGCAGGATACCATTGGCGGCATCATCATATTCACCGAGTTGATAACAGAACGAAAAAAAGCAGATGAAGCCGAGAAAAACCTGATTCGCCAGAAAGTCCGGCTGGCGTCACGTCTGGAGACCATCGAAGAAGAGCGCCGCAAAATATCGCGTGAACTGCATGACGGGCTCGGGCAGATGATCACTGCAGCGGTCATGAATGTGGAGCTCATCGAAAATGCCATCCGCACCCGATCCGACCAGGCGATTGAATACGTGGAAAGCGTAAAAGCCATTCTCGACACCACCATACAGGAAGTTCGGAATATATCGCAGGACCTGCGCCCTGCCATTCTTGACGATTTCGGCCTTATACCGGCGCTCCGGCTTCTCTGTGAAGATTTCTCGAAGGTCTCGGGTATCGATATCACCATGGGGGCGTTCGATTTGAATGAACGGCTTCCCTCGGGGCTTGAAATCACGGTTTACCGTATATGCCAGGAAGCCATCAGCAATATTGTAAGACATGCTGATGCCACCGAGGCTGGCATACAGTTGTACAGGCGGTCGAATACCGTGCTCGTGGTTATTCATGACAATGGCAAGGGATTTGACCGCGGAACGATCCGAACCGACCTGTCGCGCATTGGCAGCGGTCTGACCAACATAAAAGAGAGGGTGGAACTGCACAACGGGCGGCTCCAGATAGAATCGGCACCCGGCCAGGGGCTGGAGCTTATTATCGAAATCCCGCTTAACAATACCACGGAAGCACTATGATAAATGTTCTGCTTGCAGATGATCACAACATTGTACGGTATGGTATTTCAAGTATTCTGAATACCTCGCCCGACATCAATATTATTGCGGAAGCATCCGACGGAAGCGAAGCCGTAAGCCTGTACGAACAGCATCAGCCCGATGTGTGCATCATCGACATATCGATGCCGGTTATGAACGGGCTGGAAGCCACCCGTCAGATACTTCGTACATCGCCGGGGGCCAAAATCATAATCATGACCATGCATCTGAACGAAGAGTACCTGAACCAGGTACTAAGTGCCGGTGCTATGGGGTATCTGCTGAAAAACACGAACAAAACAGATCTCATAAACAGTATCAGGCGGGTGTACAACGGCGAGAAGGTATTCAGCACGTCCGTTTCCGATCTGATGACCCAGAGTTACATCCGGCAGAGCAAAAAACAGAGTGGCGGAACGCGCAGCGACAACAGGATTCAGCTGACCAGGCGGGAGAACGAAATCTTAAAGCTGATTGCCGAGGGTCAGACCAGCCAGGCCATCGCGGCTAAGCTTTTCATCAGCCCCAGAACTGTAGATACACACCGGGCCAACCTGATGCAGAAGCTGAACGTAAAAAACTCGGCGGCTCTGGTCAGGTATGCTGTTGAAAATGGGTATACCTGAGGTATTCATTACGTAAAAATACGGATACAGAAATACGGGTATTACAGTATTGCCGGCACAGGTGGAGCCGGCTATTTTGTTTGAACACAAATGGGGTAATAGCCGTCTGTAGATGATAAATAAGCACCATGTTCTTGATTGACCGTGGTGCTTTCTTTATATACGAACTGCCAATCCGGCCCTAAGGCCTGTTTCCGGCGCCCCGCGGGGACGAAAAAAAAGCCGGATCAAAGAATCCGGCTTCGTGATTAAAGACTTGCTGTAGCGTGGGGCGGACTTGAACCGCCGACCTCCGGGTTATGAATCCGACGCTCTAACCGGCTGAGCTACCACGCCATATCACTTTCACAGGCAGAAAAGCAATATACGAACTTTTAAAAAAAATTCCCCACACGCCGGATCGCTTTTTTCCCGCTCCCTGATGTATTCAGCATACCGGCCCGGCAACTATTCTACACAGCCTTTTGCCGCCTTACCCTTTCGCCCGACCTTTTTTCATACTCGGCCTCGCTGAGTTCCCTGAGTTTATCGAGGGCATTCTCCACATTTTTCCTGTAGCGGCCCAGCAAAACGGTGTTCACAAACAGCTTCTCGACCATTGAGCCCCACATGGTCTGCCCCAGGTCGTAATACACATGTGCTGTTATTTTCACTTCATAGCTGGGTCCCTGGTCGAGTTCCCTCTTCAGTCTGGCGATCGATTTACTGAAATCGTTCAGGGGGCCCACCGAGTATTCGGGTTCGATTCTGCCCTCCTGGAAAACAATCGTTTCACTGTTTCTTGCCTCATAAAGATCCAGAAACGTCTGAATGCTGAAATCATCGAACAGGAAGGTTATTCTGTTCATCGAGCGTCTTTTGCCGGCCATGGAAAAAGAGAACTGCCGCCTGACCAGTGAATCGGTGTGCATGTCGCTTACTTCAAACACCGAGGCCCCCGACAACCCCATAAAGAGCTTCTCCTGCCGCAGCCGGAGACCGTTATCCACCATTACATCATCGGTAGTATTCAGAAAGGATATCGGTGCCCACTTTTCCAGATTTCCCGTAATGTTTGCCATTTCCCAAACCACATCATAGGGAGCATAGATTGTTTTTCTGATCTTGAATTCCAGCATATAGCCCTTCGTTATAGTGTACAGCAAAAGCTACCAATTTGCCTGCACTCCTTCAAAATTATGTATATCCCGAGTTTTAGTCTGCTCTTGAGATGAAATTGTATTAATTTTCGACCCTTCTGTTTCGACTCATAAAATATTCTAATTAACCGATGGCAAAAAACATTACCCCCCGATCGAAAGATTATTCACAATGGTACCTGGATGTGGTCCGCGAGGCCAAAATGGCCGAGCACTCCCCTGTTCGCGGCTGCATGGTAATCAAGCCGACGGGCTATGCCATCTGGGAATTCATGCAGGGCGCCCTCGACCGGATGTTCAAGGAAACCGGCCATCAGAATGCCTATTTCCCGCTTTTTATCCCGAAATCGTTTCTGTCGAAAGAGGCACAACACGTTGAGGGTTTCGCCAAGGAGTGTGCCGTTGTAACCCACAGCCGTCTCATCAACTCGGAAAATGGCGTTGAAGTAGACCCGGCCTCAAAACTGGAAGAAGAGCTGATTGTAAGGCCCACATCCGAAACCATCATCTGGGATACCTACCGCGGGTGGATACAGTCGTACCGCGATCTTCCCATACTGATCAATCAGTGGGCCAATGTGGTAAGATGGGAGATGCGCACCCGCCTGTTTCTGCGCACCATGGAGTTTCTGTGGCAGGAGGGGCACACCGCCCATGCAACCGAGCAGGAGGCTGTGGAGGAGACCGAACGGATGCTCAATGTGTACAGAACGTTTGCCGAAGAGTATATGGCCATGCCGGTGATCACCGGGCTGAAAACCGAGAGCGAGCGTTTTGCCGGGGCCGTCGAAACGTACTGCATCGAAGCGCTCATGCAGGACGGGAAAGCCCTTCAGGCGGGTACATCCCACTTTCTTGGGCAGAATTTCGCCAAAGCGTTCGATGTAACCTTTCAGGACCGCGACGGGGAGCTGAAACACGTATGGGCTACGAGCTGGGGTGCATCAACCAGGCTGATCGGCGGGCTGCTCATGACCCATTCCGACGACAACGGACTTGTACTGCCGCCGAAGCTGGCCCCGACCCAGATTGTGATCGTGCCCATCTGGCGCAACGACGACGAGCAGGCCCTGGTGCTCGACTATGCCCGGGCGATATACAGGGAGCTGGCCGACAAGGGCATCCGCGTGAAGCTTGACGACCGCGACCAGTACAAGCCGGGATGGAAATTCGCGCAGCACGAGGTTGAGGGCGTACCCCTTCGCGTGGCCGTAGGGCCGAGGGATGTAGAAAACGGAAACGTTGAAGCGGCACGGCGCGATACGCTTGAAAAGCAGATCATGAACCGCGATGAATTCGTGCAATCGGCCGTAACGGTTCTCGACCGTATTCAGGCAGACCTGCTTGCGCGCGCACGGAAATTCGTTGATGATTCGACGCGACACGTGGATACGTACGAGGAGTTCAGGCAGGTGATTGACGACAAGGGCGGCTTTATCTATGCCCACTGGGACGGAACCGCCGAGACCGAAGCACGGATCAAGGAGGAGACCAAAGCAACCATCCGCTGCATACCGCTCGAATACGATTCCGGCGCCGGCAGCTGTATGGTAACGGGCAAACCGTCGGCAAAAAAAGTGCTGTTTGCGCGGTCGTATTGATTTGAGACATGAGACGTGAGACGTGAGACATGAGACATCAGACATGAGACATGAGACATCAGACATCAGACATGAGACATGAGACATGAGACATGAGACAATGTCATGCTTTTTTTCTTTCCGGATTCCTGTCGTATTCCTAACGCAGGTAATATCGTAAGCATTAAGCATGTTCAGAAAAGTGTTTCAAAATGGTTAACCTTAAAATGTTAGCAGAGCGTGTTCAATAAAAGAGCAGCGTACCATGATTACAACCGACCATCATCACAGAATATTCAGGGCGTCAGAAATCCGTTCACTGGATGAGGCTGCCATACATGAAACCG
Source organism: Rhodothermaceae bacterium (assembly GCA_020201275.1). GTDB lineage: Bacteria > Bacteroidota > Rhodothermia > Balneolales > Cyclonatronaceae > RECM01. The sequence continues at coordinate 45,779 of JAIVHB010000142.1, read as the reverse complement.
GCATCCCGGGCGATGTGCTCATGGAGATTGCGGGATTCCAGGCGGCGAAAGAGATCATGCAGCGGCAGAACGGGCGCAAGCGGGGCCTCATCGTATGCGGCAAGGGGAACAACGCCGGCGATGCGCTGGTCGTTGCCCGGTATCTGAGCAGGAACGGGTTTCACATCACCCTGTTTTTTGCCGGGGGCAAAGAGGGGCTCAGCCCGGGTGCGGCGACCAATTATGAACGCCTCAAAAAGTCGGTGGCGGACTACGGTACCCCCGACGGAGATGCTGCCGAAAGCGGCCAGGGTGCAAATCGTGATACAAAACGTGGTGCCTTTCAAGGTGGCAATCAAGGTGAAAATGAGGGTGCCAGCCAGGGTGAATTTCCTGGCGCACTTCCTGACGCACATCCTGGCGCAATTCCCGGCGCAGTTAACGAAACCGGCAGCATAACATCCGTTGATCCCCGCGATCTTGATTTTGCTGTCGACGGGCTGTTCGGTACCGGTCTGAACCAGGAGGTAAGGGGTTCATACAGGGATGCCATTGCCCGGATGAACAACCTCGGTGTTCCGATTTATGCCATGGACATCCCTTCGGGTCTGGATGCCGATACCGGCGAAGTGCATGGTATTGCCGCAACAGCGGCGGTGACCTGTACCTTCGGGGGTTACAAGCACGGTTTTTACACACCTGCAGGGTTCCGCTGCTGCGGTGATGTGGTTTTGTGCGAGCTGCCCTTCGCGCCGCACCTGTACCCGGAAGACGGGGCCTTTGCCATCGGCCCCGATATAACCCGGCTGCCGGTGCCTGATAAAATGAGCGGCCGGCACAAATACGAGCGCGGTATTGTTTACATCCTGGGCGGATCGCCGGGTTTGACCGGTGCGCCCGTATTATCGGCAAAAGCGGCATGGAAAACGGGTACAGGGGCTGTAGTCGTGATCACCCCGGCCGGTTTGCTTCCCGTGTTCGAAAAAAACCTGATCGAACCGGTAAAAAAGCCGGTTGGCGGGGCAGACGATCACTTTTTCGGGACATCCCACACCGGCCGTGTGCTGGAAATAATCCATGAAAAACCCGGGATTTTGCTTCTCGGGCCCGGTGTAGGACGCAATAATGAGACGGTCGGTTTCGTAAATGAGGTCATCAGGCACGCAAAATGTCCGTTGGTAATAGATGCCGACGCACTCTGGTGCCTGTCGCAGGCAGGAAGGCTTCCGGTCTTCAACCATGAAACAGTATTAACACCACATCCCGGCGAACTGCAGCAGTTAACCGGAAAAACGGCTATGACGAATCTGGACAGGCTCGAACAGGCAAAAATGGTATCCGGCGAAACCGGTGCAATAACAGTCGCCAAGGGCTGCCCTGTGTATGTAACCGGACCGGCATCAGGAACATTCGTGACGGGTTACGATACCACTGTTTTCGGCCGGGCCGGATTCGGTGATGTGCTTGCCGGTAAAATTGCAGCCGCAATGGCGACCGGTCACACTACGGATGCCGCCGCAATATACGCCTTGCTCGACGGCATACGCAGGTACCGCAGGGCTGCATCACCGGACCTCATACCTGGTCCATCGGACATTTTATGAAGCACTATCTCACCGCATCCTTTTTCTTTCGGTCCATCCCCTATCTGTTCGGGATCTGGATGGTCATAACCCTCTACCTGACGGCAATGCCGGCCAAGTACCTGGTCGAATCGCGGGTATTCCAGTACGACAAGCTTGGTCATTTCGCGCTCTTCGGCGGCTGGGCCTTCCTGTACGGGCTTTTTGTAATGTACTACCGCAGGAAAACCGATGTGGGGCTTAAGCGTATCTTCTGGATAGCCTTCCTTTTTGGTACCTTTATAGAGGTTTATCAGCACATTATGCCGGTCAACCGAAGCGGGAACCTGGCCGACCTTGCCGCAAACGGTCTGGGGTGCCTTGCCGCCGTACTGGCCCTGGGTATCATCAAACAGTACTTTCCTGAAGAGTCGTCAGGCGAAGCTGAAGCCGCCAGGCCCGAGCTGCAGGAAGGCTGACATTGTACCGTGCACACAGAGACTGTTTTTGATTCAGTAAGCACGTTCTGACGGTTTATCATATTTTCTCACACATCATTTATAATGTAATCTCATTGATTTTACAGTGATTGGCAATACATGTGTTATGATTTCGTTATGAAACGTACCGATTGTTGCAATTCTAACTGAATTTGTTAACTTTGCACTTCCTATCTATTCGTCTAACTAAACCAATAAAAATGCTCGAACGAAAAATACCTGAAAAGGATCTGAGAAGAAGTTACAGAATTACGCTCCAGAGCGGAATGATTTTTACGCTCTTTGTAATGATTGTACTCTTCCGGATTAACTGGAAGCCTGACTCGTCTTTCGATATCCCCGATTTTGAACAGGAAATCGTTGAGATGGAAGAGATTGAGCAAACGCAGCACATTGAAACCCCGCCGCCGCCGCCGAGGCCGCCGGTGCCAGTAGAGGTGCCTAACGATGCGATTATCGACGAAGACATCATGCTTTTTGATTCCGAGTTTGATACCGGCGACGCGTTTGATCTGCCGCCGCCTCCAGCAGAAGAGGAAGAATATCAGGAGCCTGAAATTTTCATCGCCGTTGAGCAGATGCCCGACATGCGCGGTGGTCAGGAAGCTCTTTACGCAGCCCTTCGCTATCCTGAGATGGCCCGCCGGGCAGGGATTGAAGGACGGGTGATTGTACAGTTTGTAGTTAACGAACAGGGACAAGTAGTCGATCCCGTTGTACTCCGTGGAATCGGGGGCGGTGCCGATGAAGCCGCTGTTGAAGCGATTCAGAAAATGAGCTTTACACCGGGTCTGCAGCGCGGGCGTCCGGTAAAAGTAAGAATGACCCAGCCTGTGGTATTCAGGCTGCAGTAACAACTCCATTGTTAGTTCAAAAAGGCGTGGTTCTTCGGGATCATGCCTTTTTTTATGCGCCTGCGGCTTAGGCTGTCTGTGACAGTGATATGATATGACAGTGGCTGTGCCTGTGAATGTGATTGTGACTCAGACTCAGACTCAGACTCAGACTCAGACTCAGACTCAGACTCAGACTCAGACTCAGACTCAGACTTAGACTTAGACTCAGACTTAGACTCAGACTTTGACTTTGACTTTGACTTTGACTTTGACTTTGACTTTGACTTCGACTTCGACTTTGACTTCGACTTCGACTTCGATTTTGGCTTCGGGCAGACACTTTTACGCTAATACTTGCGGTAAAAACACTTGTTTTTTACCGGCCTGATTATATATTTACCAGTAGAGAGTGCGTTTAATGCCCGGTTAAATCAGTACACTTCAGCCATGCAAAAAGGGAAACCATTCCGTAATGAGCCCGACACCGTGTATCTGATACGGTACCAGGTTTGTCTTGCCGTTGTTCTCATTGTGCTGATCATCATTTTCAGGGTAAACATCAGCCATGACCGGACATCGGATCGTATGGATGTGGTGAGCACGCCGGTAGCCTTTCTCGAAATTGAACGGACTGTCTACGCTGAAAAACCATCCCCCCCGCCCAGGCCAGTCTCCGGCATCGATAAGCCGGTTGATGTTCTTATCGATGAGGAGATCATACTGCTGCGCGACCGTGAGTACTATTTCAGACTGCCCTTCCGGCTGGTGGAATCAGATCTGAGCCATCTGGCCAGGCCATTGCTGGGCGAGGTGGAAAGGGAACCGAAGCTGCTAACGGATACCCGGCATGTTACGCGTGGCCTACCCTACCCGCAGGAAGCCCGGATGGCAGGGGTACAGGGCTTTGTGGTCGTCGAATTTACGGTAAATCCACATGGTTATGTGGTAAATCCCCGAATTGTGGAAGGTTTGGGATGGGGGTGTGATGAGGTTGCCATGAATGCCATAAAGCGGTTCCGCTTCAGACCGGCACTGCGGGATGGCATAGCAGTGAGTGTTGAACTGCGCGAGACGGTCTACTTCAAGCTGATCTGATCATTTCTGATCTGACCCGAGCAGGCGGCGGAGGTCGGAAAGAACCAGCCGGAGGTTTTCGAATCCGACCAGTTTTTCGGCCTTCTCAAGCCCGATCCAGCAGACCTTCTCGATCTGTTCGTCGAGTTGGGGTGAGAAGTGGTTCGACCGGGTGATCATAGCATACCAGCGGGTGTGCTTGCTGTATTCCACATCATCCATGTTGTAGTCGTGGTATGTTACCGGCAGGCTTCCTACAATCAGGGGCAGATCAGATCCTGTCTCCTCGGCCACCTCACGGGCCGCGGCCATGGCATAGCCCTCCCCTTCCTCCTTTTTTCCTTTCGGAAGGTCCCACACCCCTTTTCTGTAGATGAGCAACACCTCGGGCGTGCCCGAACGGATCCTGAAAACCACGCCTCCGGCTGCCGGTACGTCTATGCGGCCTGCTTTGCCGGGTGTACCGTTACCGGTCACGACGGATCCGATTTACCCGGTTTGCCAGCCCTGGTGGTACCCGGCTGCGCCGTGCTGTCTTGATCCGTTGCGGCGGTGTTTTGGGCCGAATCTTTGCCGTCGGGATCATCACCGGAGCCGGCTCTGCCACTGCCGCTTCCGGCCTTTGCGTCTGTTTCCTGGCTGGCATCAGTGTTACCCGCATCCGGTTTGCGGCTGTCAGCGGTTTTTCGCTTCGCATCGCTCACAGCCCGTGCGTAATCGATGCGCAGGCGCGTAAGGGTCTGCTCCAGAAACTCGTTCATATCGTTGCTGATGTTGCCCTTGGTGAACGTCTGCAGCATCATAAGCGTATCGATGGCGTATTTGGCCGACTGCAGATCCATTTCGGTTTTATTGGTTACCGGATTCGGTATTCTGCCAAGGCCCATACCGGCAATCTGTTCGTGCTGTTGTATGAGCATCATGAAAAGCAGTTGCTGATGCTGCTCCGCATCCAAACCTTTTGTGGTGTTTTCCATATCTGTTATCGAAAATTTGTTAACTTTATCAACCGACATTACAATGCGTAAACCCGGGGAATCGCTGCCGGCTAAAAATTAGGCAAAGCCCGCCATACAACCAAGAACCTGAAGCGGAAGAACGAATCTTATGATCCACATCCATCCATTCAAAGCATGGCGGCCAGAGCCGAAGAAGGTAAACCGTATCGCCTGTGTACCTTACGACGTTATCGACACCAACGAAGCGCGCGAGATGGCCAAAGACAACACCGACAGTTTTCTTCATGTTATTCGCCCTGAAATCGATTTGCCGGAAGGTTTTGATCTGTATGCCGACGAAACCTACCGCAAAGGTGCCGAAAATCTGGATGCCTTCAAAGAGCGGGGTCTGCTTGTGCAGGAGGATGCCCCCAGCCTCTACATCTATCAGCTGAAATGGCATGACCGCACACAGACCGGTCTTTTTGCCTGTGTATCTGTGCAGGATTACGACAATGACCTCATCGTTAAGCACGAACTTACGCGTCCCGACAAGGAGGACGACCGCACGCGCCACATCCTCACCCAGCAGGCCCATGCCGAGCCCGTAATGCTCACCTTCCGCGACCCGGGCAACATCGGAGGGCTTATGGACAACATTACCGGGGGCGATCCTCTTTACAATTTCACGGCCGGGGATGGTGTTGAACACCGGGTTTGGAGAGTCGGGGATACGTCCGCTTTTGTTCAGGCATTCGGCGATGTGAAAAAACTGTATGTGGCCGACGGCCATCACCGCTGCAAAAGTGCCTCGCGGGCGGCTGAAGCTATTACGAAGGAGAATCCGGGCCATACGGGCAGCGAGGAGTACAATTTTTTTCCCGCGGTGATCTTTCCGATGGACCTGATGAACATTCTGGCCTACAACCGGGTCATTTACAAGGCATCCGATTCAACGGTACGGCGGATGTTCAGGGAACTCAAGGCCGTTAACGACGCTCCGCCGAGGCCAACACGCCGGGGCCACGTTTCAGTTTACTATGATGGCAGCTGGCATGATATCATGCTGCCGGAGCCGAAAGAGCGTACGCCGGCAACCACGCTGGATGTGGCGCGGCTGCAGACCAGCATCCTGGAACCCTACTTCAGCATCACCAATCCGCGCACCGATAAAAATATCTCGTTTGTTGGCGGAATACGGGGAACCGATGCCCTGAAGAAAGCGGTTGACAGCGGCAAGGTTTCACTCGCCTTCAGCATGCATCCTACAAGTATCGAAGAACTTGTTGATGTGTCGGACGCCGGAATGCTTATGCCACCCAAGTCGACCTGGTTTGAGCCCAAACTAAGGTCAGGAATTCTGATCCATACCTTTTAACAGATAATCTTATACCATCTATATATCTTTATACATCCATCACCCATTTACCAACAACTATTATGAACAGATCTCACAACTTCAGCGCGGGTCCCGCGGTATTGCCATTCGAAGTATTACAAAAAGCTCAGGAAGAGCTGCTCGACTACAGGGGAACAGGATCATCGCTCATTGAGCTCAGCCACCGCGGTCCCGAGTATACCGAAGTAGACCCGAACAGGCCGATTACATCCTTACCGGGTCCTGGTCGAAAAAAGCGTTAAAGGAGGCCAAGCTGTTCGGGCAGGCCAACAACGCTTTTTCGTCGGAAGACAGCAATTTTAACCGGATTCCAACCGATCAAGAGCTGAAACTGCGTCCGGAAGCCCGGTATGTGCATTTCACGAGCAACAACACCATATTCGGCACCCAGTTCCGCAAAGAGCCCGAAACGGCCGGAGTGCCACTAGTGTGCGATGCCTCGTCCGATTTTTTGAGCCGGCCCATCGACATTAAACGGTACGGTGTACTCTATGCCGGTGCGCAGAAAAATGCCGGACCGGCCGGGGTCACGATCGTGATCATCCGTAAAGACTTCCTGAGAACCGCCAAAACCGAGGGTGTGCCCACCATACTCAGTTATGCAACCCATACGGGCACGATGTTCAATACCCCGCCCGTATTTGCCGTCTATATGTTCAACCTGGTGCTTGACTGGCTCATTGCCCGGGGCGGACTGGATGCCATGGACAAGCACAACCAGGAAAAAGCGGGTATCCTCTACGATGAGATCGACCGCGACGGTTTTTATCATGGCACAGCGCAGAACGATTCACGGTCGCTGATGAATGTCACATTCACGCTGGCATCTGAGGAGCTGGAAAAAGAGTTTCTGGCGGGTGCCAAAGAACTCAGGCTGAGCGGGCTCAAGGGTCACCGGAGTGTAGGCGGAATGCGGGCGAGTATCTACAATGCATGTCCGAAAGAAAGCGTACAGGTGCTGGTTGATTATATGGCCGATTTCCGGAAGAGGAAAGGGTAGGAGAACAGGAGAACAGGAGAACAGTAGAACAGTAGAACAATTGAACATTTGAACAATTGAATGTGGAAGTGGGGGAATGGGCACCACCACGTCATACTGAGCGCAATTTCGTGCGCAGCATGAAATGTAGTCGAAGTATGTGAGCAGTGCTGTGCACTGCTCATTTGGGGAAAAGAAAGCCTCCCTTGCGGGCTTTTGGGGGCTTTTTTAAAAGCCCCCACGTGCTTCGACTTCACTCCACTTCGTTCCGCTGCGCTCAGCATGACGGGGGGACTGCGCTCAGCATGACGGGGGGGGCAGTGCTCAGCATGACGTTTTGTTAGAATCTCCTAATTTTTTGACAGGTTTTTGGTTTTTCAGGCTCTTTATTGGAGAAGAAAAACTATAAATCAATCAGGAGAGAACGGGATCATGAGCAAGACTTCCTATCATGCGTTGCATCTGCATTTTGTATTCAGTACCAACCGGAGGAAACGGTGTATAAAGGGCAACGTTCAAATTTATCTTTACGAAGCGTTAAGGGCACTGATCAGCGATTCGGGCGGTCAGGTACTGTCGGTGGGCGGCACTACCGACCATGTGCACATCCTGGCTTCCATGCCACCCACAGTCGATCTGTCAAAAATTATCCAGAAAGTTAAAAGTACCAGTACACGCTGGCTTAATGAGCGCTATTTCACAGATGATAAATTCCGCTGGGCAAAGGGGTATGCTGTTTTCAGTGTGAGTCAGTCGATGATCGGCAAAACCATCAGATATATCGACGAGCAGTGGGACATCCACAAATCGAGCTCGTTCAAGGAAGAACTGATCAGAATGCTGAGGGCGCATAATATGGAGCTGGATACCTGGGACGGGCCGGTGAGGAGGAAGAAGCGCGGGGTGGGAGTGAGTAGTGAGATATGAGACACGGAAAGCAGAAGGCAAAAAGCAAAAGGCAAAAGTTAGAAGGCGTGAGGCAAAAGGGGGGTGGGTACTAAAGTCAGTACGCTGCCGGCCGAAATAGGGTCTAATTGATTTAGCGATTCATAAGACGTAGCGATGTAGCGATGTAGCGATGTTCGCCAAAAAGATCGAATATCGCCGGGTCGTTACGTCTTATGAATCGTATATCAAAAACTCGCGCTGCCGGCCTGAGGATTTTGCTGCATTTTTTTGTAGTATGCATCGCAGTGTAAATAATTGATGCAGTATAAGTTAGACGTAATCTTGCTTTTTTATCAGCCATCTGTATTCTTGCTTTTTATCAACCAAAAATGATTAATGGACCTATATGATAAGCTCAGATACTTTTATAAGAACCGTTATATCCGGTTTTATTGCCACTTTTTTTATGACTATTATCTCCTTTCTTCTGGGAGGGATCGGGCTTCCGGTCATTGATGTAGGTCATATTCTGAAGGAAAGCTTCAACTATGTACACGGATCACCGGTTTACTCCATTTTATGGGGGAATCTGGCCTATAATATTGTCGGGATATTGCTGGCCCTGGCCTGGGTTGTCTTTTTCCAGGAACGCATCCCCGGCAACTGGGTGATCCAGGGGCTGATATACGGAGTCATCATTTCCTTTGCGGCGGGTCTGGTCATCTCACCGCTCGCGATGCAAGCGGCGGGAGAAACGGTGGGCATATTCTATTCGGAGACATGGATTCCGGGCCGCATCCTGCTTGCCGGCTTCATCATGCATCTCGGCTACGGGATCGTGCTCATGTTGTGCCTCAAGTATGCGGGCGTGAGGGGATTGAGTACTGTAAAAAATGAAAGATGAGTAATCCTTACAGCACTCCGATAACCGTGAAAAAATGCTCCAGCGCGCGGGGCACGAAGACGATTGTGAACAGGATTCCGGCAACTGCACCGGCGATGTGCGCTTCATGATTGATGATGCCGCTCTGCCGCTTGCCCTCATACATGCTGTAGGCCAGGAACAGGAAACCGAAGATAATGGCCGGTATGCCAATCGGAATGAAAAACAGGTAGATGCTCTCGAAGGGATAGAACAGGATGAATGAAAACAACACGCCGATTACCGCTCCGGATGCGCCAAGGCTCGCGTAATTGGGATTGTTCCGGTGCCTGAACAGGGTGGGAATGCCCGAAAGGATGAGGCAGAAGAAATATAGAGCGATGAACAACGGTCCGCCAATCGTCTGCTCCACCACGGGCCCAAAGAAGAAAAGGGTGATCATGTTGAACAACAGGTGCATCAGGTCACCGTGCAGAAATCCGCTGGTGATGAGTTGATACCACTTGTTCTGCCGGAAAGTGTAGTAGGGACGGAGCATGCCGTCTTCCTGAAAGCCGGGCATGACGGTCCACGCCAGAACCGTGGTCGCAACCGTGATAATAATGAGGATGATGGTAATGGAAATCATGGGCGGGAAGTTACGCCATTTTTCGAGATTCTTCAGAAAGATGTTACAGAATCGGGGTGGACATGACCGATGAGCAGTTGTATGTGGCCCGCACCAGTAAATGCTTGATGACCATCACACATTTCTAACGGGCAAGCCGATGCTGGTATGTAGCAAAGCACCCCCACATCATTACTTAAAAATAAAAGTGAACCTTTTAGAAGTTTACACGACTATAGGGGTGCATGAAAAATTCATTAACAAGGCAAACCAGCAACACGATGTTGATCAGTCTCTATCAGAATGGTGACAGAGATGCATTGAAGCTGCTTATCAATCGATTCCATCCGATAATGGTCCGCACAATAACCTATTACACAAGGAACCCGGGTGAGGCTGATGATCTTGCCCAGGAGTGCTGGTATACAATCATTAAAAAATTGGACGGGCTGGAGTTGAAAATCAGCTTTGAAGCCTGGGCATTAACCATAGCCCGCAGAAAGTCGATCGACTGGATCAGAAACCAGCAACGATTGCGCAAACAGGAACAGATACTGATCGCAGAAACCGAATCCACACCGGAAGATAGTGAACCGGATGAACCGGAATCCTTGCTGGAAAAGGTCCAGGCAGGTATCAGGGACCTGTCCCCTTCCAGGCGAATCGTCATACAGATGTTTTACCTGGAAAGTATGAGTTTAGGAGAGATCAGCACCGTTCTGAAGATCCCGGAAGGTACCGTAAAATCGCGGCTGTTCGACGCCCGTGAAACCCTGAAAAAATTGATCAAATAACAATTCGAGGTATAAAAATGAAAAAAGAAGAAATCGACAAACTGATCACTGAATCACTGAATAAAGAGGAAGCTGAATTCTATCACAACCTTGAAGAAGAAGAAGGTTTATGGAAAAGCATTGGCAGGCTATATACAGGCAAATTAGCCTGGATAACTGCGGTAATGAGTATTGTACACCTGATCGTGGCAGTCGTTGCCTTCTATTGTGGCTATAAACTGTTCACTGCAGAAAGCACCATTGAAATTCTCAGATACGGATCTGGCATGTTCTTAGCCCTGATGTTTGCATCCATGATCAAACTGTGGACCTGGTTGCAAATGCATAAAAATTCAATACTGCGGGAGATGAAACGAATGGAATATCAGATAGCGGTTCTTATGGATAAGAGTACCGGTAAATAGCCTGTACCAGGGCCGGAACAGGTTCGAATATGTCGAGACGTCTATAAAGTTGTTACTCTTTTGTTATATATAAGGTTACCGAATATTCTTTCTTATCAGGAAAGCACCTGGCATAAAGAGGAACGAAATGGTTACAGTAAACAACATCAACAAAACAATGGCAGCATCAACAAGATATATCCGGAAAACAACGTCAACGTCAACGATAAAGATCAGGAAAACGACGTTTAAGAATCCGGTTCTTCAGTTTTTGATATTCGCGCTGTTTTTGTTTCCGGCGTTTGAACCGGCGAACTCCCGGCAACTGCCCGGATTTAATACCAACCTTGAGATGCGAAGTATTGAGCTTGATGAACTTATTGATGGCGGCCCGGGCAAGGACGGCATCCCGTCGATTGATAATCCTCAGTTTGTAAGTCAGGAAGAGGCCTCGGCCTGGCTGCGCGACGTCGAACCTGTGATTTCGCTTGAGGTGAACGGTGAAGCCAGGGCCTATCCCATTCAGATCCTGATGTGGCATGAAATCGCTAACGATGAGCTCGGAGGTGTTCCGGTTGCGGTGACGTTTTGTCCGCTATGCTATTCGGCCATTGTATTTGACCGGAGGCTGGATGGCGAAGTGCTTGAATTCGGCGTTTCGGGCATGTTGCGCCATTCCGATATGATCATGTACGACCGGACTACCGAAAGCCTCTGGCAGCAGTTTTCGGGCGAAGCGCTGGTCGGAGACCTGACCGGCGACTACCTCGACATTCTGCCCAGCCAGCTCATCTCGTTCGAACAGTTCAGGGAGATGTATCCCGGGGCCGAAGTGATGTCGCGCGAAACGGGCCAGCGGCGCAACTACGGGCAAAACCCCTATGCCGGCTATGATGACATAAAAAACTCGCCGTTTCTGCTGAAGGAAAAGGTATCGGACAAGATAAGCCCGATGCAAAAAGTGGTGGGCGTTCGTACCGAAAAGGAGGTTAAAGGCTATTCGTACCGGGTAACGGTCGACAAACGCGTGCTCCACGACCGGGTCGGGGGCGAGCCCATTGTGATTTTTCACCTTGATGGAATGGCATCTGCTATGGATAACCGCGACATCCACCGCTCACGAGATGACGGGGCTACGGGTGTCTTCTCTCCCCTGTTAAACGGAAAAACCCTGGAATTTGAGTTCAGGGACGGACAAATTCGGGACACAAACACCGGCAGCACCTGGAGTATTACCGGCAGGGCCACATCCGGAACGTTGCAGGGTGAGCAGCTTGAAACCAAAATTTTCGGGGATTACTTCGCCTTTGCCTGGCTCGTTTTCTATCCGGATACGGAAGTGGTACAGTAAGAATGATCAATTCGTTCACAAATCCCAACATCGACGCGCGCTTTGCTATTGCGAGGGGCTTTCCGAAAGAACTGCTGAAAAGCGGCGACAATTTTATGTTCTTCTGGAATGATGGAAAGGAACAGGTAATGATGCAGATTGACGACCGTGAGATCATCCTGGAACCGGATCACATCACCTGTACCACTTACCTCCACAAAGTACAAATTGACAATTCTGAAGATCATCTGAAAACACTGGTATTTAACCGTGAATTCTACTGCGTACATACCTACGACAGCGAGGTGTCGTGCAGCGGGCTACTGTTCTTCGGATCCAACACATCCCCGGTAATGAAGCTCGACAGCGAAGAGACCGGACGGCTGAGAACCCTTTATTCGGTGCTTGAAGAGGAATTCGCGATCGCCGATTCGAACCAGGAAGAGATGCTGAGGATACTGCTGAAGCGGTTTATCATTCGCTGCACGCGCCTCGCCCGGCAACAGATCCTGAAAAGTGCTGATAAACAGTCGGATATCGACCTGGTACGCGTCTTCAATGTGCTGGTTGAAGAGCATTTCCGCACAAAAAAAACGGTCGGAGAATATGCCGCGCTGATGTATAAATCGCCCAAAACCATCACCAATGTGTTCAGCAAATATTCTGAAGAGAGCCCGTTGCAGGTGATCCACAACCGGGTAATTATGGAGGCCAAACGGATGCTTCTCTATACGGACAAACCGGCCAGGGAGATCGGCTACGAATTGGGGTATTCCGATCCCGCGCAATTCAGCAAACTGTTCAAAAACCATACCGGTATAACCACCTCCGTGTTCAAAAACAGCAAATCGGTTATACCCTTCGGGCAGAATTGACAACTCATAGTGTAGTACTGCCATGTTGGACGGCAAAAAAAAGCGGGATGTTGTGTACAGATCAAACAACAACTCCAAACCAAAGGAAAACGATGAGACCATTTAACGTACCTACCCGCGACGAGGTAACCGAACAGAACCAGCAGATCTTCGACGATTTCAAATCGAAGGTCGGTTTTGTTCCCAACATCTACGCCACCTACGCCTACTCGAAACACGCACCGGCCCGCTACCTGGCCTTCGCCAACGGCAAAACCTCGCTTAACAACAAAGAAAAAGAGGCGATCAATCTGGTAACAAGCCAGGTAAACGGATGCACCTACTGCCTGGCAGCGCATACCCAGATCGGCAAAATGAACGGCTTTACCGATGAGCAAATCCTTGAGCTGCGTCAGGGCGAGGCCACGTTTGACGATAAACTGGATGCCCTTGTAAAGCTGGCGGGCGCCATCACCGCAAACCGCGGAAACATTTCCGACGACGTACTGTCAGGCTTTTTTGATGCCGGGTACACCCGAGAAAACCTGATCGATGTGATCGTAAATGTGGGAGAAAAATCGGTCACCAATTATCTGCACAATGTGACCGGAATCCCGGTCGATTTCCCTGCAGCTCCGGAATTAACCGAAATTGAAAACTGAGGAGGTCATCACTATGCATACCATTAACTGGAAAAACGCGATCATTGCCGGATTTCTCGGAACCATTCTGTTCGACCTGTTCGGACTTATCATGGGCATGGGCTGGTGGGATATTCCTGCCCTGCTCGGCGAAAAAACCGGTCTTGGACTGGCCTACGGTGTTTTTGGCCATTTCAGCAACGGAATTTTACTTGCCATACTCTATGCGGGAATCGCCCCCTCGCTGTTGGGCCCGTCGTGGATCAGGCCGTACATTTTCATTACAGCACAAACAGTGGCCCTGGTCTGGTTCTTCATGTTCCCACTTGTGGGCGCCGGCGTTGCCGGACTGAACGTGGGTATCGACATGGCGATCGGTTCAATGGTGCGCCACTGGGTGTATGTAATCCCCTATATATTTATCATCAACAAGGGGCTTTTCCCAAAAAAGGGATCCTGATCGATTCATTGGTTTCTATCCCCAAAAACAGGGCATCTCCGGTAAAATGGGGGTGCCTTTTTACTTTATCAGCATCATTTTGCGTGAATGTACAGTTCCGGATGTTGACACTCTGTAGATGTAAATACCGCTCGACAATGCGGATGCATCAAATGTGATCGTATGGCTTCCCGCCATTTGCATGCCATTCTGGAGGGTTGCCACATGCCGGCCGGTGAGATCGAATACCTCGAGGAGCACATGGGATGCCTGGTTCAGTTCGTAGGTGATTTGAGTATTTGGATTAAACGGATTCGGGTAATTCTGATGCAGGCGAATGCCGGATGGTGCCTGCCGGTTCTGCTCGTCGGGTATTGAAACCTGAATCCTTCTTTCAACACCTTTAATTGCAAAACTGTGAAAACTGCCTGCAACAACCCTGTCAGCACCGGTCAGGCCGGCAGGAATACTGACCTGACCGTATTCATTGCTACCCCAGCCGAACACTGTTCCGTCGTTGTGTAATACCAGTGCGTGGCGCCGGCCTGCAGCAATATCGACTACATCACTGAGCCCGGCTGGCACATTGTTAAGACCGTATTGCGAACTGCCCCACGCTGCTACCGTACCATCGCTTTTCAGCGCAAGACTAAACGTTTCACCGGCATCGATTGCCACCACGTTGTTCAAATTTGCGGGTACATACGATGCTCCGCCAGCGGAACCATAGCTCCATCCTGCAACGGTGCCATCACTCCGCAGAGCCAGGCAATGATTGATGCCTGCCGCGATGGCAATAACATCCGTCAATCCATCAGGCACAGTTAAAAATCCCAGGCTGTTCCAAACCACAACCGTTCCATCATCCCTCAGGGCCATGCTGTGGGCGCCTTTTGAAGATATAGCGGATATATTGGTTAATGCCTGGGGTATGGATGTATTATGGGCAACCACCGTTCCGTCATCAAGAAGGGCCAGGGCATGATCATGGCTGGCTACAACCGAAACGGCATTGGTCACATCATTTAATGCCCATGTTCTGTCGCCCCAGGATTTAATTCTGCCATTCGACAGAAGGGCAAGATTAAAACTGAAACCGGCTGATAGCTCTACCAAACCATTAAGTGACTCCGGTACATCGATCTGTTCATTGCTGTTACTGCCCCATGCTACTACGTTCCCATTGTTCTGAAGCGCTAGGTTGTGGAACAGACCAGCTGAAATTGCCTTCACATTGGTCAGGCCCTGCGTTACATTCGTCTGTCCGTTACTGTTATTTCCCCAGGCTACGATCGTACCATCACTTTTCAATGCGATGCTATGGCGTTCCCCACCGTCAACGGCAACCACCCCGGCAAGACCAGCCGGTACATCTGTCTGTCCATACCTGTTATCTCCCCAGGCTATAACCGTTCCGTCTGCCAGTACTGCAAGAGAGTGATAAGTCCCGGCTCCTGCTGCTATCGCTCCGGTTAGCCCGGCGGGTACGTTTGTTTGTCCATAGTTTACGATAACGCCACCATTATCATTGCCTCCCCAGGAGGCAACAGACCCGTTTGCCAGCACTGCCAGATTATGATATCCGCCTGCTGCAATTGCTGCTACATTAGTCAGGTTATAAGGCACCATCAATTGCCCGTACGAATTATCACCCCAGCTGGCAATGGTTCCGTCATTGAGCAACACCAGGTTATGATCTGACCCGGCAGTTAAAGCTTCCACATTATTCAGCCCCGCAGGAATATCAAGCTGGCCTGTATGATTCGATCCCCAGGCCACAAGTGTTCCGTCACTGCGTATTCCAATACTGTGACTGAAACCGGTTTTGACATCGGTCAGGTTATCCAGACCGTTTGGGATCATCATCCAGTCGCCCCAGTGCATGACAGAACCGTCGCTTTGCAAAGCCACGCTGTGAAAAGAACCTGCTGCTATGGCCGTCACTTCATTCAATCCTTCCGGGAGTGTTCGCTGGCCGAAATTATTCCAGCCCCAGGTTACCATATTCCCGTCACTACTTGTTAGTTCATTGTCAAATCCGGGGCCTGACAGTGCCAACGCGGTGGTATCCTGTGCAAAACCCGGGAACACAGAAATGGATGTAACAGCTATGATTATGAGCAGGGCAATTGGAACTGGCTTACATGAAACTTTCCCGATTTTACTTTTCATATGGCTCCTGATAAATAATCTCAAAATGTTTGACCAGACAGCAAGTTACACATATCATGGGGTGTAAAGTATGCGTGAAATGAATAACATCATTCCTGACTAACTTACTCAGAACCAATAGTCATTTCAATGTTAATTCAATCGATAGCCCGGCGTTGATCAGAGAGCAGAAATTACGGGAAAAACCCGGTACAGCATCTGCCTGAATATTATCCGGCGATATACGGGTTTCCATGTTCTAATTTGATGACAGATGCATTTTGTGAAATGTATTTTTCCGAATTCAGTGATTGCGTAACTTATGACCCCGGAAACAGCCCGGGCCGCAAAACCGTCCAAATCGTGTACGGTATCGTTTCCGACCGACGTTTGAAGTACTGAATGAATATTGATCATACTGATTTGCAATGTGATCATGATCAAGCCGAAGTAGCTCAGCTGGTAGAGCAGCTCACTCGTAATGAGCAGGTCGGCGGTTCGAGTCCGCTCTTCGGCTCTATCTATTAAAGTCCTTATTATATTTATCTTAAGGCAGTTATAGCGGGGGATTTAGCTAAATAGAAAAGCTAAAGGATTAAACCGGAAGTTCATCATCAGACTGTAGCTGATTCCAGGCCGGATCCGGTAAAATGGCCGATCATCATTTTTATGTTATTGGCATAGACCGGCCATGAGTGCTTCAACAGATACTTTTGAAAAGCGGCCCCGGCCAGCGATTCTGCCAGATGTTTGTCTGTGAGTAGCCTGGTAATAGCTTCCGCCATAGCCTGCACATTTTCAGGTTCAACGAGAAGGGCTTCCTTTCCTGACTCCAATGTTGAAGACGTGCCGGAAATATCAAAACTGACAATTGGGATTTTCATCAGCATGGTTTCACGCAGAATTCTGGATACCCCCTCCTGTTTGGAGCTCTGAATCAGAATTTCTGCATGGGCCATAAAGCGCAGATAATCGGGCCTGTGACCATGAAAGTATACCCTTTCCTCCAGATTCAACTCTTTTACCAGTTTGAACAGACCGGCGGCATAGTCATTGTTCAATCTGCCGCCCACGAAATGCAGGTCAACATCCGGAAACTGAGCCGATATCCCATGGAAAGCCTCGATGGCAAGATGCTGGGCTTTTCTGGGTATAATCGAACCAACATGCACCAGCGAACGGCGGTCTATTTTATAGGGGCTGTCGAGCAACCGCGCGGCCAGAACTTCCTTTTCAAGACATGAGGGTGGCACCACGTACACATTGTTTTCCGGCATTGCTCCCCTTCTAACACATTCAGCGGCCTGGTCATTGGCCTGAAACAGAATTCCGTTATACCGGCTGCAGAATATGCTGTACTTGTTACTGCTTTGCATCTCAGGCTCTGTCAGATGGTAATCACTTATCCAGTAGCTGTCTACAGCATCGGGGGAGCCGTTGTGATTATAGATGATCGGCGCGGAAGTGTGCCGTTTGATCTTATAAAACGTATCCATCGGAAGCATGCAGGCATCGATTATCAGGTCGGCACCTGACAATAATTCAGCGAAGTGTTTCTCATTTTTCTCAAACAGTACCGATAGAGAGGATGCGGCAGACTTGATCGATCTGAACGACCATTCGTGGGCGCTTACATCTGCAATTCTTTTTCTGATGGGGTAGGATCCGGGTATGGGGCAGATATTCTTTAAGGGCACCTTTGTACCATAATCCTGTTTGAGATGCAAATCATGTTGGATTTTCATCTTTATAACACTTCCTGAACCGATACACAATATGCCTTCATCACCCAGGCTGTTAATGGTTTCAGCAAAATCCAGTGATGTGGATGCACCACCGTTGGATCTGTATATCTTCTCGATCAACACGAGTACTTTCATAAAAATGAAAATAAAATTTGTGATACTATCTTAGTATTTAGGCCCTTTGAAGAACCTCTGTTAATTTAGTATTTAAATTACCTGCTATGTTCATAATTTCGTATGCTTTTAAGCATAATAATAGCAACCATATCAATGACACCGGTGAAGGTGAGCCGGTGTCGGCGAAAGGCAGGGAGGTGGAAGCGGATTATGTCTATGTAATGGAATTCACGAGCTTTGCCGTTTTGCGGGGCTATCAATATTAAAAAAGACTAACTTGCTAATAACCCGCGAAGGACTGACTATACAATATATCATTACAACATAAACCAACTTTTTGAGTTTATGTAAAATAATGAGTTAGGCGAATTGCTGTAATGGACAAGCGGGCCTCATATTTCAGGCTGAACCCTTACACTTACTATCATCAGATATAATGAGAAAGCCAGGGCACCAATGAGTAACACAACCGGATCGATTCTGATGACAATATCAGATAAAAGGCATTGTGTCTTCATCATGTGCGCCCTCATTGCAGGACTTTTCCTGACCATAACCAGCTGCGACAACTATCAGCCGGTAAGCCTGCAGGATTCCGTTCAGGGCGTACCTTTTGTCAAACTTATTGATGGTGCAGAAAATTCAACCATCACACTTACCAAGGGTACCGACAGTTACTTCCGGCTTGAGATCAGCAACATTGACCCAAATGACCACATCCTGCCCGGTTTGGCCAAAGCCTGGTGTATCGACTGGAGAACCCCTATCAGCACTGGTGTTCATGATGGCATCAGGCTGCATTCATCCTATGGTGACAAAAGTCTTAAACCGGTCAATTATCTGCTGAATATAAAGGGGGCCCTGATGGCGCAGGACCAGGATCTGACCTACAAGGAGATTCAGGTAGCTATCTGGTCACTGCTGCACTATCCTGAATTCAACCTGAATAAAATTAAGGCCGAACAGCTGCCATCCGACATGGTTAGGGATGGCAAACCGGATTTTGACAGAAGGAAAGCCGAACAGATCGTGATGCACGTGAACAGCAATGTTGACTCCTTTACGTACACTTCTGCAACCAGGTATGCCGTAGTTGCAGAAACTCCCTCAAACACACAGACACTCATCATCGAAGTTGGTGAGTCGGTCTGGGCATATGGTCAGCACAGTTTCAGAAACCGCGCTCTCATGGATCAGCTGGGTGTTACGGGCCAGGGAAAAGGCCAGTGGGGATGGATCTATGAATTTGACTCCGGGTCATTCAGCGCATCCACGGAACTGATAGCCGGCGGCGGCAACGACAACGGGACAATGCCCGCGGATCAGGTTGGCACCACCATCGGCAGTATGGAACTATCCAAAAGCGGAAGCAGCCTGAAAATTACCTTTCGTGCCTTTCCGGAATATCTGCTCGGAGATTACCATCTTTGGGCCGGTTGTTCACTTGATGACTTTCCACGGGCGGGAAATTCCGGAAATGTGGCACCGGGACGGTTTCCTCACACCTATGACGGTGATCCGCAAAATTCACAATCCTTCACGGTTGATCTGTCTGAGCTTAATTGCGACGGGAATATTTTTATAGCTGCCCATGCCGGTGAACTATATATGTATGAGAATGTTAACCATCCGGGAACTGGTGAACTTGCATTTGAAATGAATGACTTAAGCCGGTTTGGCCTGACCGCAGCTGTTGATATCAATGATCACGGCCATATTATTGGCGGAGGTTCCTACTGGAACAGTGAAACCCGAACAATTATAACGATGCCGATTTCAGGTTTTGCAATGAACAACAATGGCCAGGTGGTTCACAGGAACTATTTATGGCACAAAACCATCGGTCTCACGGAAATCACGTATTGCTGCGCACCTGATAAAGATAATATCAACATAAATGCATACGATATTAACAATTCAGGTAAAGTGGCAGGAGAACTCGAATGGGAAGAATTCATGTTCGAGGATGAGGATGAGGGTCCTGTGTACGACTATGACTGGTTTGGTTTTACATGGAATACGGGTCAAAATGCAAGTTTAATAGGGATAGGTTACAGTACCGCATGGGGCATAAATGATAATGGCACTGTTACCGGAACCTTTGCCGGCGGTTCATTTATTGACGGAGAAGAGATCATAATACCGTTAAACATCTATATCGATGCTTATGCTATTAACAATAACCGGCAGGTAGCGGGTCGGGCTGACGTACAAACCACAAGCACAATATTAGCCAGCCAGGGAAATATATCTGACAAATCGAGAAACAACGCAAGGAAGATTATGAGCCTCACCCATTCCAGGGGTGTATATGATACTGGCCATGTTCTCGAAATGCTGCGTAATTCAACATTCCGATCACACGCGTTTCCCTGGGTGAGTAAAATGATGCCTGAAAAATATGCGGAAAATAACGGCCGCAATACGACTGTGTGGGATCAGTCTGAAATGAACCTGCTCTTGTCTACTACCCAGAGTACTACATGGCAGGGAGAAGCCTTTATCTGGGATGAACAGGGTGGTGTTCAACTATTGGGCAACCTGGGTGGTCAATGGGCAACGGCCTGGGACATCAACGATCAGGGGCAGGTTGTGGGTTACAGCGATATCGGGGATAACAAACACCGGGCTTTTTACTGGGACGAGAAAACCGGGATGGTGGAGCTGCCTACTTACGGCGGCAACAGTTATGCCCGGGCGATCAATAACAAGGGTCAGATTGTTGGTTACAGCTATGACGATGCCGGCAATTTTTTCCCTGTTCAGTGGACTGTTACGTACAAGTAACCTGAAGGCGGTGGAGAAGGGTATGTTGCCAGGGATATCATAGCGTTCATTTCAGTAGCAGCATTTTCTTTACCGTTTGCCGGCTTCCGGACGTGAGTACATAAAAATAGAGCGCTGTGGCAAGGGAGGTATCCGCCTCGAAAATACTGCTATGGGCACCGGCAGTAAGATGTCCGTCGATGAGAGTGGCCACTCTTCGGCCGAGCTGATCGTAGACGATCAGGGTTGTGTGGGATGAGGTCTCCAGGCTGAAATTGATCAGTGTTGAGGGATTGAACGGGTTCGGATAGTTTTGCGCCAATGCAAATTCCTTCACCGATTGCCGTTCGGGGTCATCATCTATGATATCTGTTAGGGTTCTGTCGGTGGATACATCACTGAAAGTGGCCGATGTGAGGACGCCATTGTTATGTGAGGTTACAGCGAGGCCTACGTACACTTCCGTCCCCATGCCGACCTGGATATCAGAACCGGCCTGAGTCCAGCTGCCTGACGCCCCGTCGGGGGAAACGAAACCGGAGAATGTATTTCCATCACGCCGGATGGCCAGCCATACAGGCATACTGATACCCGGCATGACCGAGGCCAAGGTGCCCGAGCCGGCAGACGATCTGTTCTGGAATATCGCCCCGTTGCCCGGCGTAACGCCCATCATCACATTCGCGGAGCCGGGTTCGAGGGTCTGCCGCACCATCAGGCCCGCCTTGGCCCACGGGTCGGTGTCGCCAAGTGATTCGAGCCGTGCAGTGAGGAGAACATCACCCTCAACGGACTGATAGACATAGTGAAACGCATCGGCGGTGCCTTCAATATCGGCACCGGAACCTTCGAGGGTGAATGTATCAGAGGACCATGCCGCCGAACCGGCTGGCGAGACATTTCCGATATCCGTGTTTTGCCAGCCCTGCGGGAGCGGTGAAATCACGTAGTCTGCAGTATTGATATCCGAATTTTCCAGGCCGGATTTCATGGCAATTGCCTTGAGCGTAATGCTAACGGCTACATCCACCGGGCCGGTATATGCTGCGGATGATGCATCCGGGTCGGTTCCGTCGGTAGTGTAGTAGATTACAGCATCTTCGGTGGCAGTCGTTATTGTAACCGACTGCGCCGATGACTGAGGACCACTACCCCGCGGGGCGGAACAACCACGGAATAGGAATCCATCGTACCAATGTAGGAATGCTGCCACAAATCACGAACCGTTGCCTGACCTTCGATGCCCAGATGTTGGCTGAAATCGATGGTTCTTGTTCTCGGCGAGCTTTCGCGGTTAAAAAGCGCCACAATTGTGTCACCATCCGACATCAGGCCTGTCCAGATCTGGCTGGCCGCATCGGTCGGATCGTTGGTGAGGGGTTTTCCCACAAACCCGTCGGCATTCAGGGCCAGCATCTCCTCATTCTGATATAGCCACAAATCGTTGCCGATCGTATTGTACTGATCGGAAACACCGAGGGGGCCACCTGCCATCAGGTGAAGGGAAATGACCGATTTTTTCTCCTCAACGCTTTCAAAGGTGTTCAGCCGGATGAAGTCGCCGCACAGTATGAGCCCGTTCCTTCCGGTCAGGTACGACCAGTATGTATATCCGTCGAAAGGATTGGCCCACTGCGACCACCACGGGCGCCGGTTCGAGCGGTCGTCCTGACTGAACCTGTACCACCCGCCGGAACCCACATCCTCATTGATACGGATCATGTGGCTGTACTGCAGCTCCACTTCAGCTTCGTTTTTAAGGTGGGGCATCACGGCTTTGAAAAGCATATTATTCGCATCCGCCTCCTCCTTCATCCATCTCATCGCTGTCACGTAATGCTCATGAGGGCGATTCTGCGGGCCGACAACACCAAGGTTTTTATCGTAACCATCCTCAAACCAGGACAGGAAATCGGCATTCAGAAACCGGATGCCCATACTTGCCCAGTGCCTGATATTCCCCCTCACGTATTCCTCAGCGCCTTCGCGGTCGACCTGCACCCAGGTAAACCACAGGCTCTGCTCATTACGGTTGATGATGTTCTCGAGCGGAATATCGGTGCCGGCGATCTTGTGCCCGGCATTTACCGCCGACATGTTCACCCAGAGCGGATTATCGTACATGCCAAGGTTCATGCCGCGCCCTTGCAGCTCCTGCGCCCACCATGCGAAATCGTTCTGCCAGTGCACCGAATGGGATGTGCGGTACCCGTTCTCATTAAATTGCGAAACGTCGCCCCAGCCATCGATGGCAATCATATCATAACCGTAGGGAAGCAGGTTCTCTTCCACCCAGTCGATATTGGCAGACAAGTCGGCCTCGGTGATATAGTTGGAGGAGTTGTCGGATTGCAGGATATGGTTTTCGTACACACTCCAGTACAGCGGGGCTTTGAAAGGATTCTGAGCGTCAACTCCCTGAATCAGGGTAAGCAAAAGTACAAGTGCGGCGATTCCCGTATTCAACAGAACGGACACTTTTTTCGGTTTCATCAGATGGATTTCCGGTTCAGAGCAAGAAGGTATTTTTGATATCATTACTGAGTGGTTGTATTGGTATTCCGGTTCAGTTGCCTGATGCTATCCTCAGTACCCTCACGCCATGCGGTGGGATTTCCTCGGAATAGGAGTCCATTTCACCCAGGTCTTCGTGCTCCCAGAGGTCGCGGACTGCTGATTTACCGTCAAGCCCCAGGTGTTTCCTGAAATCAATGCTGCGGGTACGGGCATCATCCTCACGGTTGAACAGGCCAATGATCCAGTCCCCGTTCGACATCTGCCCCGTCCATATCTGGCTGTCTTCCATTGTCGGATCATTTGTCAGCGGTTTCCCCACAAATCCGTCTTCATTCAGGGCCAGCATTTCGCGGTTCTGGTAGAACCATAAGTCGTCGCCGATGGTGTTATACTGATCGGCAGGCGACAGCGGACCGCCGGCAAGCAGGTGAAGAGAGATTACTGTGCGTTTTTCGTCGTCGTTCGCCATGGTGTTGATGCGTATAAAATCGCCGTCAAGTATCATCCGGTTGCGGCCTGAAAGATGTGACCAATAGATATAGCCATCGAATGTGTTGGCCCACTGCGACCACCAGTCGCGCCGGACTCCCCGCTCGTAATTACTGAACCGCTCCCATCCGCCGGTGCCCACATCCTCATTGATGCGGATCATATGGCCGTAACGGAGCTCCATTTCAGCCTCATTCTTCAGGTGCGGCATCACCAGGCTCAGGAATTGCCCGTTTTCGTCTGCGGCTTCCTTCATCCAGTGGAGGGCGGTTTCGTAATCGGCTGAAGGCCTATCGGGGCCGATCCTGCCCTGACCCTTGTCAAAACCGTCCTCAAACCAGGAGAGAAAATCGATTCTCAGGTATTTGATGCCCATATCGGCATAAAACTGAATGTAGCCTTTCACATATTCTTCGGCGCCAGGGTTATTCACCTGAACCCATTTAAAAGCGAGGGCATCCTCATCGGGATCGATGATGTCGCACAGCGGCCGGCCGGTTGGGTTGAAGTACATGCCAAGGTTCATGCCGCGGCTCTGAAGATTTTCTGCCCACCAGGCATAATCGTGCTCCCAGTACCGGGAATGGGTTGTGCGGTAGCCGTACTCGTTGAATTGGGATGTATCGCCCCAGCCGTCGATGGCGACCATGTCGTAGCCGTAGGGCAGCAGATTTTCCTCCACCCAGTCGATATTATCGGACCAGTCTTCTTCAGTAATGTAATTCAGGTGATCATCGGGCTGCAGGATGTGATTTTCGTACACGCTCCAGTACAGCGGGGCTTTATACGGATTTGCCTGCGGGCCCGCGATAGTATCCGAAAGTTCCGGTGCCCCCCCCGGCTGTGCCCGCAGGTTTCCCTGCGGGTCGCGTATGTCGCTGCACCCGGTAATGTGAGATGGCGCCAGAAGAAGGATCAGGAACAGGGGCAGGGACAACGGATGTGGCTTCATCAGTAATTAGGATTTTGTACCATATTTCTGTTAAGGTCCATGTCGGTGCGCGGAATCGGGAACAGAATATGTTTCGTCTTGTCGAAATTATCTTTGCCGAGGCCGTGGAAATAGCTTTCGGCGTAATCCGGGCCGGCCCTCATCAGGTCGAACCACCACTGGCCCTCGAAGGCGAACTCGGCGCGCCGCTCCTGAAGAATGCGTTCTCTCATCTGCACCTGTGTAAGGCCCGACAAAGCCGGGAGACCGGCCCTGCTTCTAACCTGGTTGATATGCGGCTCCGCTTCCACTGTTTTCCCCTGCTCATTCAGCGCTTCGGCGAGCATCAGCAGGACGTCGGCATAACGGAGCACCGGGAAATTGAGGTTGCTGTCCATACCGGTGACGGAACTGCTGCCCCGAACCCATTTTTTGATATTGTACCCGGTGGACGAGAAACCGGGATTATAGGTATATGCTCCATAAGAATCCCCACTTTGCCATACGGTATGATTCAGTCTGCGGTCTCCCGGCTCCCATGAATTGACAAACTCCTGAGTAACATGTCCCCAGCCGAAACCGCCCCAAGGGCTCAGTCCGCTTCCCCTGGGATTTGTAAATTCGGTAACCCACGATCCCTGGTGTTTTTTCTCGAATTGATTAAACGCGCTGCCCGAACTGTATTGAACCTCAAAAACGGACTCGATTCCATTATTGAAAAACGGATCAAAATTGCGGGTAAAAACAGTATGCAGGTCATAGTTCAATGTTGTTACCTGCCGGGCCGCTGCTTCAGCCAGTTCATATTCTCCGGTTGTGAGGTACACTTTGGCAAGCAGGCCCAGAGCGGCACCTTTTGTGGCACGGCCGACCTCATTGAATTGCGAGCCGTTGTAGGTTGCAGGCAGATCTTTTTCGGCTGCCAGCAGGTCGGCAATAATCTGCTCATAGGTTTTTGCAACACTTTCCCTTTTCACCATCTGATCGTCGGATGATGAGAGTATTACAGGAAGCCCGCCAAAAAGGCGTACCCCGTTGAAGTAGTACAGCGCCCTGAGGAACCGGGCTTCGGCGATAATCCGGCTTTTGAGCTGTGAATCCAGGTTATTCATTCCCGATACGCGGTTGATCACGAAGTTGGAATTGGCAATGCCGGGCCAGATCCCCCTCCACATATCCTCGACGCCGGGATTGTCAGGCTGGATCAGAAAGGAGGCAAGCTGTTTGGTTTCGAGCCCGTCATCACCGCCGCCTGCACCAACTTCTGCGTTACCTGCTACCATATCGAGCGCCCAGATCCGCAGGTTATACAGATTAGGCCACTGGAGCGGCTGGTATGCCCCGTTTAGCGCAGCGACAGCATCTTCAGGTGAACTGAAAAAATTTTCGCTGTTGATGGAATTCGACGGTACGGTATCGAGGATACCCTCGCAGCCCAGTGTAAAAACCAGGGCGGCCAGAACAGGAATTCGTAGTGATTTTCTCATGATTCTCATCGTTCAGTTAAAGTCCTATGTTTAATCCCGCCATGATGGTTCTGCCGGGCGGATATACGCTGTTATCGATCCCGAAAACACCCACTTCAGGGTCAAATCCTGTGTATCTGGTAAACGTGTACAGATTCTGGAATGAGGCATACACCCTGAGCCGGCGAAATCCAATGGCTTCAAGAACCGACACAGGCAGATCGTAACCGAGGGTAACATTCTTGATCCTGAGGTAGGAGCCGTCTTCGATATACCGGTCAGAGACTCTTGTGTTATCGTTGGGATCGGTTGTGGTGGCACGCGGCACGCTGCTGCTTGTACCCTCGCCGTTCCATCTGTTCAGGGTGTTGATGGTCTGGTTCTGGGCGGTTGCCATTGCCTCGCTGAATACCTTGTTGGCATTGAAGATGCTGTTGCCATAGGTGCCCTGCATGAAAATGGTCAGATCAAATGCCTTGTAGTAAAAGGTGTTGGTCCAACCGAAGTAAAAGTCCGGGTTGGGATCACCCAGGAATGTCCGGTCATCGTCGCTGATTATGCCATCACCGTTCAGATCTTTGAACCGGATATCGCCCGGAGCCGTACTGTTTGCAGGATTTGTACCGGCAGTTTGAATGGCATGGGCTGCAATCTCGTCCCGGTTTTGAAAGATGCCATCGGTCACATATCCGTAAAAAGCACCAATTGGATGTCCGACTTCAAGGCGGGAGGCAAACTTGTTAAAGGTTATCTCGCCGCCGGGAATGGGATCATTGCCATCCACACCGCTCAAACGGAGAACCACATTATCATTAAAGGAAACATTCAACGCGGAATTCCATTGCAGCACGCCCAGTTGATTCGCTGTGCGCAGGGCGATCTCAAATCCTTCGTTCCGTACCGATCCCACGTTCAGAATCGGCCGCTCGAAATCAAAGAACCCCGAAGTAATCGGGATGGGGGAAATGAGAAGCATATCTTCGGTGTCGCGGATGTAATACTCCAGGGTGAGGTCAATTTTTCCGTCGAACAGCATCATATCTACACCGACGTTCGACTGGATTACTTTCTCCCATCTCAGATCGTCGTTCGGGAAATTCTGCGGTACCACTGCCGGAACGGTACTGTTGCCGAAGGTATACCGGAATGTCGGGTCGAGAAGCGCGATGTACCCGAATGCCGGAATCGCTTCCTGATTGCCGGTGTAGCCATAGCCCGCGCGAATTTTGAGGTCATCCAGAAAGGTGAAACGACGCATGAACGGCTCGCTCGAGACCCTCCAGGCCACCGATGCCGACGGGAACAAACCAAACCTGTGGTTGGCACCGAAACGGGAGGAGCCGTCGTAGCGGGCGGTTGCCGTTACAAGATACCGCGACTGGTAGTTGTACAAAATCCGGCCCATATAGGAGAGCAGGCCGAATTCGGATGTCGATCCGAACACACTTTCATTACTCTGTATGTTATCGAGCTGGTTGGCTACTTCACTAACAAATTCCTGACCTGAAGCCCCTGTAAAATTGTTCGTGGACTTTTGGGCGCTCATACCGCCCAGAAGGGTGAGAGACTGGTGTTCAAAATCGATTTCATAGGTCACTGTGTTATCCCAGAGCCAGTCGGTTCGCTGAAACGAACCTTCGAACAGATGAGAGTGCGGAACCTCCTTGATCCCCCACTGGTAACGCGGAGACCAGTTCCTGCTACGCTCGAAAGCGAAATCAACGCCGAATTCCGATCGCAGGGTGAGGCCGCCAAGGGGCTGAGCACGCAGGAAGAAATTATTCAGTATGCGGTGCTTGTCGTCGGAATGTTCGTTGATCGAAGCCAGGCCGACCGGATTGGTTACATCCCCATCATACTCGGCGATGCCCTGTGGGCCGGAAAAACTTCCGTTACGCCGTACCGGCTGGGTGGGCAGGGAATTCATGGCCGACCGAACCAGACCACCATTCCCCTCATTCTGAAAATTTATAAGGCTGTAGGTAAAACTGTTGCCGATATCCACAATGGGTGAGATGTCGGAATCGAGGTTCAGCCGGAACGACTTGCGTTCGAAGCCCGAACTGATGATCACACCATCCTGCCTGAGAAAACCGGCGCTCAGGTTGTATCTGAGGGTTTCGGAACCGCCGCGGACCGACACCGAATAATTATGCATCAGGGCGGTGCGGAAGATTTCATTTACCCAGTTCGCCGAGTCGGCCAGGGCCGACGGGTCGGAGAAGGCGGGGTTGATGGCCTCACCGGCATTCAGGCGGGCTTCATTGTTCATTTCAGCATACTGCGAGGCGTTCAGCATCCGGATCGGATTCGTCAGCTCCTGAAAACCCGCGTACATATTCACATCCACTTCAATTCCGCCGTGATGGCCGCGTTTGGTGGTGATAATCACGACCCCGTTGGCACCCCGGGCACCGTAGATCGCCGTCGCCGAAGCGTCTTTCAGCACGTCGATCGATTCGATATCGTCCATGTTGATTGCGCTGATGCCCCCGCTAACGGGAAAACCGTCGATCACATACAGCGGATCGCTTTGATTTACCGTTCCCGTGCCACGGATTCGCACAGATACTGCATCACCGGGCTTTCCGGAGGCCGGGCTGACCTGCACGCCTGCAAGCTGACCCTGAAGGGCCTGGTCGACGCCGAGATAGGGCTGGTCGCTGACCTGGGCGCCGGAAACGCTTCCGATCGAGCCGGTAAGATCGCGCCGCTGTTGCGTACCATATCCGATAACCACGAGCTCTTCGCCCAGATAGGCGAATTCTTCAAGAACCACATCAATTACTTCCCGGTCTCCTATTACTTCTTCCCTCTGCATAAAACCGAGATAAGAGAATACCAGGATGTTCAGCGAATCAGGAAAGGTGATACTGTATTCGCCTGCAATATCTGTGGTGGTGCCGATCTGTGTTCCTTTCAGAATAATATTCACACCCGTAAGGGTTTCTCCGCGGGTTCCGGTCACAGTTCCCGTTACGGTACGATTCTGCCGGAGTGGAAGCGGAATGAAAAAACTTCCGCTTTTTTTCGGTGCTCTTTTGATAATGATCGTATGATCATCCAGCTTCTCGTGAACCATGTCCAACCCTTTGAGCATATTGGAAAGAAATGTGTCTAGCTCGCCCGACAGCACGGGGATTTCGGGTTTTTTTGTCAATATCTTATCACTCAGCAGATCGTCGTCAAAATTAAAGAAGACATTCAGTTCCTTCTCAATTTCAAAGAGTACATCCTTTACGAAAATTACGTTGGAATCGGCCCTTTTCTTGATCTGTTGCCCTGAGAGCGTATTGGATGCATGCGATCCGTCCTGTCCATAGCAGGCAGGACCGGTTAGCAGAAGGATCAGCAGGAAGCTGCAGGTGAGAACTTTCATGGGTTTGACTGTTAGTCGTTTTGGATTATAACCGTGTTTTCGCTGCGCTCGATAGTCAGATCGAACGTTAACGCGAGGGTTTCAAACAGTACACCGGGGTCGTCGGCGGGTACCGTACCCGTAAAATTGTAATCAGCTATGGAGGTGTCTTCGAAGATCACATCCAGGTCGTAGTTTGATTTCAGCAATTCTGCAATCTCGGCCAGTGATGTTCTGCGGAAGACGAGCAGATTGTCTTTCCAGGACGCGACTTCCTCAATATAGAATCTCGACCGGATCGGTGTTACATACCCGTCGGCGTAGGTCACTTTGTCGCCCGGCTCCATTTCGACCGGTATCCGGGTTATGCTGTCGTTAAGCATCAGCCGGCCAGAAGCGAGCTCGACAAACGTTTTGCCGGATCTGCTGTACACATTGAATTCGGTCCCCAGAACCTGGGCGCCGACAGTTCCTGCATACACTGTAAACCGCTTTTGATCTTCATTCCGGCTGACATCGAAAAATGCTTCTCCATCAAGCCAGACCTCACGGTCGCGGCCTGCAGCCCAGTTGCTTTGCATTCTGATGGTGGTATTGGCGTTAAGGATGGCAACTGACCCGTCCTGAAGCACAATTTCACGGGTCTCCCCAAAACCTGTACTGTACACAAGTTCTTCAATGGTTCCACCCGGCTGCATCAGCCAGAAAGCGAACAGGGACATCATCAGCAACACCGCTGCCGCAGCAGCGAATTGCCTCACGTTAAAGCGGATTCCGGTGTTCTCGCGCCGGTAGCGGGCAATGTTGAGGTACCGGATGGGGACATTCTTCTGCGCAGGTTGTTCCGTTTCGTGCCTGATCTGTTCCCACAGCTTATCTTTTCCGGCTGAACCCAGAGAGAATTCCCTGAACTCCATGTTACTCACAATTACCCTCGCTTCGTTGATCAGGGGGATTTTATCCGGATTTTCCGCCATCCACCGGTTCCAGAAATCGTCGGATTCGGCATTTTCGGAATTTACCCATTCCCGGAAGCACTTGTCCTGGGCAAAATCACCAACATTATAGTCTCTATAGTTCATTTCAGTATCAATTGACAGGTAATATGGGGCATGTAGAAAGAGGAATGTGGAAGTTATTTAAGGTCAGATTTCCGTGAATTTTCAGTTATTTCAATTCGGGTACTCATCGAGATTATCGGGTAATCATTGGGAAAACCTCATCTGAATACATGGTACTGAAGTTAACATTGCAGGATCCCTCCCTGTCGAGAGACATCCTGCAATGATGAAACTGCTTAGCGGATGAGCATCAGTTTTCTGGTCCGCGAAAAGGTTCCGGCGCTCAGCCGGTACAGATACAGACCGCTGGCCAGACTGCTGGCGTCGAATCTCGCATCATGCCTTCCCGAAGCAAGCATACCGTCTACAAGAACAGAGACACTGCGGCCTGTGATGTCAAATACCTCGAGACGCACATCGCTGTTCACCGGTAGTTGAAAACTGATTACCGTCGACGGATTAAATGGATTAGGATAGTTCTGGTTCAAGGCATAGTACCCGGGGATGCTGTTATTCTCATCGATGCTCAGGGCATCGCCGTTAAAGATGATCACATCTTCTTCCAGGTTAACAGTTATCGTAAAGGAGCCGGCACTCTCTTCCGAGACCACCCATTTCCTGTCCTCTGTGCCGCATCCGGCAAGTATTTCAAAATCGGTTAGCTGAAATGCCTGCCCATGTTCCAGCGGATGGATCCAGTCGCCGCCGCACCAGTCGTTTTCTGTATAGGTTTTAATCTTGAATTCCCCGGGTACCAGATCGCCTGTCCAGCTGAAAATGAATGGATTTTCACTGTCTACCAGCATTGGTGTCTGTTCGCCGAGGCTCCATCCGCCGGGGGTGGCATCGCCTACCAGGAACATGTCGAAAATTGTCGGTTCATTGGGATCCGTCACATCCCGGGTTATCACGATGGTTTCATCCTGAAGGTTGACGGTTATTTTGTAATCACCGACCTGGTCATTTGTTATCCGCCATCTGTAATCCAAAGCAGGCGCAAGGCATCCTTTGGTGATGATGTATTCCGTATTATCGAGGGGCGGATGATTGGACGGTGGGCGGATCCAGTCACCGTCGCATGAATCGCCTGTAAATGTTTTTACATTAAATTCGCCGAAAAGAAGAAAACCGCTGAAACGGAAAATCCATGGCAGGTTTTCATCACGCTCCATCATAACGGGGTTATCCCAGCCGCCGGTGGTAGCGTTCCCTGCCAGGTAGAGGCTTTCGTAAGGCACATTGATGGCTCCGTTGTTCACAATAGTGATGGTTTCATCACGCAGATTTACGGTAATTGTATAATCGCTGAGCTGTTGGTCTTCAAGTTTCCACTTGTAATCTTCTTCTTCGGGCGGGCAGCCTGTGGTAATGATATAGGCGGTATCTTCGAGAGGTGGGTGCATGGACGGAGGCCTGATCCAGTCTTCTTCGTCGCACCAATCGCCGCCGGTGAATGTCAGGATCTTGAATTCGCCGGAGAACATGTGGCCGGAATAGGTGAAGATCCATGGATCTTCAGCATCCTGTTGAAAGGGCATGGGATTGGTGATGCTCCAGCCCGAGGGTGACGCATCTCCGATCATATATAGATTTTCGTAGGGCGGAAGATTTTGTGCATACACGCCGGATGCGGCCGTGAAAAGAATTGCCGATACCATCAGCAGATATAAACCCGGCATTAATCGTAGTCTGGTACGTTCCATGTTTGATCTCCGTATTAAATTGAGTTGTTACTTTACCGGGCATTCACCCTGTATAAGATGAAAGGAGAGAAAAGGGCTTTTTTCTACTGCAGGGAGAAAGATTTTGTTATACAATTTTATTGGTGAGAACGAGGTGGGTGTTAGCATGCTTTGAATTAGGGAACAAGTGAACATAGATATGGAAAAGCGCTTCCTTTTGTCTGAGAGGCAAATTTTCGACTGCTGATGTCAATTTCTTCCTGATATCCTCCCCGCTGTATTCACTTTCATTAAACGTCTCCAGTGAGCGCCGGTTCAGCAGGCTGATGATGCCGTAATTCTCGCCCTGGTCGTCGAACAACCATTTTTTCTGTTCCTTCTGGCTGGCAAATATCCTGCGCCTCAGTGATTTCAGCAGATAGTAGCGGATGTTATCCGTCCGGCCCAGATAGTCCTTCCGGTTCCAGATTTCGACGAACAGATCCTGTATGCATTCCCTGACCTCACAATCATCCCCGCCAAAATTCATCCCGTAGTTATATAAAGCGTCTGCGTGCGACTCGTAGATTGTCTGAAACGCACTTTTGTCCCCCGATTTGAAAAGCTCCCACAGCTCCCCGTCGGCATGGAATCCGGCACCGGTCCCGGCTGGTACAGATCGGGATATCAAAACACTTCCTTTATAATTATTCGGTTCATCTCCTCGCCGTTTATCGGGCGGGGGTGCAACTGATCAGCATGTATTTAACTTACAACATATTGGAACACATTACCTTACATCACCGGCATTTCTTTCATCGCCGGCAACAAACCGGATTGCCTGGCCCCCGCCGGACGCAAGCCGCAGGATAAGCGTGTCGTCGGATGTGACCTGTTTCTCTTCGATCACATGTTCGAACGGGTTGGTTTCCCAGTTGGTGTCATCTCCGTCACGGTAGATTATGGCAGTGTAATTCCTGCCCGGGTCGAGAAAATGCAGCGGGGCTTCCAGCACGCGCCCGTATTCATCGGTAACACTTCCGAGGTACCAGTCGTCGCTGTTGCGGTCTTTTCGCACAATAGTCAGATAATTTCCTATATCGGCATGCAGCACCCGCGTATCGTGCCAGTCGGTGGGTACTTCGCGGATGAAACGGAACGGTTCCAGGTGATTTTCATAATTTTCGGGTAAATCCGCGGCCATTTGCAGCGGACTGTAGATGATCACGTACAGTGCCAGTTCTTTGGCAGTGGTATGATTCACACGGTTATCGGGTTTGTATTCGGGAAATGTGAGCTGCAGAACTCCCGGCGTGTAATCGAACGGTCCGGCGAGCATCCGGGTGAAAGGGATTGTAACTACATGATCGGGGGGATTGCTCCGCCCCGCCCACAACTCATCGCTTTCGCCCCAGGCATTGTATTCCTGGCCGCGGGCTACTTCACGGGTCATCAGGTTGGGCCAGGTACGACGCAGACCTGTATCCATAAGTCCTTCATGAACATTGAGGGAGATTTTATGTCGTGCTGCAAGCTCGACCACTTTCTGGTGATGGCGCACCATGTGCTGGCCGTGGTGCCATTCGTATTGCTTGTCGCCATTTTCATCTGTCCAGAAAATTTCCGTGCCGTGGCCCACATAACCGGTTTTGACAGCCCGAACACCCAGCCTTTCGTACAGAGCAAACGCTTCTTCCATCTGGCCTTCATAATGGGCCACGCTGGCCGATGTTTCGTGATGTCCCATGAGACGGAGGCCCTTCTCCCTGGCGTATCCGGCTACTTTTTCGAGGTCAAATTCGTCGATGGGCCGTGTGAAATCGAAAACCACTCCGCTGGCGAACCAGTCATCGTCCCAGCCGGGATTCCACCCTTCCACCAACACGTGCCGGAATCCGTATTTCGCGGCAAAATCGATGTAGCGCATGGCGTTTTCTGTGGTGGCACCCAGTTTTTCACCAGGCGACCATGTGTATTTATCCAGGTGCATCCCCCACCATATCCCAACATATCTGGCTGGTTCGATCCAGGATGTATCCTCAATTTTATTGGGCTCATTCAGATTCAGGATGAGGTGTGACGTAATAAGACCGGCCGGGTTGTCTGCAATCTGGATGGTACGCCAGGGCGTTTTCATCGGTGCGGTGGCACGCACCCTCACACCGTCGGCCCACGGTATGAGATTAGCCTTGAACAGGTTTTCGCCGGTCCGCTCGAGCGTCATGGTGGAGTAGTCGGTCAGGGCTGCCTGGTGGATGCTCAGGTACAGACCGTCGGTGGTTTTCATGGTAATCGGGGTCTGTACTGTGTCGGCAGCAGAGACCGGTGTGTTGCGGGTCAGGTATTCATACCGGTTCCACTGGTAGGCCTTGATGTACCATGCCTGATGATCTCCGGACAGGGCAAACTCGGTGAGTTCATCCATAATATTGAAGTCGGCCGGGCCATCAATGCCGGGAACCTCATAGCGGAAACCGATCCCGTCGTCGAACGCCCTGAATACGACCGTGAGTCTCCGGCCGTCCGGTTCGATGCCGGCCAGGTCTACACGTAACTCCCTGTATTGATTACTGATAAACCGTTTCTCTCCCCACACCTGCTCCCAGGTTTCGTCAAAATCACTGATTTCATGATGCTCAATACGGAAATTGCCGTCAAGGTGGGCCCGGTTCTGCAGTTCCAGGCCGAGGCGCGAATCCAGGATCACGTCTGTACCCAGACGCGTTACGGAATACGACGGAACGCCCTCTTTCAGGTTGAACCGGATCTCGTTTATCGGTTGTCTATATGGTTCCATTTTTTCGGTTCTTCCTGCTGATGTGTCTGCCTGCTGCTGATGTGTCTGCCTGCTGCTGATGCGACTGCCTGTTTGATACGACTGTCTGCTTGATGCGACTGCCTGTTTGATGAGGCTGCCTGTTTGATACGACTGTCTGCTGATGCGACTGCCTGTTTGATGAGGCTGCATGTTTGATGATCACCATTGGAATTTACAGAAAAAGGGGGTGCGCAGACATATTTCTACTGCAATGGATGGGAAAAATCGCTTTTTTACAATTTTTTACAGGATGCGCAGAATCTCCCGCAAGGGCCGGTTCTCCTTCCCGAAGGCTGTGGAATTCAGCACATTAAGCCCTATTTTAGAGATTTCCAGGCCACCATACCTACATACCTAATATAAAAGTATTGTTCATATGCAAACGGAAGATTACGACTTAACCATTATTACCGAAAAAGCGATCGATTTTGCCTTTGAAGTCGGGCCCTCACTCGTCCTTGCCCTCATCACCCTTTTTACCGGACTCTATATTATCAAATTTATTATCCGACTTACCCGTCGGGGCAT
Source organism: Rhodothermaceae bacterium (assembly GCA_020201275.1). Lineage (GTDB taxonomy): Bacteria > Bacteroidota > Rhodothermia > Balneolales > Cyclonatronaceae > RECM01. Next base: position 10,085 of record JAIVHB010000142.1, on the reverse strand, counting down.
GGATAAAGCGGAGTTTGATGCATCCCTGAAAACATTTCTGGGCAGCCTCATCAGCATCACGCTTAAAGTGATCCTGATACTGATTGTGGCCGGAATGATCGGCATTGAGACCACATCCCTTATCGCCCTGGTCGGTGCGGCCGGCCTTGCAGTGGGACTGGCGCTACAGGGCAGCCTCGCCAATTTCGCCGGTGGGGTGATTATTCTTGTGTTCAAGCCCTTTAAGGTGAACGACGTGATCGAGGGGAGCGACCACACCGGTGTGGTCGAACGCATCGACATCCTCTACACCCAGCTGCGCACCTTCGACCTGCGGGTCGTTACGATTCCGAACGGGCAGCTCGCCAACTCAGCCGTCATAAATTTCACCAAAAAGGAGACCCGACGGGTGGACATGAGCGTTGGTATCAGCTATGGCAATAACATCGGGAAAGCCCGGGAGGTGCTGCTGGCCATGCTCAAAACGGATGAGCGGATACTGAAAGACCCCGAACCCATGGTCGTTTTCAACAATTTCGGCGACAGCTCACTCGACCTGTCGGTGCGCGCCTGGTGCAATACCCCGGATTACTGGCCCGTGTTCTGGGACAATATGGAGCGCATTAAAACCGCCTTCGACGAGAACGACATCTCCATTCCTTTTCCGCAGCGGGATGTCCATTTTTTCGATCAGAAGGAAAAAAGCGAATAAATTACCTGTACCCATTTTCATCCCGACACGTTATCTCAGCAGTTTAACAGCCTGAGAGCTTATCCGCTCATCAGCTTTCCCCACATCCTATACCATTTTCTAAACAATGTCACTCCCACATATCACCCTCAAAAGGGGTAAAGACAAACGCGTACTGAACGGTCACGACTGGGTGTTCAGCAACGAAATCGAATCGATGATCGGCGCCCCCGGCGTCGGCGACTGGGTGGAGGTCCGCCGAAACGACACCAAACTGATCGGGTTCGGTTTTTACCATCCCCACGCACTCATCGCGGTGCGCATCCTCACACGCAGCAAGCCGCCGGAGGATGCCGAGCTGTTCGCATCCCGAATCCGTTCGGCCGTGGGTTTCAGGGAAAAGCTGTTCCCGGGTGCCGGGGCCGTGAGGCTGATCCACGGCGAAAGCGACGGGATGCCGGGCCTGATTGTGGACCGGATCGGAAACTGGCTCACCGTTCAGGTGAACGCGGCCGGATTTGAAAAGCGCCTCGACCTGATCACCGAGCTGCTGCAGGATATCGTGAAGCCGGAAGGCATCCTGTTCCGCAACGACTCCTACCAGCGCACGCTTGAGGAGCTGCCCGAATATGTTCGGTCTGTGCCCGAGGCGGAAGAAGTTGGTTTTGAGATCCAGGAATCCGGGCTCACGTACAAGGTGGACCTTATCGGCGGACAGAAAACCGGGTTCTACATCGATCAGCGCGAGAACAGGCGCTTTTTCCGCGATCTCGTTACCGAGGGCGACAAAGTGTACGACGGGTTTTGCAACGACGGCGGGTTCGCGATGAACGCGGCGCTTGCCGGGGGCGAAGTGATGGCGGCCGACATCTCCGCTCCGGCACTGGCCCGGGCGAAGGAGAACGCGGTTCTGAACGGCCTCGACGGAAAGATCACCTTCATGGAGGGCGACCTGATGAAGCATCCCGAGCTGATCGGGGCCGGCGGTCCGTACGATGTGATCAACCTGGACCCGCCCAACTTCGCAAGGAATAAAAAATCGGCCATTCCGGCCCTCAAAGGCTACATCAAGCTGCACGGCATGGCGATCAAGGCGCTGAAGGAGGGCGGTATATTGTGCACGGCGTCCTGCTCGCACCACATCCGCGAAGACCGTTTTCTCGACACGGTGATGGAGGCGGCGCAGAAAAGGAACCGGAAGGCGGTGATCCTGCACCGGGCGTTTCAGCCGGCCGACCACCCGATACTCGCGGCTATGCCCGAGACGGGGTATTTGAAGTTTATGGTTTTCAGGATAATGTGAAATTCACCGTCATGCTGAGCGCAGCGGAGCGGAGTCCTGAGCGAAACGAGGAGCGGCAGCGACGAGTGGAGTTGAAGGGCGGAGTGGAGCGAAGTCGAAGCATGTGAGCAGTGCGTCGCACTGCTCATTGGGAGCGGATAATTTTGTGCGGGTTCCGTTTTTTTCATGTGAGAAAGATTGCCAGATCGGAAGGAATTTGCGGGTTCGGGAGGCTTTAAAAAGCCTCCATGTACTTCGACTTCGTCCCGGTTGCCCGGGACTGCGCTCAGTATGACGTTAGAGGGTGTAATAATTTTGGATTTATTATTTATGCGGTTAAACAGATATTTACTCCTTCTTTTTGTGGCTGGTTTTTTGCTGGCATCGTGTGCTACGCAGAGGCCAGAGGTGATTCAGTCGGGGATGGCGAGCTGGTACGGGCCCGGTTTTCATGGCAAGACTACGGCCAACGGCGAAACGTACGACATGAACAAACTCACGGCCGCACACCGTACCCTTCCATTTGGCGCGGTTGTGAGGGTGACGAACCTTGATAACCGGAAATCGGTCGATGTGCGTATCAACGACCGGGGTCCGTATGTGGGCAACCGGGTGATTGACCTGTCGAGGGAAGCCGCGCGGCGCATCGACATGATCAATTCCGGCACTGCCAGGGTCCGGCTGGAGCTGCTCAGGAGCCCGACACCGGTGGCGCGGCGCGGCGATGCACTGAACAGGGAGGTGTTTACCGTGCAGCTTGAATCGTACCTCCGGCGGACAGATGCCGAACGGCGGTCGGCGGAAATCCGAGGGTCGCGCGTGACCGAGGCACGGCTGGACGGCAGAACCTATTATCGTGTATATTACGGCCGCTATCAAAACCGCAGCGAGGCTGAGGATGCCCTGAAGGACCTCAGACGCCGGGGCTTCGATGGTTTTGTGAAACAGGAAGAAAATTGATTTGCACTACTTTTTGCGCTTTTATCATCACCTTTTTTAAATCAACACGCCGAAATAAAACGAACACCATGACTTTCAGAAACCGACTTACTACGATCATCATCACAGCAGTTCTCTTTATGAGTGCATGCAAATCTACGCAGGATGCGGGCATCATCTCCTATGACCCGCCTGGGGCGACCACCGAAACCAAACCCATCGACCTGCAGGAACGCATGGTGTTTCAGATTGATGATGCGGGAATTTTTGCCGATAACATGTTTGTGGGAGCACGAATAAACGACTTTAGCAAGACCGGCCCGAAACACTACCGGGCGCTGATCACCCCCGAGAACGCCCCGATCAACCGGAGCCCATGGTACGCTTTCCGGGTGTGGGCCGATGAACCCCAGCTCGCCCGCATCCAGCTTTGGTATGAGGACGGGGCGCACCGGTACTATCCGAAAATCAGCCGCGACCGGAAAACATGGACACCCGTCGACTCGGTCCACTTCAACCACGACCGGACAATCGGTTCGGCCTGGGTGAGCCTGATGGTCGGGCCGGATACGCTGTACGTGTCCGGGCAGGAGATCCTGGATACCGGCATGATCCACAGCTGGGCCGGTGAGCTTGCCGACGAAAAACCGTTCATCACCACCAGCCAGATCGGCGAATCCCACCAGGGGCGGCCTATCATGAAGATGGAGATCGACGGCACCGAAACCGATGATCCGGGAGTGATCATCGTGATCGGACGGCAGCATCCGCCCGAGGTGACCGGATCGATGGGCATGATGGCCTTTGTGGACCGGATGGCGGATGACAGCGAATTGTCACGCCGGTTCCGCGAGCAGTTCCGTGTGGTCGTTATTCCGGTGATGAACCCCGACGGCGTAGACAAGGGCCACTGGCGGCATAATTTCGGCGGTGTGGACCTGAACCGCGACTGGATCACCTTCAACCAGCCGGAGAACCGGGCGGTCCGTGACGAACTGCTCAAAATTAAAGATTCAGGCCACCAGGTGTACTACGGACTCGATTTCCACTCCACCTCCTACGATGTGTTCTATACCATCAACAAAGACATCCCCTACTTTTCGCACGGTCTCACCGACCGCTGGCTTGAGGGCATCACGCGCATCCTGCCCGACTACGAACTCGTCGAAGAGCCCTTCGGCGTGGCCTCCCCCATCGCCAAAAACTGGATTTTCCACACCTTCGGGGCCGGCGCCGTCACCTACGAAATCGGCGACAACACCCCCCGCGAACTCGTCCGCGATGTCGCCCGCGCCGCCGCCACCAGCCTCATGGAAGAAGTGCTGAAGGTAAAGGAATAAAACCACCTGCGAGAGTCCGGAGCGGAGCGAACGAAGTGAAGCGGAGCGGAGGTCCTCGAAGAGTGGTTTTATGGGGGCATCGCAATGCCCCCATTTAGTGCGCTGTTACCGGGAATGCCACTCTTCAAGGTCCTGCGGACTCTTGAAGGTGGCCAATCGCGGTGGCATTTCCCCTTTACTCGAAAAAATTGTCGCCGAGGCGATTTCTGATCTGTTTGTGGGCTTCGATGTAGTTTTCTTTGCCGCCAAAAAGCTCTAATACCAGATTCCGGCTTAGATATGTGGGGGTTTCATCTAAAATCAGATTGTAGGAGGAGTTCGGGTAGAGGCGGAAGTCTTCCATAAGGCCGTGATGCGACGGGTTGCGGTGGATGTAGCAGACAAGGTGGGTCAACCAGGTTTCATCCGTTATGTGTTTGCTTTTGAAACGACCGGAAAAGACAGGGCCGGTTCTTTCGCGTTTTTTGTTGACGTATTTGGTGTAACTGTTCAGCAGGTGGCCGATCAGGGTTTCGACGGGGATGGGTTTGAGGGTTTCGTGGGTGGATTGGAAGTATGTATTGCCGTTGTTTTGGCTTCGAATAGTGTTAAAACGAGATTGCTGTTCTGCCAATGGTAAAATTTTGATCAGGAAATGGAAATGGTTGTCGGGCAGGCAGTAGCAGCAGGTGTGGGTGGAGATATGGAGATAGTAGAAGTAGCGATCGAGGAAATACCGGAAGTCGCTACGGGTTTTGAAGAGCGGGGATCCATCGATGGATTTGTGGTAGAGGTGGTGCCATGTGTTTTCGGGGAAACGCATGGGGATGTGGGTTGGGGTTATATTTGTCGTTATTTGGACATTTTTGGACCACTGATAGTGGTCCGGGCGGCCACTCTTCAAGGTCCTGCGGACTCTTGAAGGTGGCCTCCTTTAAGTTACCGGGGACTCAAGTAAGGTTAGGGTGCCGGTGGTGGCGTTGATTTCGGCCTGGAGGCCGAGGGGGATCGTGAACATGTCGGGGATGTGGCCGATCATGGAGCCGTACCAGACCGGGACGTTGTGGAGTGCGGTGTGCTGCTGAATGAGCTCTTCGATGGTGAAGGAGGCGTAGCCGGTGCCGGGATCGCAGCGGGTACAGCGGCCGAACACCATGCCGTTCATGTTTTTGAGGATGCCGTTCAGGCCAAGCTGCGTGAGCATGCGGTCGACCCGGTAGAGCTCTTCGCCCACATCCTCGGTGAACAGCAGGCTGCCGTTGTAGTCGGGCACATATTCGGAGCCGAGGATGCCGGTGAGTACGGTCAGGTTGCCGCCCAGCAGTTTGCCGCGGGCTACGCCGGGGGTGAGTGTCGCAACCCTGTCACCCGTGTGGGTGAGGTCGTTGCCTACGCGTACGGGATTTTGCATGGTCAATGCCTCGCCATCGAACAGCACCCGGCGGAAATGGTCGGCTGTAAATTCCGTAAATGGCGACATCCCCACCGGTCCGTGGTAGGTAACCAGCCCGGTTTTGGCGTGTATGGCGTTCAGCAGGGCCGTCACGTCGCTGTAGCCGACAATGATCTTGGGATTCCGGCGCAGAAAATCGTAATCGACCAGATGCAGGATGCGGGCACATCCCCAGCCGCCGCGGGTTGCCACAATGGCCTTCACCGACGTATCGCGGATCATCCGGTTCAGGTCTTCGGCGCGCTGCAGGTCGGTGCCCGCAAAATAGCCATGCCGCGCCAGCACGTATTTGCCGGTCTTCACCTTAAGCCCGAGCGCTTCGAGCCGTTCAACCACCACCTGTATGTCGGTCGAGCTGTAGAGTGCTCCCGCCGGATTCACCACGGCCACCGTATCGCCGGGTTTGAGCCGTTCGGGCTTAATGATCGGCATGGATATGGCCGCATTTGCCGCCCCGGATGCCGGCACTGCAAGGCCCGGAACAAGTCCCGCCATCGCTCCAAGGCCCATGTACCGCAGAAAAGATCGTCTGTTTTGTGACTTCATACCTTTGATGATTCCGTTTTTCTTGTATTTTCCATGCTTTCGCGATGAAGATACTCACCCGGTACCGAAGTTGGAAATCATTGTATCGCTCCTAATGGCAACATTATTTGCTGACATTGACATCTCAAAACTACTTATATAACCTAACCACGACGATTTTCAGAACTCCCTGTGGGGCATATCGATCCGCGATGCTGAGAGCGGCGCTGTTCTCTATGCCCGTGACGCCATCAAAAGCTTCATGCCGGCCTCGAACACAAAACTGTACACAACGTCGACGGCGCTGCACTATCTCGGTCCCGGCTTCCGCTATCGCACCGGGCTCTACACCGACGGGCAGGTGGAAGACGGCGTGCTGCACGGCAACCTGATCGTGCGCGGATCGGGTGATCCGGTGATCGGCGGGCGTTTCAATGACAACGACCGGACCGAACTATTCCGCCAGTGGGCCGATACGCTGCGCAGCGCCGGCATCCACCAGATACGGGGCGACATTATCGGAGACGGCACCATCTTCGACAGCCCTCCCCTGGGCAGCAGCTGGAGCTGGGACTACCTCACCTACTGGTATGCCGCCGAACACGCCGGCCTCAGTTTCAACGACAATACGGTGGATGCGGCCATCATCGGAACCACCGCAGGGCGGCCGGCACAGATACTGATCGAGCCGAACAACACCAGCTATGTGGAGATTCTGAACCACACGCTTACCGTTCCGGCCGACTCGGCCCGGCGTATCAGCTATGACAGGCCCATCGGCAGCAACCGGATCACGATCGCCAACCATGTACCCGAGGGCGACACCATCCGCTACTCGCTCTCGATTCCCAACCCCACCCTCTATTTTGCCCATGTGCTGCGCGAATCGCTGTTGCTTGAGGGCATCCCTGTTCTGGGCCGGCCGGCCGATGTTGCGGAGTGGTCCATCAGGCCCGACTACGACCGGCTCACCCTCATCACTACGCACGAATCGCCTCCCCTGGCCGATATTGTGAATGTTACAAATACGGTAAGCCAGAATATGTACGCGGAAACGCTGCTGATGACGGTCGGGGCCCTCTTCCCGCCCGACAACAGCGACGACCGGAACAGCCATCAGAAAGGCCTCATCCGGCAGAACGAGTTTCTCGGTTCCGCGGGCGTCGATACCAGCCGCATCGCCCTTGTTGACGGGTCCGGCCTCTCGCGCCGCAACCTGGTTACGCCCCACATGTCCACATCCCTGTTGCGCTACATGTGGATGCTGCCCGACGGCGAACTCAGGGACGCTTTCATGAAATCGCTGCCCGTTGGTGGGCATCCGGAGGGAACACTGCGCACCCTGTTCAGGAGCGGTCCGGCATCGATGAACGTGCGGGCAAAAACCGGGACCATCGGCGGCGCGCGTGCCCTGAGCGGTTATGTTGACGCCGCAAACGGCCGTACGTACGCTTTTTCCATCATGTCGAACAACCATCTGGTATCCACTGGCAGGGTAAACGAAGTTATTGAAGCGGTTGTGCAGATGCTGGCCGCCTATCCTCATAATCTGAACGCAAATCACACCGAGTAATGGACACTCCCCTGTTTACCAACGATGCCGTTGTACTGGGCATCCTCATCACCATTCTGGCTGTTATCTTCTCGACGGCCGCCAGTTCCCATCCCTTCTGGAAAAAATTCTACACCTACGTGCCGGCACTGCTGCTGTGCTATTTTGTGCCGTCCATCCTCAATTCGATGGGCGTGATATCGGGGTCTGAATCGAACCTGTACTTTGTGGCCTCACGCTACCTGCTGCCGGCCAGCCTTGTGCTGCTCACGCTCAGCATCGACATGAAGGGGATCTTATCGCTCGGGCCCAAAGCCATCATCATGTTTTTGGCGGGAACCTTGGGCATTGTACTCGGCGGACCGCTGGCCATACTCATCATCTCCACTTTTGCTCCGGATGTGGTTGGCGGTGCCGGTCCCGACGCGGTTTGGCGCGGAATGGCGACGATCGCGGGAAGCTGGATCGGTGGCGGCGCCAACCAGACGGCCATGAAGGAGATCTTCAATGTGGGCGACGACATTTTCTCTGCCATGGTAACCGTGGATGTGATCGTTGCGAACATCTGGCTGGCGTTTCTGCTGTACGGTGCCGGTATTTCGGACCGCATCGACAAGATTTTCAAGGGCGATACGTCCGCCATCGAAACCCTGAGGGAGAAGGTTGAGAACTACAGGCTGAGCATCGCCAAAATTCCCGATCTCAAGGACCTGACCGTGATAGTCGCCTTCGGTTTCGGGATGACCGCGATAGCACACGTGGGCGCGGACGTGATCACCCCGTTCATGGAGCAGTTTGAGGGGCTCGACCGGCTGAGCCTCACCTCCCCTTTCTTCTGGCTGATCGCCATCGCCACCACGCTGGGCCTGATCCTGTCGTTCACACGTGCAAGGCAGTTTGAGGGAGCGGGAGCCTCACGGGTGGGCACACTGCTGCTTTACGTACTTGTGGCCACAATTGGCATGCAGATGGACATCATGGCCATCATCCGTCAGCCCGAGCTGTTCATGATCGGGTTTATCTGGATGATCTGCCACGTCACCATCCTGCTCACGGTCGCGAAGGTGATCAAGGCACCGTTTTTCTTTGTGGCGGTGGGCAGTCAGGCCAACGTGGGAGGTGCGGCGTCGGCGCCTATCGTGGCATCGGCCTTCCACCCCGCCCTGGCGCCGGTTGGTGTACTGCTGGCGGTACTGGGATATGCGCTGGGTACGTATGCGGCGTGGTTTTGCGGGATTTTGATGAGTATTGTTGCGCCGTAATGAACAGGAGAACAAAAGAATTATTAATGTGGGGGTGAGTCTGCGTCGGATTGGACAATTGTACGATCAACAACCTTTTCAGGTGGAATAATCGCGGTTTGATATGCACGTTTTTGATTTATAGATTCATAAGATTCAACGACGTAGCGATGTACCGATTTATATCAATTCTACAGGGTGAAGCTATATCACCTCCCAAATAATGTTGCCAGCATTGGGCAAAATCAGGGGCTACCGGCAACATCCTCCCAAATCACTTCGCCGTTCAAATGTTCTATTGTTCACTTGTTCCCTAATTCAAAGCATACTAACAGCACAAATTGTGTAGCCCCGAAGGAGTGTGGACTCAGTTAAAGTCATAGCCTTGCAGGATTTTCCGGTAGCGGTAGTAGTAGTCGGCAAGTGAGCCTACCAGGAACAGAACGGTGAGCCATTTCAGGAAAAAGTGGGCATAAATAGCAACAGGGAAGAAAAATACGGCAATAAAATAGGCTGAGAGCACATTCACGGCGATTTTTCCGCTCATCACCGACATGGCCACCTTCCCTCTTTTTGCTTTGATATGCAGTGATCCGGCAAGGATCAGAAACTCCCTGACAGTAAGAATGACCAGAAACCAGAGGGGTATCATGCCGATCCACACGGAGTAGGAGATGAGCATGATGGCGCAGGTTTTATCGGCAATGGGATCGACAATTTTGCCGGCTTCCGTAATTTCATCAAGCTTTCGGGCTGCGAGGCCGTCGAGGTAGTCCGACAGAATGATGTAGCCCGTCCAGAGGCCAACCCAGATGTCGGGGGTGCGCCCCGCTGCTTCATAGGCCATAACGAGTGGTACCACCGCAACGATGCGGGAGGCCGACAGCATGTTGGCAACGGTGAAAAGCTTACGCTTCACGCGCACATTTACTCCGTCAATATTTTGTGTTGATTCCATTGCATGCGAAGATGGCAAAAAAGCCGGTCAACGGAAAGGGGTATTGAGATATCAGACGTGAGACATCAGAGGTGAGACATGAGACGTGAGACATGAGACACAAGACATGAGACATGAGACATGAGACATGAGACACAAGACAATGT
>JAIVHB010000078.1 GCA_020201275.1 Rhodothermaceae bacterium | reverse complement strand
CGGCGAAAAACGCGCCATTGCATCCCGGTATCTGTTAACGAGGGGATGATCCTCGACGGGTGAGATCGCAAAATTACTGTAGATGACCCCATCCCAGGCGCCATCGGTGATATCGTACATCAGCTCAAAATCGGATAGCGTGCTTGAGGCGATCCACTGTGGGCGATACCCCAGCACCGCAGTGTTGCCGAGGATGATGGCGGCCTGCCGCGGCAAAACCCAGAGCAGCACCACGTCGGCCCCCGATTCGCGCAGCAATGCGGCATGCGAACTCAGGTCGGAGTCCATGATTTCGGTCGATACGCGCGAAACGAGCTGCATCCCCATCTCTTCGAGGGCCATCTCGGCCCCGACCAGCCCACCCTTGCCGTAATCATCGTTCTGATAGATGATGGCGATGCGGGATGCACCCAGTTCGTTCACGGCGTACCGGACCTGCAACGCGGCATCATCCACATAGAGTGGATACATGCTGAAGATATTATCGCGGGGCGGATAGCCGAAATGGGTTGAGCCGGTAGCGGGCGAAACCCAGGGGATGCCGTTATCGATGATGTAATTTCTGACCGCCATGCCGGGCGCGGTACCGATCCCTCCCACGAACAGGAATATCTCATCGTTCTGCACCATCTGCCGCACCGCCGATACCGTGCGCGGCGGCTCATAGCCATCGTCGCGGAATACCAGGCGAACCTGTCGCCCGTGGATGCCCCCCTCCTCGTTGATCAGTGCGAAGTAGGCCTCCATCCCGCGGATCACACTGCCCCAAAGCGCAGCCGGACCCGTGAGCGGACCCCAAGTACCGATCACGATTTCATCGTCGGATATATATAGCAACTTCAAGTTAAAATCATACCTGACAATAATCCCTGAACCATCAATCATCTCAGAAATAACGTCTGTTTCCCGGCTGATGTGACCGATGTCATTATGCGGAAATAACCGATAAATCACAATTGGCAGTTTAGCATTAAGCCTGTATGTTTACAGGCGTCAAAATCTCCATCCACTCATTCAAGTTTTTTACATATGATGCAACGGTTCAGTAATACCTGGTCGCTGATGAAAAGCTCGTTTGCCGTGCTGCAGGCTGAGAAGAAGCTGCTCATCTTTCCGGTCATCTCCGCCCTGGTAACCCTGCTCATCCTGGCCTCCTTCATTTTTCCGATGCTGGTTCTCGACAAGGGCTGGATCGAAGACGGCATCATTTCAGAGTCGACCCAATGGTACCATTACGTGCAGATGTTCGCGCTGTATTATGTGTGCTACTTCATCATGCTTTTTTTCAACTCGGCAACAGTGGCCAGTGCCGTCTATGTGATGCGGGGCGGCAAACCCACTATCGGAGGAGCTGTAAATGCGGTGATGGGCCGGCTGGGTCCGCTCGCCGCCTGGGCCCTGATCGCTGCCACCATCGGGTTGATCCTGAACATCATCGAGAACCAGTCCGACAAAATCGGCAAAATCATTACCGGGCTGCTGGGCATGAGCTGGACCCTGGTCAGTTTTATGGTACTCCCCATTCTGATCATCGAAAACCGGGGGCCGGTGGAGTCGCTCAAGGCCTCAATGAGCATGCTCAGGGGCACGTGGGGCGAGCAGATCCTGGGCCATTTCAGTTTCGGGCTAATCTATTTCATCATGATCCTGCCCATGTTCCTGGTTTTCTACCTGCTGATGAACCTCGGCGAAGCTGCCATCATTATTGCAATTGTGTTCGGGGTGATCTACACACTGGCTGCGGCTGCAGTGCAATGGGTGCTGCAATCGATCTACATGGGTGCGCTCTATATGTATGCCCGAGATAATGAGATTCCGGACAATTTTAGTGTTTCGCAGATCAATACGGCGATGTAATGGTGCTACGGATGCACAATCGTATATCGGTACGGTATGGCGAACAGGCGATGGCGGTGAGACCTGGTCATCTGAGCGGCCTATGGATGGCGGGATTCCACGGTGTATCTACCTGTACAGGGTTGAAGCTGCGGGTTTTGCAGTTTCACGAAAGATGATGCTTTTGAAATAGAATCCTGGACCCTGCAGATATGGAATTTTAGGAATTAATAAACGAAAAGCCGGCTGTGCGGCGGAAGGCAACGACGGGAATATGATAGCCCTGCCATTTTCTTGAAGATCACAGGGGCTTTAGGTAGATTAGGTGTCTTCAACAAATCATTCGTTTTACCGCCGTAATTTTTTAACCCTGTGATGCACCTCAGATTTCCCTTCATCCCTCTTCTTTCCGCTCTGCTTTTTTTCACCGCCTGTAAAACCACCGAAATTCCGCGTTGGGAGAGCGACTACAACTATGAGGGCATGGCAGAGCTGGAGATAGTGGCCCATATCGCGGCTGAAAAGTACCTTGCCGGCCATTACACCGGCGAGATCGAGCCCGCAATGACCCCGCTCACCCGCATTTCGAGTGTGGTCACCGATTCGGAAGCGAATGAAATCCGCATTCATTTCAACAACCGCTTCGCCGAGTACCCCATCCGTCCCGCCCTTGTGGCAGCGGCCGACTCGGTCATACGGTCGCACCTGCCGGATGTGCTTCAGTCGTTTACACTCATGTTGTTTTCCATGGATGAACCCCTGTATGAGCTCATACCAAATTATTACCGCGAGGAGCCTGCGCACTATGATCCAACCCGGCTGCCCGTTACCGGGGCTACACGGCAGGAACCACTGATCCGCCAGACCGATCGTCCGAATTTGATCCCGAACGGACTTGATCACCGCCATATCGCGGTCTGGCACAGCCATGGCTGGTATTATAACCAGCAGCTTGGCCGGTGGAAATGGCAGCGCCCCCGACTGTTCAGAACGGTGGAAGACCTGCTGCCGATGGCGTTTGTTCTCCCCTACCTGGCCCCCATGCTTGAATCGGCAGGTGCCACCGTGTGGATGCCCCGTGAGCGCGACACGCAGCACCATGAGGTGGTGGTCGATAATGGGTCACCATCGTCGGCCAGCACGTACCGTGAGACCCGGTCCCGGCCGGATGTTACCTGGCAAACGGGATCCGAACCGGGCTTTGCCCCTCCCGCGGCACCTCTGCGTGGCAATGAGAATCCATTCCGGATGGGCATCTACCGCGAGTCGCTTACCGATACAGCCGAAACAGCCTCGGTTGAATGGATACCGGCCATCCCCGAAACCGGGGAATATGCCGTCTATATAAGTTATGCCTCATCCGACACCAACACGACGGCTGCGAGGTACACGGTGTACCATGCCGGTGGCGAAACCCGCTTCGACATAAACCAGCAGATCGGCGGCGGCACCTGGATCTACCTCGGGCATTTCCGCTTCCGTGAGGGTCAGAGCGACCAGTGGGGCCGTGTGAAACTTTCGAACCGCGGTGATGTAGCTGGCCGGCGGATTACTGCCGATGCCGTGCGATTCGGCGGCGGGATGGGGATCGTGGAGCGGGCCGGAAGAACATCGGGCCGGGCCAGATTCCTGGAAGGCTCCCGCTACTATCTTCAGTATGCCGGCATGCCCGACTCACTTACCTGGAGCCTGAATGAGAACACCAGCGATTACTCCGACGACTTCCAGAGCCGGGGCGAATGGGTAAATTACCTCAGGGGCGCACCCTACGGACCGAATCTCGACCGCAATGCCGGACTCGGCATCCCGGTTGAACTTTCACTTGCATTCCACACCGACGCCGGTGTAACCAGGAACGATACTGTGGTGGGCACCCTCTCAATTTACAGCCGGATCGACTCGGAGGATAAGGTGCTGTTTCCCGACAGTACGTCCCGCATGGGCAACCGCGACCTGAGCGACATCATGCAGACCCAGATTGTGGATGACCTCCGCGCCCGGTACGATACCACCTGGTCCCGCCGGGCCCTGCGCAACAGCCGCTACAGCGAGTCGATGCGCCCCAACGTACCGGCTGTGCTGCTCGAACTGCTATCGCATCAGAATTTTCGGGATATGCAGTTCGCCCTCGATCCGAGATACCGCTTCGATGTGGCCCGGGCCATCTACAAGTCGATGCTCCGGTTTGTGGCGACCCAGCATGCATATGAATATGTAGTGCAGCCGCTGCCGGTAACACATATGCGGGCTGAGTTTGTGGATGCGGGCGCTTCGGGCGATGCGGGCGCTTCGGGCGATGTGGGCGATTCGGGTGATGTGGGCGATTCGGGTGATTCCCTGCGCATCTCATGGAGGCCGCAACCCGATCCGCTGGAGCTATCGGCCGACCCCAACGCCTATATCCTCTACACAAGGATCGAGGACGGCGGCTTCGACAACGGGCGGCTGGTGACCGACACCACCGTGGTGATCGGAGGGCTGGAACAGGGTGTGATATACAGCTTTAAGGTGAGGGCGGCCAACCGGGGCGGTACAGGTTTCCCGTCGGAAGTGCTGGCTGTATCACGGCCGCCGGTTGAGCAGGCCAATCGTCCGCCGGTGCTCATCATTAACGGATTTACGCGGATTTCGGGCCCGGCAGTAGTATCGCAGCCCGAATTCAAAGGCTTCGCCGATTTTCTGGATGCCGGTGTGCCCGACCGCCAGGACATCCTGTTCACAGGCGAGCAGTTCAATTTTAACGCCTGGGAGCCCTGGATCGAGAACGACCAGCCGGGTCACGGGTCGAGCCACGGCGATCTGGAAACACGGATCATTCCCGGCAACACCTTCGATTTCGCCCTGGTACACGGGCGTGCCATCCGCGAGGCCGGCTACGGGTTTGTGAGTGTGAGCGAAGCGGCCATCGAAGCGGGCCTGGTGGATGCCGGACGTTATCCGATTGTGAACCTGATGCTCGGAATGCAGCGGCAGGTAAGGCATCAGACCTCCTATGCCGACAGTCTAAGAGGGCTTCCCTTCGGTATCTACGGTCCGGGTATGCGGGCTTTCCTGAGTAATGTGGCCGGGAGTGGCGGCGGTATATTCGTGTCGGGCGCGCATGTGGGCACTGACCTGATACTGCGGCCGCAGCCCGATTCTATGGCCGTGGCCTTTGCAGCGGAAATTCTCGGCTACGCTCCAACGACCAATCACGCCTCGCGCACCGGAGAGGTGTTTGCGGAAACATCCATCGTGATAGCAGGACAGCAAACCCGGCAGTGGGGCAGCAACCGGCCAGCCCGCACCGCAGACAGGAGCGGCAGTAGTAACATAAGCGTGGGTGAAAACCGAAGCCCAAACCCGCCGCAGAGTACAGCCCCATTACTGTATATCGATGCTTTCCGGTTCAACACAGCCTGGCATCCGGAGATCTACCGGGTGGATGCGCCCGACGCGATCAAGCCAACCGGCAACCGGAGCGCTACCCTGCTCCGTTACCAGGAGAACGAGTTCAGCGCCGCGGTGGGGTATCGGGGCAGACACAGGGCGGTGGTGTTCGGGTTTCCCTTCGAGACCATACACAATGAACAAGACCGTGCCCGGGTGATGAAAACGGTGCTTGAATTTCTTGAGCCGGACTAAAGGGTTCTGCCGTATCCAACACCATGTGATCCGGTTGCATGAGGTCATTCCACAGGATGTATTTTTGATTGAATCGGTGTTAGTTTTTTCCTTTGCTGAGGCTGTACCCCAACAACCGTATCGAGTTTCTGACGAGTTCGAGCAGTTTAGATTTCTTTTCGATATTGGCCATGGAATTTAGAGGAATATGGTAGATTCACTGAAGTACCTAATAAGAGACAAAATATATGGTCACCTTACTACCCAGTAAGCTGCTTATATAACTGATATTAGTCCCTTCCATTCCTTATATGTTGCAGTTATGCTTAAAATTATCCAAATTGCTAATTGGAACTTGTATTCCCTTAATAAGTAGTTATGTCACTTGCTATGAGAACAATCAAGCACCTCTTCGCGATTACCATGCTCGCCCTAACAGCCTGCACAGTGCAACCTCAACCATCCCTGTCAGAGAGCTCGACGTATTAGTCGCCATCGCTTGGGGCTCAAACGGCACAGGACGAC
>JAIVHB010000013.1 GCA_020201275.1 Rhodothermaceae bacterium | reverse complement strand
ATCTGCCGGCTTCTGCCTGGGGAACTACTGGCATAACCTGATCTGATGCTGATGCGGCGATTACTTCTCCGGCGGTCAGTACGGGTAACGACAGTACGGGCAAGGGTCTGACGGTTGTATTTTCTGTTTCGAATACGCCCGGTTTAATCACTTCGCTTTCCTCTGTGATCTCTTTTTGCAGGCTCACAACAGACGGGGCTCCAGCATTCCGTTGTGATGAAGATTCCACCCGGTTATGCACTTCTGCCGGCGTCGGAGAAGTATCCCGTATCACATCGCTCAGCTTTGCAGGAACATCACCGCTGATATGTACCTCGCCCCCGGCCATGGATTCACCGACGGTGCGGCCATCGGAATCCGGGTCGTTATGTGAACGATCCCGGATCTGAGTCGGCGGTATGCCGGATGCATCAGGCGGCTGAACCGCGGGTTCGGGACGTTCAATCCGGTCAGCAGAAGCCATTTCAGGCGGGCCGGACGGCGTCCACGGCCAGGTGGTCCAGAGCGCTGTGCCGGCTATAAGAAGTATGGATGCGGCCGCCAGCGCCTTCCAGGTCAGAAAAGGCATGATGCCCCGGCCGCCGCGGAGCCTGCGGCGGATCTGCTCAAGCGCCACCGGGTCAACAGCCTCCTGATAGGTGTCGAACTCGTCGCGGACCCTGTCGGCAAATCGTTCATCAAATGGCTTCATGACTTTCCTTCCTGAGATGTTCCAAATAAAGGGTTTCCAGCTTCATTTTGGCCCGGCTCAGATGAGAGCGGGACGTGCCCGGCGCGATATCGAGCATGCCGGCAATTTCCTCGTGGTTGTAACCCTCCACTTCGTAAAGGTTGAAAATGACCCGGTGCATCTCGGGCAGACGGTTGAACAGTTTCAGAATCTCACCTGCATCAATGGTTATTTCAATATTGGGATCCACCGAAGGCTCCACGGTATCGATATCCACACCGGGGTCGGCCAGCCGTAAATAGCGCCGGTTTGCCCGGTAGTGGTCGAGAGCCGTGTTGATGAGTATGCGCCGGAACCATGTTTTGAAGGGCCGGTTCTCATCGTAGGAATGGATGTTTCTGAAAACTTTCATAAAGCTGTCGTTCAGAATCTCCAGCGCATCTTCCCTGCAGGAGGTGTAACGAAGGCAGACCGACATAGCGAATGAATAGAAGTGCCGGTACAGGGCTTCCTGGTACTTCCATTTCTCCTCGCGGCAGCCTTGTATCAGTTCCTGCTCCGTCTTCAAATCCGTTATGTCTGATGCTGATTGCTGATTGATTCCTCAAATTTACTGTTTTAACGGATGAGATGAGTGATCCGGGTACCGAAACCGATCCTGGTTACCACCATCCATTTAAAGAACAAACACGCCGGATGCCCGCTTCAGCAGATATCCAGGCAAAAAATTGCAGCAGGCACATTGCCCGTGCCGGCTGCTGACCCGCACTATTCTGCAGGATTCGTAACCCCGCCTATAAAAAGCAGGGTGTTCGTTGTGCGCTCTCGTATGGCGAAAATAAAGGGCTTGTCGACGGTGAACGAGGGTGGTGCACTGGTTACTTCAATACCAATCGTGGTTACAGCAGCAGCCTCGGTGCCCTCCTCATTTACTTCAATGAATGTGTTTTGCTTCACAAAGCTCACAAATAGATCAGCATCCGATATGCCCGACAAATCAGCCAGGGCCTCAGCAAACGCATCGGTCATGCCAAGGCTGTTCAGCTGGTCATTCAGGACTTTTTCGTACTCAAAACTGAATTTTGGCATATTAACATCGGTCCGGAACCATTCGCCATTATCGAGCGAAGCGGTAAGCGTGCTCCATGTGCCGGCAGTAAATCCCTGGTAGAACTCCTGAAGAGTACCGCGGGGCACGATGATGACCATCGAGAAGTTTTTCCTGCCGTAAGGCACTTCCACGGCAGAATACTCATCATTGTAGTGCCGGATCACCCCGACCTTGCCCTTCATCATATCCACATCAACGGTAGTCTCATCGTCAAGATGGAACGGCATTTTCCGGGTGTCGGACTTATTAAACTGATCGGTCCAGTCGCCCTTGAAATAGAGCGCGTTCATAATGAACATCACCATTTCACTGCTGATGCCGTTGATCACCTTCGGGATCTTTTTGTTCGTATTGTCGGAAGCCCAGCGGTTGATGGTGTCGACGGACGACGGGTTGTCGAAATCGAGGCCTTTAACCGTCGCGTCGAAATCGCTGGCCATTGTGTTCAGAAAGAGTGTTTTGAACGGAAAATGCTGGCGGTAGAAGATGGCGTTTGCAATAGCCAGGCTCACCTTCTTGTCGGCTTTCAATAACTGGGAGACCAGGCTTTGGTAGGCTTTATTGATGTCATCGTCGGTCATACCCGCATCATAGCCCAGCATATCACGGATTTGCCCGCGGGTATCACCATCGGCGCCATTGAGCAGCATGGTAAGGGCAGCACTGGCGCTCAGCGGCGAGAGCATCAGGTTGCCCGGCTCACTGGCGGCGGTACGTGTGAACAGGTCGATTCCGAAATCGTTGTTACCCGCGATCACCTGTACGGCATCGGGCGTGAGTTCAATTTTTACCGGCTCCACATCCTGCTTCTCCTTCGCGCTGAACAGGTCGCAGGATGCAAGACTGATTAACAGTAAAGCTGAAAAAGCGTACGTTATGAAGGTCTTCATTGTTGATTTCAAATTGTTGATGTCGAATTGGTTGAACCGGTCGCTGACCGGGGTTTTGTGTTTCGGGTTCGTTAATCCGGTTTACGATCAGTGGGATTTCCGGACAGTTAAACGGAATCCTTTATTGTTATACCTGTCTGTACGCATAAAACGGGCGGAGTGCTGCAACCGGGTAAGAGTGTATATAAATAATCCTGAGATTTTATCTGTCCCCCATTCTATATCGCCAATGCTCAGAAAGTCGCATCTGCTTTTCTGAAGGCAATGGCAGCGTTTACTATCTGCGATTACCCGGAACAATCTCTCATCCTATTTGATCAGGGTCATCTTTCGGGTTATGACCGAGCTGCCGGTCTGAAGCCTATAGATATAGATGCCACTTGCCAGAGCAGCTGATTCAAAGCGTACCTGGTGTTTGCCTGCCGGCCGGTTCTCCTGAAGCAGAGTGGCCACTCTCCGGCCGGTGATGTCGAAAACGGCAAGCTCAGCATAATCAGGCACCGGCAATTCAAATGAAATAATAGTGACCGGATTGAATGGATTTGGAAAATTCTGATGAAGTTGTACACGATCAGGTACATCCACAATGACCGGTTTACTGCTCGTGTTGATCCCTTGAGTAGTGATGGCGAAGCTGTTATCCAGTCCCGCGGAAATCGCAATTACATCGGTCAACCCTTCGGGTATGGAGATCTGGCCGTATATGTCGCGTCCCCAGCCAGACACCGTTCCATCAGACCGAAGGGCAAGGCTGTGCCGGTTGCCTGCAGCGAGGTCAATCACATCGGTTAACCCATCCGGAACAGTGCTGAAACCGGGCCAGCATTCACTGACCCCCGCACAGGTATCTTCTTCCCAGGCTGTTACAGTTGCGTCCTTATGAAGGGCCAGATAATGTTGAAATCCCGATGTTATGCCGATCACATCCGACAATCCTGAGGGTACAATAAAATCGTAGCCATATACATCCAAACCCCATTGGATGACGGTTCCATCGGACCGCAGGGCAAGACTGGTGTGACCGTTTGCGGATATCATGATCACATCGACGAGTTCCTCTGGTACATCAGCCTGACCAAACTGATTCCGGCCCCAGGCGGTAACGGTTCCGCCGGAACTCAGGGCAAGACTGTGCCACCCTCCTGCGGCTACAGCAATCACATTGTCCAGCCCGGCGGGGACAGTACTCTGTCCAAATGAATCACTACCCCAGGCTGCTACCGTACGATCGGAACGCAATGCCAGACTGTGTCTGTCACCCACCGACACTGCGATTACATCATCCAGGCCCACGGGTGGGGTACTCTGCCCATAATCATTCAATCCCCATGCGAAGACTGTACTATCTGTTTGAAGTGCCAGATAGTGATAGGCACCGGCTGCAATCTGCGTGATGTCGAGTTCAACCGGCACCGTACTCTGCCCGTAGCTGTCCAATCCCCATGCAACAATGGATCCATCTGAGAGCAGGGCCAGGCTATGTGAGGAACCCGCAGCAATCTGTATCACATTTTCAAGTTCCTTGGGAACGTCACTTTGGCCGTATTGATTACTCCCCCATGCAACAACCGTACCATTGGAACGCAGGGCCAGGCTGTGTGCAGAACCTGCCGAAATGCTTATAACATCCCGTAGCCCGGCCGGCGGCTGACTCTGACCGGAATCATTATTCCCCCATGCTATTACCGTACTATCGGAACGAAGAGCCAGACTATGTGATGGATCACCTCTCAATATGTTGTTTGAGAAACCGGCAGCTATGTCGACAACATCAATCAGGTCCGGCGGCACCGTACTCTCACCACCACCATTACTGCCCCATGCCACAACCGTACCACTTGAACGCAGGGCCAGATTATGAAGTCCTCCGGCGGAAATTTTTATAACATCATCCAGGCCGGGTGGCACCGTAATTTGTTCCCGTGAATTAAATCCCCATGCGTATACGGTGCCATCTGAGCGCAGTACCAGGTTGTGATATGCTCCGGCTGAAATAGCTGTGATATCGAAATTCTCCAAATCATCGGGAACAGAACCCTGATTAATCAGGGAATAATCGGTTTCACGTGTATCTGTTTTTATCACATTGCTTCCCCAGGATGCCACTGTTCCGTCCTTTAACAATACCAGACTATGTGCAAATCCTGCAGCAATATCGATAGATGCGCCCATATCTGCAGGTACCGCACTCTGACCAGAACCTATATTATGCTCTGTACCCGGTATCTGCCTGACGCCAGTTCCATTCCTCCCCCATCCGATCACTTTGCCGTCGGACCGAAGGGCCAGGTTATGGCCCCAGCCAGCAGCAATCAACACAAATTCCGAATTGCTGTTGGACGGAAAAATTGTCGATCCCCAACTCACCAAACGGCCCGATTCAGTGATGGGCTGCGCCACCAGCGTGCCGGTAATAAACAATGTAAACACCAGTATTACAAGCAGTTCACTTGCAGCAGATCGATTACTAAACATACCAGTAGATTCTGTTGATAAGGTTACGAAATCAAAGTAATATAACCGGGCACACTTAACAATACCTGTATGTCCCTACGACCAGGATTTATCGGGTTAATAACATCTGAACAACCGGATTTAACCACTGATCCGCAACGCCATGTCAAACCGAATTTCCCGCCGTGAATTTATCCGCCGTACCGGGAGCACCCTCGCCGGTATATCCCTGGCATCGTCCCTGGGATTCCCATCCATTCTCATTCCCAAAAAGAAAGACAAGTTGGGCGTGGCCCTGGTGGGGCTTGGCCAGTACGCGGGCCGGGTGCTTGCACCTGCCCTGCAGCACACGCGGCACTGCGAACTTCGTGGAATTGTAACCGGTACGCCGTCCAAAATTTCCGATTGGCAGCAGCGCTATGGTGTACCCGATGCCAATGTGTACAATTATCAGACCATGCACGAGGTGGCCAATAATGATGATATCGATGTGATCTACATTGTACTGCCACCCGGGCTGCACGCCGAATACTCCATCATCGCGGCTGAGGCCGGTAAACACGTGTGGTGCGAGAAACCCATGGCGATGGATGTGGATGAGTGCCAGGCGATCATTGATGCGGCGAAAAAAAACCGCGTTCAGCTGACCATCGGCTACCGGATGCAGCATGAACCGAATACGCAGACCATTATCCGTTACGGGCGGGAGAAGACCTACGGTGCCGTTACGGAAGTTCGATCCGGCGCCGGTTTCAGGGGCAACCATCAGCCCGACAGCTGGCGGGTGAAACCGGAACTGGGCGGTGGTGCGCTCTACGACATGGGCGTGTACCCGATCAACGCCGCGCGGCACGCCATCGGGCTGGAGCCGGTTGCGGTGAGGGGCGTGATGCGCTCTGAACGCGATAACTACGCGGATGTTGATGAGTTCACCGATTTCGAGATGCGATTCACCAATGGTATTACCGCTGTATGCGAAACCTCCTTCGGCAAATCAACCAACTACCTCGACATCACCTGCACCGACGGCTGGTACAACCTGCGGCCGTTTCAGTCGTACGGCGGCGTTCAGGGCGAAACCAGCGACGGCACGGTGCTGCCTCCTGACCCCGACAACCAGCAGGGCCGGCAGATGGACAACGACGCACTGGCGATCAGGGAAAATACGGCACCCATCGTGCCCGGTATAGACGGGCTGAGGGATATACTCATTCTGGAGGGTATCTTCGAATCGTCGCGCAAGGGCGGAGAGTGGGTTGAGCTATGAGATACAGGTTGTGATATAACGCTGATATATCCTGCAAGCGTGTTTGACAGTCTTTCACATTTGAATCTCTATTACCTCTATCCGTACCTACTTCCTGTTCATCATGCCCATCATGCCCAATCTGCCCAGCCTGCCCAGCCTGCCCAGCGATGTATTGAACCAATACCGGAAAAAGTGGCATCTATATAATAAAAAAACCGTTTCCCGGATATAAAAAAGGCCACCCGGTACTACCCGGACGGCCTTCACATGTTATGGGGTAGAAAACTCTAAGAACACCCGCTGGTGGCGCCACAGGTTTCGCACTTCAGACAGGTGCCGTTGCGCACCATAGTCATGCTTCCGCAGTCGCCGCAGATGTCGCCGGTGTAGCCCATCTGTTTTGCACGGTTGTACTTGGCTACGAACGGCGACGGTTTCGCGGCTGATTTGGATTCAGCCGGCACCGGATCGTTCACCTCAACGGCCGGGGCCTCGCGGTTCACCACCGGTTCGGCGGGGGCTACATGCACCACGGGCTGGATGTCGTTCGGATCGGGTGCATCGGCAGGACGCAGCGTGCGGTTCATGATCTCCTCAGGGGCTACATGGGCCAGGTCTTCGCGGCCGAGGTAGGTTACGGCCATTTCGCGGAAGATGTAGTCGATCACCGAGGTGGTCATCTTGATATGCGGATTGCCGATCACTGATCCGCTGGGCTCGAATTTGGTGAACACGAATGCATCCACAAACTCTTCGAGCGGTACACCGTGCTGAAGGCCGAGCGAGATAGAGATGGCGAAACAGTTCATCAAACTCCGGAAGGCCGCGCCCTCGCGGTGCATATCGATGAAGATCTCGCCGAGCTGTCCGTTTTGATACTCGCCTGTGCGCAGGTAAACACTCTGGCCGCCGATCTTGCATTTCTGGGTATAGCCGCCTCGTCGGTTCGGCAGACGCTTGCGGTGGGCCACATATTTGTGGATGATCCGCTCGGCGGTCTTCACGACTACATCCTGGGCCTGGGTGGTTTCGGGATCGACTGCTGCCCTGGCTACATCTTCCTCCTCTTCGATCTCATCAAAAATTTCGCTCATCGAGTTCAGCGGCTGGCTCAGTTTTGAACCGTCGCGGTACAGGGCGTTGGCCTTGAGCATCATCTCCCAGGAGAGCATATAGGCACTTTTGAAGTCCTCAACATCGGCCTCGTTCACCAGGTTGATGGTTTTGGAGATGGCGCCGGAGATGAACGGCTGGGCCGCAGCCATCATCATGATGTGGCCTTTGGCCGAAATAGAACGCTGCCCTTTGCGGCCGCATTTGTTAGCGCAGTCGAACACTGGCAGGTGCTCGTCTTTTAGGTGGGGAGCACCCTCAACGGTCATGGTACCACAAACGTAATCGTTGGCTTCTTCCACTTCGCGGCGGGTGAAACCCAGATGTTTCAGCATGTCGAAATTCCAGTCGCCCAGTTGTTCGTCGGTAATGCCGAGCTCATCCTTGCAGAAATCCTCACCGAGGGTCCACTGGTTGAAAGCGAACTTGATCTCGAAAGCACCTGGCAGGGCCGACTCAATGGCTTCGATCTTGTCTTCTGTAAACCCGAGAGCTTTCAGCTTAGCATGACTGATGGAGGGGCAGCCTTTGAACGTGCCGTGCCCTTTGGCGTATTTGATGATTTCGTCGGTCTGTTTTTCATCGTAGCCAAGCTTGCGGAGCGCGTGGGGCACGCTCTGGTTCATGATTTTAAAGTATCCGCCTCCGGCCAGTTTTTTGAATTTGACCAGTGCAAAGTCGGGCTCGATTCCGGTTGTGTCGCAGTCCATCACCAGGCCGATGGTGCCGGTGGGTGCGATTACGGTGACCTGCGCGTTGCGGTACCCGTGCTTTTCGCCGAGTTTGAGTGCGCGGTCGGCGTCCTCGCGGGCGGCCTTGAGCAGGTAATCAGGACATATGCTCGCGTCGATGCCCAGAGGCAGAATGGAGAGGCCTTCGTACTCTTCGGGGGATTCGTTCCAGGCGGCCCGGCGGTGGTTGCGGATCACGCGGAGCATGTGCTCCCTGTTGTTCTCATAGCCTGGAAACGCTCCCAGTTCTTTGGCCATTTCGGCGCTGGTGGCGTAGCTGGTCATGTGCATGATGGCGGTGATGGCGCCGCACAGGGCCATGCCCTCTTTGCTGTCATAGGGTATACCCTGAACCATGAGCAGGGTTCCGATATTGGCATAGCCGAGACCGAGGGTGCGGAATTTATAAGATAATTCGGCAATCTCCTTCGACGGGAACTGTGCCATCAGAACGGAAATCTCCAGAACGACCGTCCAGAGTCGGGTGGAGTAGCGGAAACCCTCCACATCAAACATTCCGGTCTCGAAATCGTGGAATTTGATCAGGTTCAGCGATGCCAGGTTGCAGGCGGTATTGTCGAGGAACATGTACTCCGAGCAGGGATTGCTGGCCTTGATCTCGCCATCGGCCGGGCAGGTATGCCACTCGTTGATGGTATCGTGGTACTGGGTCCCGGGATCGGCACAGCTCCAGGCGGCATATGCGATCTGGTCCCACAGTTCAGCGGCGCGGATGGTTTTCATCGGTTTGGGATCGCGGCCTTCGGCTTTCGCTGTCTTTTTCTCGATGCGGCCGTACAGGTTCCAGTCGCCGTCGTTTTTTACGGCCTCCATAAATGAATTGGGGATGCGCACCGAGTTATTGCTGTTCTGGCCACTCACCGTATTGTAAGCCTCAGAGTTCCAGTCGGTATCGTAGGTATCGAAATCGATATCGGTGTAACCCTGGCCGGCCAGCTGAAGAACGCGCTGTATATAATTCTGCGGCACGTTATTGCGGCGGGCCTCACGGATGGCTTTTGCCAGTTCCTTGTTTTTTAGCGGATCGCGGCTCACGGCACCGTTGTAGGTCCGGCCTTCGATCTCTACCGGCTTGTGGGCCAGTTTGATTACATTTTTAAGATGTTTTTCGCAGTTTTGCGACCCGGAAACGAGCGCGGCCACTTTCTGCTCTTCGAGCACTTTCCAGTTGATATACTCTTCGATATCGGGGTGGTCGAGGTCGAGCGTAACCATTTTGGCCGCCCGGCGGGTGGTACCGCCCGACTTTATGGCACCGGCTGCCCGGTCGCCGATCTTCAGGAAACTCATAAGTCCCGAGGAACGTCCGCCGCCGCTCAGGCTTTCATTCGAACCGCGCAGCTCGGAGAAGTTTGTACCGGTTCCGGATCCGTATTTAAAAAGACGTGCCTCGCGGACCCACAGATCCATAATGCCGCCTTCGTTCACCAGATCATCGTTGATGCTCTGAATAAAGCAGGCATGGGGCTGGGGATGGGTATAGGCATCCTCCGATTTCATCAGCTTGCCGGTTTTGGCATCCACATAATAGTGGCCCTGGGCCGGACCGTTTATGCCGTATGCCCAGTACAGGCCGGTATTGAACCACTGCGGACTGTTCGGTGCGGTAGCCTGTGTGGCAAGTGAATAGCACAGTTCGTCGTAGAAAACCCTGGCTGACTGTTCATTTTCAAAATAATCGTGCTTCCAGCCCCAATAGGTCCAGCATCCGGCCAGGCGGCTGAACACCTGCCGGCTGTCGGTCTCGTGGATGTAGCGCTCATCGGCTGGAATCTTCGCCAGAGCGGTCTCGTCGGCTTCTGACCGTTGAAGCCATTTCGGCACACCCTTTTCGGCCACCTTTTTCATTCTTACAGGAACACCGGCTTTGCGGAAATACTTCTGTGCGATAATGTCGGTAGCCACCTGCGACCAGGTTTTCGGCACCATCACATTCTGCATGATGAACACGGTGGAACCATCCGGATTTTTGATTTCTGATTTGCGTGACTCGAAGTTAAGCGAGTCGTATGGGGTGTTCCAGGAGGCCTGGGTGTAATGACGGGTAAATTTCATGTTTATGCGGGCGTTCGGGGTTGTTTTTTCTTGCTGATTTTCTATGCGGGTGTGCTGACCCTGGAAACAAAATATAGACGCCATCATGACGCCGGACAAATTAAAAGTGCCTTTTTTTTCAACAACTTTTCAACAAAAATGTAGACAAAAAACATCAGTTTTCATGCCTGAACATTCCAGTTGCCGATTGTGGATAACTTGTTAACAAATAGCGCTTTTTCTTAAACGGCATCCGCCCGCATGCATCGGCACAATTCATACGGTACAGACATCCCGTTTACTGCTGGCTTGAAACAACACACCTTGTTTCTTTTATATACAATATTATCAACATTTTGATGGAGTTTAATTGCGACATGCCCTCTTTAAACCTTATCATTTAATAAATTATCAGTAGAAATACGTAAAAAGCATATTCTTTATCTGATTAGCGGATCGTTTTCCGGATTTTGTGGATATCTGTTATCGTACAATCATCTACATAGAATTTTACCTGATACCGTTTCTTACATTTGCTTACAATAAATATTTACATCCGGATACTTATATTACCTGATCTGCTGCCATCTTAACAATTTGATAACATCTGAATATTCTCATATAAATACATGAAATATATTTAGTAGATTATTTGTGTGATAATCATATTATAACTGTCAATTATTATATATTATTTTATCTATTTTAGTTGTAATAAGTACTGGGGATGCAGTAGCGGAAGCCGTTGGTGGCAACCGTCAATCCGCTATCTGACCAGCATCATTTTCCCGACTGCAACATTCCCGCCGGCTTCAAGCCTGATTATATATACACCCGAAGCAAGGTCCGACGCATTGAATACCGCCGTATGGCTACCCGCTGCATAGTTCCCGTCAGCCACTATTGCAATCCTGCCCCCTGTCACATCAAACACACTCAGCCTTACCATTGATGCGGCTTCCAGTTCGAACGGAATAACCGTAGTTGGATTGAACGGGTTCGGGTAGTTTTGACCCAGCGATAATGCGGCCGGCAGTTCCTGATCATCCCTCACTGATACCGGGCTTTCAGTATACATCATAACAAAATCCCTCGGGCCGATCCCCGTAGCAAAGCTGTCTGCAGCTACACCTTCCATACTGAACATTACCGCCCTCCCTCCGGAACTAAAGTCGGGCGCTATGCCGCCGATCAGCATGGGCTCATCGGTATCGATAATGGAAAAGGAGTTCAGAAACCGGTTGATCAGCTTTTCATCTCCGGCCTCAAACGTTTCCGTATTCACAACCTGAATTCCATTGTTCAGTACATACAGTGTTCCCGTGGGTCCGTGAAATTTCATGTCGGTGGGATGTCCGCCGATTTCAATAATCCTGATTGTTGTCTCCTCAGCAGGATCGATGATGTGTATCTCCCCGAAGGTCTCCCGGTCGGGATCGTAATTAAAGCTTTCATCGAAACCGTAGTCACCGGTGCAGAGCACCCACACGCTGCCGTTGCTGTGCACCCGGATCACCTGCGGATTATCGCCGACTTCAATAGTGTTGGTCAGTTCCATGGCAACCGGATCCACAACGGCCACCGAATTCCCGCCACCAAGTCCGCTCTGCGCCACAAATACTTTTCCTGCGGCCATTACCAATCCTTCAGGGAAACCGGTTACCGCGAACGTATTGGTTACGGTATTCGTGGTCAGGTCGATCACAGAGATGGAGTTGTCGAACAGGTTGGTCACGAAAGCCCGGTTTTCGTCGACCTGCAGCAGATGCCGCGGGCTTCCTCCGTTGGTATCGTCAATTTCGATCCGGGCAACCGACCTCAGGTCGTTTTTATCGACCACCTCCACCGCATGGCTGTTGTTAACCACGATGTATAGGTAGTCGTCGATGATGGATGCGCTGTTGGCAACATCCCCCAGCGGACGCCCGTTTTTGGCAAAAAACGCGTTCTGTGTCACTGTCGCGCTGCCAGCATCGTACCCGGTTACCGATGCGTTACCCTGAAGGAATGCCCCCTCATTGATTACATAAATGCCTTTAAGAGCTTTTTGCGCCATTGCCGGCCCGGTAAAAATGATAGAAATACCCAGTGAGAGGATGTAAAGCCGTAACAAAATGTTCATCTTTATTCTTTTTTTATGTTTAATTGGTGGTTTTTTTTGATTTGATCTGTTATCCGGCCCGGCCACAATACGCCTGATTTCGCTACTTCCTTGGCCGGTATCCGATGGTGATGCTGAGTTCCCTGTTCGACAGTGGCATAGGGTACCATGCAATCATCTCATACTCCTCGTCGAACATGTTTCTGAATGTGAGTCCGGCTGTTGTGTAGAAATTTCGCCAGCCCACGGTGGCCGTTATCCCGGCATTGATCACTGTGAAGGAATCCAGGGGATCGAGCGGACTGCTGTGATCGGCCGTGGTAAAGCGCTCGCCGGTATATATGCGGTTGCCAAACAGCGTAAAAAAGCGGTGGCTGACCGAAATGCCGGTTTTGAACGTGCGCACAGGCACATACGGAAGCTGAAGTCCAACGGCCGGGTCACCTTCGAACCTGGGCGTATCGGATGAGATGCCGGTCTGCATCCACATATTGAAAACATCCAGCCTTACCCCGGCCAGCCACAGGGTAAACTCCTGGTTCAGTTCAATCCCTTCGGCCATTAGTCCGGCCACATTCGCCGGCGACCATACCGATCCGCTCACCGGCGACCATCGGATTCCATCGCGGAAAGTAGTGCGGTACGCGGTGCCGTCGAGGGCGATACGGAACAGGGACCGATATTTCCAGGCCAGGGAAACGCCTGCCTCAACGCTTATGCCCCGTTCGGGTTTCAGGTCGGGATTGCCGCCCGGCGACCAGAACAGGTCGTTCATAGACGGTGCACTAAAATCATTGCTGTATTGGCCACGCAGAGTAAGAATATGGTCGAAAAGCTCAAGGTTGATGCCAATCGAGGGGCTAAGTGCCAGGCCGAAATCGGAATAGAGGTCGGACCTCAGCCCGGGAAACAGCCTGAACCCTCCCGGCAGCTCTACCACACCGGTCAGTGCAGCGGCTCCGTACGTCCGCCCCCTGATACGGTCGTAGTTATTGGTATCAATCCACTGCCGGCCACCCTGAAGCAGTCCATTCAGCGTTATCCTGCGGCTGATGTAGCTGGTCAATCCTGCTGTCAGACCTGTGGCATGGCTTGTACTGCGGCTGTCGATGCGGGATCGCTCATCAAGATAGTCGAGATTGTGGCGCGAGTAATAACCGTGGGTGTAGTACCGCGTAGTTTTATGTCTGTATTCGGCATTTCCGGCCCACCTGAGCCAGTTATCGTTCTGCCTGGCCGCCGTACGCCCGGCAATTACAGATCCCGGCACTCCGCCGCGGTTATAGCCCGACCAGACCGCTGATCCGGCCTTCCAGTTACCGTTCGCATAAGCTACCCTGCCGTTGAGGCTGAACGCTTCTTTGTCGGCATTGGCCCGGCGGGAATCCCTCTGCCTGATACGGTCGAAATAGCTATAATCGTTCTGAGTACTGAAACCAGATGCACCCATAGAAACCGTAAAAGGCCCGGCCACCTCGGTGATGTCCATGCCGGCACGCGACAGACCGTAGTCACCCACTGTACGCGTAACCGAAGCCCCGCGCCAGGCGGAGCCGCTGCCCAGATGGACCGTACCGGCAATGCTTCCCGAACCGTAGGCGGCCGCACTGTTACCGGGCACAAATTCGATCGAGCTGAAAGTGGATGCCGGATACAGGGCCAGATCTGTCTGCCCCACCATGGGATGATTCACCGGTATGCCCTCCCACAGGATTTGAGTCTGCCCGGGTCCGAAGCCCCGCACCGAAATCGAGGAGATGCCCGCCGGACCATAATTACGCACCATCAGTGGAAATTCATTTTCGATAACCGACGAGAGTGGCGCCCCCCTGTAGTGTTGTGCCCGGGTGCTGTCGGCCCGGTAAATGCGCACCGCATGCAGGCGGTCTTCGAGAAAGAGCCGTGTGGCCTCAACCCGGATCTCCTCAAGGTGTACGGTATCGGGGAGCGTTGCAGATAGTTGGGTGGGTACTACGGGCTTTTCACCAAGCACAATGCTCCTTTTCATGCTGGTTGCATCGGTACCGGAAAAAAATCTCAGTAATCCGGGTTTGAAGAGGTGTTGCGGCACTATCCGGATCAAATCCGGCACCGGCATCAGCTCCGGTGCGGGTGGGACCTGTGCGCGCACCAATCCCTCAGCAGACATGAGTGCATACACGATTAGCAGCGAAAAAATTCGCAGGGGTATTCTGGTCAATAACATACTGAAACTTTTAGCCCGAAAGTTTTCAGTGGAAACAGAACGCGGCAGGTCTCCTGGCTCTCCTGGTTCCGGCTGCCTTCCCATTCCGGTGAGCCGGAACAGTGGCGTCAGAGTTGGCCGGAACCTAACCACCGGGGTGGTGCGGATCACAGTTGCGGGTACAGCCCCCGATTTGAACGGGGTTCCCTTTTAATCTTCATCGGAAGAACCGAATGCTGTAAACATCTGATTTGGTATGATAAGGCGGGAACGGATAAATTCAAACAGTACTTTGGCTGTCGAGCCGGAAAGAAACAGCATGGAAACTCACGGGCTTTCATTTAATCTGCTCAATTTCCTGATATTTATCAAGTTAAATGGCCTGTGAGCTCACATCAATGGCCTAATTGGTGTTAGCTTACAATCCTTTTACCGAACGGCGTCAGGCTTAATTCCGCAAGTTTAAGGTGCTGAATGGCAAAGGGGATGCCGATTATCGTAACAGCCGTACTGATGCCAAAAATTATATGGGTGATCACAATCCAGATGCCTCCGAAGATGAGCCAGATGATATTCAATATGAAGTTGATACTGCCATTACGCCCCGGAATTTCAATAATATCGACCCCGAACGGTGCCACCCCCACCCTTGCCAGCTTAAGAGTCTGGATTCCAAGCGGGATACCAATTATGGTAAGACACAGGGCAAGGCCTCCCAAAAGATAGCCGAGAGCTATAAAAACACCGCCTCCCACAAAAAACCACAATACATTTGCTATAAAACGGATCAGCACCACCGGTATCCTCCTGTCGTAAATGATGGTTTACTCAACGTCATGGTGAGCGCAACGAAGCGAAGCGAAGTGTAAGTCGAACCAAGTGTGCAGTGCCCGGCACTGCACCGCTCCCCGAGCCACGGCTCATTATGCTGAATGAACTTTCCGGCGGCTAGTGAAACATCCACGATTATGCTAGATGAATCATCCCGGGGCCCAGCTACCGCTGAGCCCACGTGCTTCGACTTCGCCCTTCGCTTTGCTCAGGGCTGCGCTCTGCATGACGTTAGGGGATCGTCGTACTCCTCCTTGCGCTCTGGCCATACTCAGGCATGACGTTCCTGCAGCCCATCTGGGCTGCATTTCCCCCCTCACCATACACATTCCCTTGCATTTACCCTATGCAATCAATAAATTCATACATCATTATTAGATTTTATAAAATGTATTAATAGACGCCTGAAAAGGCAACCCTAACATCGGCGTACCGGCCCGCAAACAGAGAAGATGACGAATTCAAGCCATATCCGAGTACGACAGACCAGAAGCCGGAAACTCTCATAAGTGCTTCACGCACTCTAACTATTAAACTATTATGCGTACCATAAGAAAAAAAGGGGTAAACAAGGTTAGGCTCGCCGGCCTCGCCCTTGGCTTCATCGGCTTTCTCCTCCCTTTTTTCATTCAATTCGACGGCCT
This sequence comes from Rhodothermaceae bacterium, assembly GCA_020201275.1. Taxonomy (GTDB): domain Bacteria; phylum Bacteroidota; class Rhodothermia; order Balneolales; family Cyclonatronaceae; genus RECM01. Next base: position 46,614 of record JAIVHB010000013.1, on the reverse strand, counting down.
GTCGTTTGCCGGGCATATGGCCCTTGGCATATTTCTGATGGCAGCCAGTTTCTGGATGCTGGAACCCATTCCCATCTACTCGACTTCCCTTCTGGTCATTATGATGCAGGTACTGCTTCTGAGTGCACAGGGTCCGGTTTACAAAGCATCGACACTGCCGGAATCGAGTCCGGTGAACCTGCAGGAAAACCTCTGGCAGGTGCCTGTAAGTGCTCTCGACGGCAACGAAGCGGTCTACGTACGCATTGATGACAAAAAAACCAACCGTATTGAGGTTCAGGTAACCGAAATCGGTGAGGATGTGGCCATAATCAACGCACCCGGGCTGTCATAAAAACCTGACCAGTGTGCTGCTCAAACCGTTCGGCAAAAAGCCCATGTATATTGCCCTCGGGCTGATGCTGGTAACCGCCATACTTTCGGCCTTTATGAGCAATACCGCTACTACAGCCATGATGATGACGGTTGTGATTCCCATAACGGCGCAGTTCCCGCCCGAAGACCGATTCAAGACCGCCCTTGCCCTTTCGGTACCGATCGCCGCGAACGTGGGCGGTATCTCCACGCCAATAGGCACCCCTCCCAACGCTATCGTTATCGCCGCGCTGAACCAGCAGGGTATTTCCATCCCCTTTGGTGAGTGGATGCTGCTGGTAATGCCGATCGTTATCATCCTGCTGCTGGTGAGCTGGTTTACGCTTGGTTACCTCTTCCCGCCTACTCTCAGCGAATTCAAGCTGAAGCTGGAGGGCAAGTTCAACACCTCAGCCAAAGCCATCACCCTCTATGTAATTTTTGCCCTTACGGTAATCCTCTGGATCACCGAGGCACAGCACGGCATACCCAGTAGCATGGTCGCTTTTCTGCCCATCACTGCCCTAACCGTAACAAGTGTTTTGACCAAAGAGGATATCCGCAACCTGCCCTGGGATGTACTCTGGCTTGTTGCCGGCGGTATAGCCCTTGGTGTGGCCATGGACAACACCGGCCTTGCTACCTGGATCGTATCGAGCATCAGCTGGGAAACCCTGCCAAAACTGATGCTGCTGCTCGTATTCGGGCTGGTGGCCTATATGATGTCGAACTTTCTTTCGAACACCGTTACCGCAACCCTCATCATCCCCCTGGCCATCAGTATCGGCACCTCGGGTATAGCCGGTGAGGGTTTTAACCTGATCATTACCTGTATTTTTGTCGGGATTGCCTGCAACATAGCCATGATGCTGCCCATATCAACCCCTCCAAATGCCATAGCCATGAGCACCGGATTCCTGAAAACCTCGGATATGGTGAAAGTGGGTATTATTGTTGGTATAATTGGATTGGTCGTAGGGCTGCTTATTGCCACCTTTGTATGGCCGTTCATGATCTGAACCAATTTGTAAGGAGATGATGCCATGTCAACTATTTATATTCTCTGCATTGAAGATGAGGCAGAAGTGCTGGATGTTATCGTGAACGACATTTCCGCCCTGGAGGTAGTGTTCCCGATCGAGGTAGGAGTAACCGCGAATGAAGCCAGAAAAGTGATTGATGAAATCCATGAAAACGGCGACAGGATCGGGCTCATCCTCTGCGACCATGTGCTACCGGGAGAAAACGGTGTGGAACTGCTTGTAGAACTGCAGGGCCGGGAGGAGACCAAAGAGACCAGGAAGGTGCTGCTTACCGGGCAGGCCGGGCTCGACGCCACCATAAAAGCCGTGAACAAGGCCGGGCTTAACCGCTATGTAGCCAAGCCCTGGGACAAGGAAGACCTTGTTGATATCTGCCGTGAGGAACTTACCACCTATGTGATCAAAACCACTACTAATCTGCTCCCCTTTATGGGCATTTTGAACGCTGAAAAGCTGTCGGAAGCCATGCGTGAAAGGGGTCTTCCGAGTGATGCATAAGCAACCGACGGAGGTTTTTCTTTGATACAGGGTATGGGAGATCTGGCTCATGAAACAGCTCAGAATTCACTGATGCTGGTCGAGAAAATACGGACCGCGCTCCGCGATTCGGAGTTTCTCACCAAGTTGCTGCATGACTACAAACCCGGAGATGTTCTTGTTCGTGAAAATCAGCCCAACCGGCAGCTCATCATCATCCTTAAGGGTTCCGTTGAGCAAATCAAACACTACGGAACCCCGCACCAAGTTCCTGTCGATATTATGGGACCCGGAATGATGGTCGGGCTGCTCTCGTATCATACCGGCCAGCCGGCTTTCAGCACAGTTGTAGCCCGAAGCCGGGTATCCACACTTTCTGCCACTCAAAAACACGTTCAGGCACTGAACCGTGAATTTCCGGAACTGGGCGATGTACTGCAATCCCTTATTGTGGGCAACCTCGCCGACCGATACAAGCGCATGGTGCTTCTGCATGTGGAGGTTAAAAACCTGAGCGACACGCTGCAGATGGAACGCAACCATCTGCGGCGTACCGTGCAGGAACTGGAATCCACACGGAATTTTATGGTTAACCAGGAGAAGATGGCTACCCTTGGTGAACTTATGGCCGGCCTGGCCCACGAAATCAACAATCCGGCATCGGCACTGCTGCGGTCGGTCGATTTTCTGTCAACCGCTCTGCCGGAGGTGATAACCGGGCAGAATAGTTCAGGAAAGTCGTTAGAGCGCGATTTTTTTATACACGGGATGAACGCAATAGCACCTGCTACCGACATAGCACGCTCACGGCTTAATCAGTTGAGCAAAGAGTACCCCAACCTCGACAGAAAACAACTTCGCAAACTTGTGAGAATGGATGATGCACATCTTGACATCGTATCCGGTATTAATAAAAAGGGAGACAAGGAGAGGTTTAACCATCTGCTTCAGATTTTTGAATCGGGCGTTTTTATCAAAAGCATCAACATTTCCACACAGCGCATTCAGCATCTTGTTCAGAGCCTGAAGAGCTACAGCCGCCAGAATACCCACATCTGGGAGTCGGCCGATGTGCGCGACGGCATCAACGATACCCTTCTGCTGTTGGGCCACCGGTTGAACCATGTGGAGCTCGAACGCCACTTTGCCCAAGTACCCAATATACTGTGCATGCCCGGTGAACTGAACCAGGTCTGGACAAATATCATTTGCAATGCCTGCGATGCCATGAATGATGAAGGCAGATTGATCATAACCTGCGGGTTGTCGGCCGGCGACAAGGTTTTTGTGACCATCCGGGATTCGGGCCCCGGCATCCGTGAAGACTATCTGAGCAAGATTTTTGATGCCAATTTTACCACAAAATCGGCGGGCGGGGAATTTGGGCTGGGCCTGGGTCTGGCCATTTCCAGCGGTATAATAAAAAACCACCGTGGCAGTATCATGGCACGCAATCATGCGGATGGTGGTGCCGAATTCAAGATCGAACTGCCTGTCGCTCCGCCAAACCCTTTATAATAATAATCAGTTTTACCTGTAATGGTTGTTCATTTCCGGTTATGATTATGGCCCGGGGGGCGCTGGCGATTCCCTCAAAAAAAAATGTAACTCTATTGCATCAATTCGTATACTGAGCCACATGAACAACACCAGAAAAATCAGGCTTTAGCTTAACCCGGCTCTGCGATGTCAGGAAAATCTTTTTTGAGTTTAAATTGGAACAAATGGTTGCTCATCATCGGCTCAGCAGGATTTCTTTTTTTTCTCTACGCCTATCCCTCCGAGAATCCTGACAGCGCCGCATCAAACCGGGTGAGCAGCAAGGAAGCTGCCGAAATTGCAAACACCTATCTAAACGAGATCGGCTATACGTCTCTCGGCGATGAAGCAAGTATACGTTTCTATCGGGATAACAGCATATCAACCCAGCTTCAGCATCAGATGGGCCGGCGGTCATTCAACCGTCATTATGAGTCGGATATCATGAATGCCCTCCCGGTCATGTACTGGACAGTTCAGCAGGACAACATCAGAAACCTGATTATCCGCGGATCGGCCAGCGAAGTTAACTGGGATGTAAACCTTGGGGTACGCGTGGGTGCCGGAGGCAGGGTTGTCAGATTTTCGACCGATAAACCCGATTCTCTTGCACATATATTCAATCCCGGTATTTTCGACGAATTGCCGCTTGGCTCCGTGTACAACGATGCCGGCCTGCAGGGACTAACGCCCGACCAGATCACATCAAGGCTGAGGTTTGATCTCAGTATGCACGGTGAACTGCCCGATTCCGGTATTAATTCATTGCACGCAAACGATACCCTTGCGTCCGGCGGAATCCTGAACAGGGATCATCTTCTGAAACTGGCCGACTTCCACCTGGGCAAAACCGGATGGGATCCAGACCTGTTCCGCACCGATACCATGCAGGTAATCTCGGGCAGGTCGAATACCCAGGCGAGGGTCCGGTATGTGTCGGTTGAACCGGTACATGACCATACCATCAGGCTTACTCTCGACCTGTCGGTTACAGGTCAGCTCTTAAATCTGAATTACGCTGTTAACCCGCTGAATCCCAGGGAAAAGTTCGGCGGTGAAGAGCTCTGGGCCGGATTATCCGGTATCGGTTTCGTTATAACCGGTATCATTGCGATCATTGTTTTTTTCCGGCGATTCACACTACGGCTCATCGACAGTAAAAGTGCATTGCCAGATACACTTCTCGGGGCCTTTGTGCTTTCATGTGTGGTCATGGTTAGTGCGTTCAACGATGTCACCAGTTTTGGTGTGGCCGATTTTAAAGTGATCATCGGAATGCTTATCGGTACCTTTTTTATGGCTGCCCTGGGCGGTGTTCTTTTTTTCATACTGGCCAGCACATCCGTTTCCATCTCCTACGGAGTGATGCCGGAAAAGATCAGGTCGCTGAACCTGGCGCGCTCCGGGTATCTGTTCAATACCCCGGTCGGGATTGCCATTATGCAGGGCCTGTTCGCGAGCGGGATTATACTGGGATTATATGCGCTCTATTTGTCGGCGTTTCCCCATGATGTCTACTACTACGAAGACAACAATCCTTTCGAAACCTATTTCCTTTTTGGCCAGACCATATCAAACCTGGTTGCTGCGATACTCATAGCCATTTACACCGCCTACAGCCTTTACCTCATTCTCGGGGCCATGGTTTATGGTGAAAAACAGAGGCTTGTCCTTTTTCTTATAACCACCATTGTGGTTTGGACGCTGGCATTTCCCCTGAATCCAGGGCTGGCCAATCCGTGGCTCAGTATTATATCAGCGGCCGTAACCGGTGCCGTTGTTGCCATGATCTACCTGCGATACGACGCCCTAACTGTTGTGGCATCCCTGTTTTTCGCCAGCCTCATCATACCTACCTATACTATTTTCCTGACGCATCCTCCACACTGGATCACGGAATTTTCCCTGAGCACCCTGATTATTGCCGGGTGGGTAGCGATCGGCATTGTGGGAATCCACAGTCTTAAAAGCGGTGACGAGCTGCCCGGATTTGTACCGGCCTATATCTATGAACATGCCAACCGGCAGCGTATTGAGCGGGAGCTTGAGATCGCACGGCAGGTACAGCTCTCGTTCCTCCCGGAACGTACACCTTACTTCCCCTCCCTTGATATGGCTGCAAACTGCCGGGCCGCATCTGAAGTGGGAGGTGATTACTACGATTTCATCCACCTTGATGACCACCGTATGGCCGTGGTAATCGGGGATGTGAGTGGCAAGGGCATTCAGGCCGCATTCTTTATGACCCTGGTTAAGGGTTTCATCCAGTCGCTGAGCCGTGTTACTCATGAACCAGCATTGTTCCTGAGCAAACTGAATTTCCTGTTCTGCAAAAATGTAAACAAGGGTACTTTTGTGTCGCTCATCTTCGGCGTGATCGATACTCAGAACCACACGTTTACCTTTGCGCGCGCCGGTCATAACCCGATTATCTACAGCACCGCTTCGAACGGAAAGCCGGTACTGCTCAACACCTCCGGACTGGCCATTGGCATGGTTGCCGACAGCCGGTTCGAGGATAACATTGAAGTGCACACCATCAACCTGAAGGCGCAGGACACACTCGTACTTTACACCGACGGGTATTCCGAAGCGATGGACCCGTCGAAAAACCTCTACGGAGAAGACAAGCTGATGGCTGTAATACACAAGCATAATACAGTCCATGCGGCCGACCTTCTCGATGCGATCAACAGGGATGTAAATAAATACCAGAGGTCTGATACTGCCCATGCCGTTCAGGAGTCCTTGCAGGAAGCCGGTTTAAATTAATCGGGCAATCTGACCGAAACATAATAAAAGCCACTGACACCAATAAAGGCCGCTGGCACCCTTATCATCCCGTATACAGCCTTTCTGCCATAAATCCCGTCGCAATATCATGTAAAAAATTTTGCCCGTATATGTGCGGCTTATCGTACGGTTGGTTACATTCCTCATTAATCCGGGAATTAATCTACTACATCATCTATGAAATGGCTCCGACCGGCACTATTGCTCTTGCTGACCCTGATTCTGGTAATCGGTCTGAACACGAAATGGGGTGACGTACCACCTCTTGGCAAAGTTCTGAACCCGTTCAGGGGTGTATGGCAGAATGCCGAATCGCGCGTTATCCCAAAAGACCAGCGTATTAACATAAAAGGGCGCGACGGAGAAATCAGGATCTATTACAACGAGCGGGGCGTACCTCACATATTCGCCGACAGCGACCGTGACCTCTATTTTGCCCAGGGCTACGTAACCGCACGCGACCGGCTTTGGCAGATGGAGTTCCAGACACATGCGGCCGCGGGCAGACTCAGTGAAATTGTGGGGAAACAGGCCCTCGGTTACGACCGTAACCAGCGCAGACTCGGCATGGTGTACGGGGCAGAACGTCGCCTCGCATATTTCATGGCCGACAGCCTTTCGGCCATGAACATTGATGCCTATACCGACGGGGTGAATGCCTGGATAGACAAGCTTAAACTGTCAAAAAGGCCCGTTGAGTACAAACTTCTGAATTACCGGCCGGAGCAGTGGACACCCCTCAAATCTGCCTTGCTGCTCATGAACATGTCGTACACTTTGTCGGGGTTTGCTTCCGATTTTCATCTCAGCAATACACATGCGCTTCTGGGCGGTGAATTCGTCGAAAAATTTTTCCCGCCCCACCCGGGAGATATTGATCCGATCATACCGCCTGACCACGCGTGGGATTTCGAGCCTCTCACCGTACAGGCTCCCGAAACTCCCTTTGAGCCGGGGCTGCTGCAAAGTTCCCTCATCCGGGAACCCGATCACGATATTGGCAGCAACAACTGGGCCGTTCACGGCGACCGTACCGTAAGCGGGCGTCCGCTCCTTGCCAACGACATGCACCTTGAACTGAACCTGCCTTCCATCTGGTACGAAGTTCAGCTCAGCGCCCCGGGTGTGAATGTGTACGGTGTAAGCCTGCCCGGGGTACCCATGGTGATAGTGGGTTTCAACGACCATCTCGGCTGGGGGTACACCAATGTTGGCTCCGATGTGATGGATATCTATGAAATCCGGTTCCGCGACGATACCCTCAGCGAATATTACCACAACGATCAGTGGAAACCGGTTGAGAAGCGTGCGGAGGAGATACATGTGAGGGGCGGCAAAACGGTAGTCGATACCGTTCGCTACACCCATCACGGTCCGGTGGTGAACGATAGCCGGGGGGATGTTACCATGAACTACATCCCCGGCGGCCACGCCCTCCGCTGGACTGCCCACGATCCCTCGAACGAATTCTACATGTTTTACCACCTGAACAGGGCACGGGATTATGATGAGTACACGGAGATCATCAGCCATTTCCGGAACCCCGCTCAGAACTTCACCTATGCCGACAAAGCCGGGAACATATCCCTCCGGTCGAATGGCAAATTCCCTGTACGCTGGCCCGGCCAGGGCCATTTCGTAAGCGATGGTTCCGATCCGCTGTACGACTGGCAGGAGTACATTCCTCACGATCACAAACCCTATGTGAAAAACCCTCCCAGGGGTTTTGTCAGTTCGGCCAATCAGCACCCGGCCAATTCCACCTATCCTTATGAAATGGGGCGTTTTTTTGCCCCTTATGAGCGCGGAGCACGTATCAATCAGTTTCTGCACGAACAAGACATCGCATCCCCCGAAACGATGATGCGCCTTCAGCTCGACAACAAAAGCCTGCATGCAGAGACCGTACTGCCTGCACTGCTGCCACACATCGACGTGCACTCGCTTGCAGGCACCTCTTTCTATGCCTACAACAAGATTGATGGCTGGAATTACATTAACGACGCCGACGACGTGGCCCCGACTATTTTTCACACTTTCTGGGACAACCTGTTTGCCTCCATCTGGCAGCCGGTATACGGCGACGGGCGGTACATGCGCCGGCCATCGAGAAACCGGACGGTTCAGCTCATTCTTGAAGAGCCCGGTTCGCCCTACCTGAATCCGACAAGGGGCGATTCGGTTACCACCTTTGAAACCATAGTAACAGCCGCTTTTCATAAAGCTGTTGATGAACTGGAATACCGGTATGGGGATCCGGGGCCCGAGTGGCTCTGGGGCAGCCATCAGGGCGCGGTGGTGAATCACCTGGCGCGTATCCCCGGTTTCAGCCGGAAGATATTCACCGGGGGCGGTGCCGAATCGGTGAACGCCACGCGCAATACCAACGGACCCTCCTGGCGTATGATCGTCTCCATGGAGGATGATCTTGTGGCGTATGGCATCTACCCCGGCGGACAAAGCGGTAATCCCGGATCAGTCCGGTACGACAATTTCATCGACGACTGGGGCGCCGGACGTTACTACCCGCTCCGGCTCTTCCAGACTGAGGAAGATGCCAAAGCAGAATCAGCCTACACATTAATTATCCGGTAATCTTATGGCATTCCTTGTAATCCTCATCGCAACCCTGCTCATTCAGTTTGTGCTGCCGTGGTGGTGCATTGTTTTTCCCGGATTTTTTGTCGGGATCATCCTTGCCGGATCCGGCAGGGAGGCCTTTTTTTCCGGATTCCTGGCCGTATCTCTGATCTGGTGGATTTATACCATCCTGTTGAATACCCTGAACTACGGAATTCTACTCGACAGACTGGCTGTGCTATTCCCCGTGCCCGGATGGGGCATCATACTGATAGGCGGACTCATCGGTGGCAGTGTGACCGGGCTGGCCACACTTACCGGTTTTTATATCCGCAGAGCCGCTATTTAGAACATCCATTTATAGCGTACTCAGTACTACGTTGCCCGGCCGATCATCAGGACGATCTACCTGTATCATTGCACTGAATTTGCTATTTTAAGCCCGTCCTTTGGAACCAAAAATTAATACACCTGATCCAACATTCATGCACAACGTAGTGGTAATCCCGGGCGACGGGATAGGTAAAGAGATAACAAAATCCGTACAGCAGATTATTGATGCCTCGGGTGTACCCACTAACTGGATAGAAGCCGTTGCCGGAATGCAGGCCTGGGAAGAGACCGGTAACCAGATTCCCGAAGAGACCGTGGACCTGATCCGCACCCACCGCGTTGCCCTCAAGGGCCCGCTCACAACGCCCGTTGGCGAAGGCTTCAAGTCGGCCAACGTGATGCTGCGTCAGTTGTTCAATCTCTACAGCAATATCCGTCCGGCACGGTCACTGCCCGGCATACAGTCGCCGTTCAAAGACATTGACCTGATCACCTTCAGGGAGAACACCGAGGGCCTGTACATAGGCCGTGAGCGATGGGCTGTTCAAAACGAAGAGGCCGAGCTGACCGGGGTAATAACCCGCAAAGGGAGTGAACGTGTTATAAGGGCGTCGTTCGAATTTGCCCGCAAACAGCACCGGAAAAAAGTGGCACTCGCCCACAAAGCCAACATCCTGAAAATATCTACCGGCCTGTTTCTGCAGATTGGCAACGAGATCTCAAAAGAGTACCCTGAGATTGAGTACCGCGACATCATCATCGACAACCTGGCCATGCAGATGGTGATCAACCCCTGGCAGTTCGACATTATCGTAACCACCAACCTGTTCGGCGACATCATCTCTGACCTGGCTGCCGGCCTGGTGGGCGGACTCGGCGTTACCGGATCGGCCAACATGGGCGACGACTGTGCCATCTTCGAGGCCGTTCACGGCTCCGCACCCGATATCGCCGGGAAAAATATAGCCAACCCCACCGCCCTGCTGCTTTCAGCCATCATGATGCTGAACCACCTCGACGAACACGAGGCCGCGCTGCGCATCCAGAAGGCCATTAACGCCACCCTCACCGACAAGCGCGTCTGCACCCCCGACGTTGGCGGCACGGGAAACACATCGACGTACACGGAAGCGGTTTGCGCCTTTCTAAGGCGGGAGTAAATGGGAGTTAGTATTGAGACACAAGACATGAGACACAAGACATGAGACACAAGACATGAGACACAAGACATGAGACATGAGACACAAGACACAAGACACAAGACACAAGATATCGTATTAAATTATTGATTATATTTCAAATATGAGAGTCGAGGCTTAAGCCTCGACTCTGCATTGTCTGGGAGTGTTCATTAAAGTGTGTCATTGATTGATCGGTGGTAATCGATCGGGGAATAGCAAGTATAACTGCTGTAGCACTAATCCCCAATTCCTTGGTACAGCATTCCATTTACTACTGATGCGTTTGTAGGTGAGGTAAATGATCTTGAGCAGAGCCTGATCACTGACGAAGGCACCCTTGGTTTTGGTTGTTTTACGCAGTTGACGATGAACGCCCTCCACCGGATTGGTGGTGTAAATCATACGCCGGATCTCTTCAGGATACTCAAACATTTCCATGAGTTGATCCCAGTTGGCCTTCCAGCTTTTGACAATCATCGGGTATTTCCCGCCCCAGTTGGTCTCAAAGCTCTGGAAGGCGGCTTGGGCCAGCTCCCGGCTGGACGCCTTGTACACCTGCTTCAAGTCCCGGCTGAGCGGCTTTCTATCTTTATCAGGGACAAACCGAAGGCTGTTGCGCATCTGGTGCACCAGGCACAGTTGCACGCGGGTATGCGGGAAAACTGACACTATGGCCTCCGGAAAGCCTTTTAACCCATCAATGCTGGCCACAAAGATGTCGGTGACCCCACGTGATTGCAAATCCGAGAGTACGCCCAGCCAGAAACGGGCCCCCTCATGTTCGCTCACATACAGGCCCAAAAGCTCTTTATGCCCGTCCAGGCCCAGAGCCAGTACTGTGTACAAAGCCCGGGTGATGACCCGGCCCTCATAGCGTACCTTATAGTGTATGGCATCCAGCCATACAAACGGATAGACCGGCTGCAGTACCCGGCCCTGCCATTGCGTGAGCTCATCGACAACCTTGTCGGTGATGGCCGTTAAGGCCGCCTCACTCACGCTTAATCCGTACATCTCGGCCAGATGGGCCCGGATATCGGAATAACTCATGCCCAGCCCGTATAAGGCCAGAATCTTGTTATCCAGTCCCTCACCCAGGCTGGTTTTGCGCTTGGGTAACACTCCGGAATCAAAACTGCCGTCACGGTCACGGGGCATGTCGATGTGCAATAAGCCCTGGCAGCCGCTGGATCAGTGGGGTTAAGATCCCGTCTTCTCCGGTTAACTCTTCCCCTTTTAACAACCGGGCTATGGCCTGTTGCTCAAAGGTCTTCCAGTCAAAATCGTTATCTTTATTCATAGGATGTGTCATTGGTTCTTACCTTTTTAAGGTTAATGATTTTGACACACTTTTCTGAACACTCTCCATTGTCTGGCTGGGATCGCGGAATTAACCGTACCCAATACGTCTCACGTCTCACGTCTTGTGTCTTGTGTCTCATGTCTCATGTCCCACCTTCACCACGTGCGCGGCCGGCACCTCCACTGCCAGCAGGCGGCCGAGCTGATGGATCTGCACCGCCACCCGTTTGTGGCCGCGCCATGAGATCCACTCTCCCTCGATGCCTTTCAGCGACCCGAAATCGATCCGCACCTTCTCCCCTTTGGCAAAATCGACATCATCCACATCATAGTGGTCGGCATAGTTGATGATGCGGTGTACGGCTTCAAGCTGGCTTGCATCGACCTGGGCCGGTTTGCCTCCGAACCGGACAAAATTGACCGTTCCGGGCGTGTTCAGGATCGACTGAAAATCTTTCTCAGTGGCCTTCACAAAAATATACCCACGAAAAATGGGTTCCTCCACCCACTTTTTCCGGTCACTCCACTGCCGTAGCTGCTTCTGAAGGGGCAGATACGTGGTTATGCCTTTCTCAACGAGCCTGTCGCGAAGCTTCTTCTCCGATCTCGGTTTGGCATAGAGCGCATACCAGCTTTTATTACCGTTTTTGTCGGTTAGAAAGAGATTTAGTTCGTCAGTTTCTGACGTCTTCATATATGGTTCTGAAAATCGCTAATACGTTGATACATCACAGCTCTGGAACGGAGGACCATTTAACCGTTTAATTTATTTGATGAAATAAAATAACGACATTCAGTTTAACGATGAACAACCGGTTGAATTATTAATGAAATAATGAAAAACTGTTCTGAATTTATCCATCCCCATACAAGTCCGCTTCACCCGCCCCCATACCCGTAGCTTCGAATAAAGGTATCGTTGTCCCTCCACTTATCGCGAACCTTCACGTGTAGTGCAAGGTAGATTTTGCGGTCGAGGAATTGCTCGATGGTGGCCCGGGACGCGGTTCCGAGCTTTTTCAGGGCCTGACCGCCCTTGCCGATGATCATCCCTTTCTGTGAGTTCCGGTTCACCACAATTTCGGCGTCGATGCGCGTCAGGTCTTCGTCGTCGCTGAAGTCCACAATGTTGACTGCGCATGAGTAGGGAATCTCCTGACGGTACTGCAGGAAAAGCTGTTCGCGGATCAGCTCCGACACAAAAAAGCGCTCGGGCGCCTCGCTCAGCTGGTCTTTCGGGTAGAACGGCGGGCCCGGGGGCAGCATCGCTTTCAGGGTGTCGAGCATGGCATCCGTTCCCGCTCCGGTCAGCGCCGACACGATGAGAACATCCGCGTATTCACGGCCAGCCCGCAGCCCGGTTACGATCGCGCCGGCCTGTTCCTCGCTCACCAAATCCGATTTATTGAGCACCAGCAGCACCGGTTTGCTGATGCGGTCGAGTAGCTCGTTCTCGGCATCGTAGAGTTCAGGATCGGCTGCATCCACCACGTGCAGAACGATGTCGGCGTCGGTACGGGCCCGGTCCACGAAGGCCATCATCGCCTCCTGCAGCTTGTATTTTGGCGTGATCACGCCGGGGGTGTCCATCAGGATGATCTGGCAGTCGTCGTCGGAATAGATGCCGAGAATGCGGTGACGGGTGGTCTGCGGCTTGTGGGTGGCGATCGACAGCTTGATGCCCATCACCTGGTTCAGCAGGGTCGATTTACCCGCGTTCGGCTTGCCGATAATGGCAATGTAGCCAGATTTATGCTGCCCTGCTTCGTGTTCTTCCATAAGCATTGTCTAGTGATTTGAACATCCGGATCCGGAAATTGCCGTGAAATGTGCGGCAGGTCACTTCCCGGCTGCTCCCGGATGGTCATGGATAATGGCGGCCATCCGCCCCACACTGTTGGCAAGCCCGTTGAACAGGGCATCGCACATCAGGGCGTGACCAATGCTGATGTCGTTCAAATAGGGAACTTCATCGAGCAGGGGCCGGATGTTACCGAAATCGAGCCCGTGACCTGCATTCACCTTCAGACCCAGGCTGTGTGCGTATTCCGCCGCATCGCGGAGCCGTTTCAGCTCGGTCTTTTTCTGTGAATCATCCGCGTTGGCATACGTGCCTGTATGCAGCTCGATGGCCTCAGCGCCGAGCCTGTGGGTGAGTTCTATATCCTCCATGTTAGGATCTACAAACAGGCTCATCATTATTCCTGCCTCCTTGAAACGCGGCACCACCCTTCTGTTGTAGTCGTCGTATACGCTTCGCATGAGCAGGCCGCCCTCAGTTGTAAGTTCTTCCCGGCTCTCGGGCACCAGTGTTACCAGGTGGGGTGCGACCTGCAGGCTAATATCCATCATGCCGGGGGTGGCGGCCATTTCGAAGTCGAGCAGGCCTTTCACAGTCTTTTTCAGGCGATGTACATCCTCATCGCGGATGTGCCGGCGGTCTTCCCTGAGGTGGAATACAATACCTTTGGCCCCCGCTTCCTCGCTGATGCGGGCGGCTTCTACCGGATCGGGCCGGCCCTCACCCCTGGCATTCCGCAGGGTGGCTACGTGATCAATGTTCACTAATAATTGCATGGCTCGCTTGCTACTTGGTTTTCGTTGTTACCTGGCTGCTAAAAAAAGACTTTACATCACCCTTCTGGCCTGAATAAAACGCTGGTTCCAGTAGGTTTCACTCAGGTGCGATATCATCACACCCTGCGATGTGGACGCGTGCATGAACCTGCCATCTCTAAGCAGAATTCCCACATGCCGGGTATTGCGTCCGGTCTGGAAGAATACCAGATCGCCGATCCGCAGCCGGTTGGCCGATACCTGCTGTCCGAAATTGAGCTGCTGATCGGTCGTTCGGGGCAGGTTCATGTTGAACTGGTCGCGGTAAACCAGCATAATGAACGCAGAACAGTCAACGCCCGATGTAGTCTGGCCGCCCAGCCGGTAGGGTACACCCTTCCAGTGGTCGAACGCCTTGAGCAGCCGCTGCTCCATTTCACTGGGTGATGGTCCCATGGTGGCCGGTTCAGTCGAAGCACACGATTGCAATGCCATGCCTGCTGCCAGCAGAAGCACTATCAGGTATGCAACCGGAACGGCCGGCCGCTTACCGGAAGTTGCCGGTGCAAACCGGACCGATGAGGCAATGCTGCGATCAGTAACCACGGATTCGCATGCTGTTACTTCAGATATGTTACTTGCCGGTTGTAAACGCATTGGAAAAGCCGGATACGGGTAAACGGTTAATGACCTCTACAACGGGGCTTGGGTTCGACATAATATAATAATGCAGGCCCTGAACACCGGCATCCAGCAATTCTGCACACTGCTGCGTGCACCATTCGATTCCGATCTCCCTGGCCCTGTCGGGGCTCGATGAAATCTCGTCGGAGAGGGGAATGGGGATGTTTAAATGGAAAATTTTTGGCAACATGGTCAGGTGACTGGCTTTGGTAATAACCTTGAGCCCCGGAATGATGGGAACCGTGATGCCGGCCTCCCTGCATTTGCGTTCAAAATCGAAAAAGTACTGGTTGTCAAAAAACATCTGGGTTACGATGTAGTCGGCTCCTGCCTCCACCTTCTCTTTCAGTCGCTTAAGGTCCCAGTTCATGTTTGGGGCCTCGATGTGCTTCTCGGGATATCCACCAACGCCGATACAAAAATCGGTTTTACTGGCCTCCAGCATGTTTTCAAGATACACGCCGTTGTTCATCCGGCCAATCTGCCTTACCAGATCTACTGCATATTCATTGGTTTCCCGGTTTTTGTGATGTGGTTTGGCGGAACCCGGATCGTCGCCGCGAATCGCCAGCACATTCTGTATGCCAAGGTAGTTCAGCTCGATCAGCGCGTCTTCGGTTTCCTCGCGGGTAAAGCCCTTGCAGATGATGTGCGGTACCGGCTCCACATTGTACCGGTGCTTAATGGCCGCACACAGGCCGATTGTACCTGGACGCTTCCTTTTTATATGCCGCTTCATGCTGCCATTTCCGAGTTCCTCATAATAGGCCTCCGCCGCATGGGAGGTCACATCGATGAAGGGCGGATTGAACTGCATCACCTGATCGAGCGCTTCGAACACGGTCTGTATGGAGCCGCCCCGTTTCGGGGGGATGATCTCAAAGGAGATCAGCGGTTCTTTGGCCTTATCGTATAATTCGATAACCTTCATGTTTGTATGTGGAATTCGGTTTTCAGTAACGAATGAGCTTGTATCAAGGTAAAAACGTGTATCAAGGTAAAAATAATTCTTTTAACTCCGGTGTGGGTACGCGGCACTGTTCGCTGCGGCCGAACCACCTGTAACGATTCCCTGCAATATAGCGGTAAACAGCATCTCTTAGAAATCGCGGTATGATGATGAATCCATATAATAAAGGCCAGGCTCCGTCCAGTTGCCGCGTAATTCTCAGGGCCGCATCCGACCTCGTATAACAGGTATCACCTTCGTCAAGGATGAACGTATCGTAAGAGTTTTCATCCATATTGTGTCGTCGCAGAAAGGCGGAACCGGTTTCCGACTGCAGGGCCGCAAAACGAAACATCCGGTTTTTGTCGCGGTCAATGATAAAATTGACCGCGGCGTTGCACAGATTGCATACACCGTCAAAAAAAATGACCGGGTGTTCTGGCGGGTGCTTTGCCGGATGCGTTAAATCACTCATGGTACCAGGCAGAACATCATACATGCCATGCCGCATTCCCTGTCAATCGGCAGGTTTCCATTTTTTGATCCCATCGCGGATCACTTCACCAACTCTGTCCCAGGAAATACGCTCCTGGGCCATGGTATCGCGGTCGCGAATGGTAACGGTCTGATCTTCAAGCCCGTCGAAATCGACCGTGATGCAGAACGGTGTTCCGGCCTCGTCGAGACGGCGGTAGCGCTTGCCGATCGAACCCTTTTCGTCGTATTGAACCTTGTAATCTTCGGTCAGGTCTTTCTGAATTTTCCGGGCTACATCGATCAGTTCCGGCTTTTTGATGAGCGGGAAAATGCCTGCGGTGATCGGGGCCAGTTTCGGATGCATTTTGAGCACCACCCGGGTTTCGGTTGAACCCTCTTTATCGCCGGAAACTTCCTCTTCGCGGTAGGCATCGCTGAGCACCATGAGTGCACAGCGGTCCAGACCGATGGATGTTTCAATTACATATGGCACAAACCGCTCCTGGGTCTGCGGGTCGAAATATTCGAGTTTTTTGCCCGAAAACTCCTGGTGCTGGGTAAGGTCAAAATCGGTCCGGTTGTGGATGCCCTCAACCTCCTGCCAGCCGATCGGGAAATGGTACTGAATATCGGTCGCCGATTTGGCATAGTGGGCGAGCTTGTCGACCGGATGATCCGAAAAACGCAGGTTCTTCTCCCTGATGCCGATGCTTTTGTGCCACTCGAGCCGATCACGCTTCCAGTTGTCGTATTCATCATCGTCGGTGCCCGGCTTTACGAAATACTGCATCTCCATCTGCTCGAATTCGCGCATGCGAAACACAAACTGGCGGGCCACAACTTCATTGCGGAACGCCTTGCCAATCTGAGCGATACCAAACGGCAGTTGAGTGCGCGAGGTGTTCATCACATTGTTGAAATTCACAAAGATGCCCTGCGCGGTCTCCGGACGCAGATACACCGTATCATCTTCGCCCGAGGCAGTAGCCCCGAACTGGGTTTTGAACATCAGGTTGAACTGCCGCACCTCAGTCCAGTCGAAAGCACCCGAATCGGGACCTTTGATCTGCTCCTCCATAATGATATCGTACAGGTCGGCGGTCAGGCTTTTACGCGTTCCGGTAGTGTCGAGCAGGTGCTGTACCTCGTCGGCCCGGGCATCATCGCCATTGGCCCGCAGCTTGCGAATGTGGTCTTCGATCAGGATATCGGCCCGGTAGCGCCGCTTCGACTGTTTATCGTCGATCATCGGATCATTGAAACTGTCGACATGGCCACTGGCTTTCCATACCTTGGGATGCATCAGAATGGCCGCATCGATGCCTACAATATTCTCGTGCCTCTGGGTCATGGCCGACCACCATACCGAATTCAGCTTCCGCTTGAGCTCAGCCCCGAGCGGCCCGTAATCGTACACGGCTCCGAGGCCGCCGTAAATTTCGGATGATTGAAAAATGAATCCCCGCGCTTTTGATAGCGATACAATTTTATCGAGTCCTGAAAGTTCTGCCATTTCTTATAAAACGAATTTAAACATGAGTAAAGTCCTGTTGCCAAATATCTGCTGCCAAATATAGGGAGAAGCTGTTTCGAATAATAGCTGTACATCCCCGTACGTTCTGCACTAAAAATCACCTGCTTTTGTGATTCCCTGGCTATGTGCAGGCAGAGCCGTTGCCCGGTTTAACATGATCCGCATGCCATATTTATCTGAAAACCTGCCGGCGCAAATCATAAAAAGTTGTAAACGCATTCAATTTACGTCCCTATCTCACTATATTAGTAACGTATTTAATGGTCAAAATTTCTTCAACCAGGACGGCTAAACTATTCTGAAATTCACGTCAGCTATTATCGCTTAGCACACCTCTAATCTTCTTACTATTATCATCTACATGTACATGAATCGATTTTCTATTTCCTTGTTTTTAATCAGTATGCTTTTGATCAGCTGTGCCGGAAGCCGGCAGACCGACGCCGAATTTCAGGAGATTAAAACAGAAGTGATTAACAGCGAGTTCAATATTGTTTTCAACTCTACCATATCTGCACTTCGCGAACAGGGATTCTATGTAAACCTGATCGACAAAATGCAAGGACAGATCAGCGCCGAGTTCCGTTTTACACGTAACAGCGATTTTCACGGTGA
Organism: Rhodothermaceae bacterium; assembly: GCA_020201275.1. GTDB lineage: Bacteria > Bacteroidota > Rhodothermia > Balneolales > Cyclonatronaceae > RECM01. The sequence goes on along the minus strand of JAIVHB010000013.1, from coordinate 28,197 downwards.
TTTTTTTGAGGGCTATAATCCGCGTGCTGCAACATCCATGCGAATCGATGCCAATCTGAAGGAACTCAACAACAAAAGTACATTCATTGAAATTACACTGCTGGAATCGTTTCCTCCACCGCAAACCTCCTATAATACCAGGATTGATCAAGGCTCTACCAGAGTGGTTCGTCGAAGCCATCATTACGATACCATTTTCATGGATATCAAAACAAGGGCAGAGCAAACCGGGGCAGAATCATAGTCTTCCAACTGCTGAAAGATGTCCTTCAACATGAATCACTTGTCATATATGTAATTTTGATGATTCATTTTATAAAAGTACTGTTAAAACTATATTGACAAAATCCCAGGCGGGGTACCTGGCCCGGCCGGGCAGAATAACATGACTAACTGAACTACATTTGTTCGGAAACAATAATCACCTGACCTTACATTAAATGGTACGTCAAACTGCAATTCTGATTATGCTGGGCTTAGTCCTTTCTTCTTGCGCCACGAAAAGAATATCTAAACAGCAAGTGCAAAAATCGAAAACACAGGTTATAAACCATGATTACAGCACAATCTTCAATACGTCTTTAGCTGTTATCAACAGTCAGGGATTTATTGTAAATCACAGTAACGAGTTAAACGGAACCATCGAAGCCGTATACCGTTTTACCCGAAACAGCAACCTGCTCGGATCTATGTTTGAGGGATATAATCCAAGAACAGCCGTGGCCATTCATATAGTCGCCAAGCTTACTCGTGTTGATGATGCAACCAGCCTCCTGGAACTGGATATCCTTGAGGAGATGCCGGAGGTTCCCGAGTCATCTTATGATATACGCAGCGGTGAACCGATTTTGAGGCCTGTTCGCGACACGAAGCATTATGATGATCTGTTTGCTGATATCCGGGCGAACCTCAGGTAGAATTTATACAACCACGATCTACTGATATTGAGTGGTGACGAAAATTCTTATCTTTGCGGTTCTTATTCACCAAATGTGAATTATTCCCAACACTTCGAACTTCAGAATACATGCAATCTTTTAAAGTCGGGATACTCGGAGCTACCGGTGCTGTTGGCCAGAAATTTGTTCGCTTGCTGCAGGACCACCCCTGGTTCAGGATTGGGGCCCTGGGTGCATCCGAGCGCTCGGCCGGCAAACTCTATCGCGATGCCGTAAACTGGATCGAGAACGTTGAAATGCCCGATGCTGTCGGTAAGATGACGGTGTCAGAATGCCTGCCCGAGGCCATGGGAGGTGTAGATTTTGTTTTTTCGGGCCTTGATGCGTCGGTGGCTACCGAAATCGAGCAGGCATTCGCTGCGGCCGGCATCCCGGTTATCTCCAATGCCAAAAATTTCCGCGAACATCCGGATGTTCCCCTGCTTGTACCGGAGGTGAACCCCGACCACATCGAGCTGATCAGGCGGCAGACGTTCAGTACAAACGCTACCGGTTTCATTGTAACCAATCCGAACTGCGTATGCGTACCCCTGGTTATGGCATTACGCCCTCTGTATGACAGCTTTGGTATCAAATCTGTTATTATGACCTCGATGCAGTCTGTATCGGGGGCGGGTTACCCCGGTGTGCCGAGCCTTGACATCCTCGGTAATATAGTTCCCTACATCGGTGGAGAGGAAGAAAAAATTATGAGTGAGCCGATGAAGCTGCTGGGTGCTAAACAGGCCGACGGAACCATTAAACCTGCCAACTTCCCCATTCAGGCAACCGCGGTCAGGGTTCCGGTTACCGAGGGGCACCTGCTTTCGGTGGCTGTTACATTTTCGAGCAAACCTGCAAGGCTCAGCGATGTAAAAGAGGCGCTTCTGACCTGGAAGAATCCGCTGGAGGCAATGAACCTGCCCTCCTCACCGGAAACTGCACTAAAACTGTACGACGACCCAAGATTCCCGCAGCCGGGGCGGCACGCCGGAGCAGGCAACGGAATGCAGGTGAGTGTTGGGCGGCTCCGTGAAGGCAGTGTGTACGATATTTCATTTATAGCATTGGGCCACAATACCATTCGCGGTGCAGCAGGCGGTGCTATACTTAATGCTGAGCTTTTGGTCAACGAGGGATATCTCTGAGGGGTTTTTTAAAAAAACCCTCACGTGCTTCAACTACACCCTTCGACTACACTACGTTGCGCCCATCAACTTCGGCTTTCGCTTCGCCCTTCGGCTTCACTGCGTTGCGCGCAGGCCATGCTCAGCCTGCGCTCAGGCCGTGCTCAGGACTGCGCCCAGCATGACGTTCAGACATCTGAAGTCTCATGTCTCATGTCTCATGTCTCATGTCTGATGTCTCATCCATGCAACTCATTCTTCGTCTTCGAATGGGGCATCAAGCATTTTCAGCCGCAGCTCCGAAAGCTGCATATTCGTGACCGAGACCAGGTCGGCGGCTGCCTCCCGGTCTTTTTTGCGAATTGTAACTGTCCAGTCCCGCCCATTACGTCCCGGTAGTTCTTCAATAGCCTTAATCTGCCGTGCAGACAGTGTGAGCTTTGTTATAAACCATCCCTTTTTCAGTTCCAGCGACAGCACCATCCCGAGAGGCACCTCCACTGTTTCGATTGCTGTCTGGTATAATCCCAGGATCGCATCTTTTTTTTCAAACTCAATAACAAGCCTGTCTCTATGGGAGGTAATCTGGCCGATATGCTCCATCAGTCCGGTACCGTTATCAGTGTTTCTAAATGGAACGGATATCTGGTTAACCATAAGATAATCTATTTACTTTTTGAGGTACCCACCATGGCAGAAATCATGGCCGGGTACGTTTAGACTGTATGAACGTACTCAACCCAGAGGCATATGTACATATAATTCTAAAAATAATTCGTTTTTAAAGATTTTTTTCATGAAAATGGGGTTATTCTTCAAAAAGAACCTGAAAAAAGAAACCAAACACCGGTAGCAGCCCGGAACTTGACACCTGAATTTAACCGGTTAATCGATCATACATGTTAGTCACCCCTGAATTACTTACCAAAATCGGCCCCCTTGAGCTTAAAGCACGTCAGATTGTTGAAGGTTTCATTTCCGGATTGCATAAAAGCCCCTATTACGGTTTCAGTGTTGAGTTTGCCGAGCACCGTCCCTACAACCCGGGTGATGAAATAAAACACATCGACTGGAAAGCTTATGGCAAATCGGAACGGTATTATGTAAAACAGTATGAGGAGGAGACCAATCTCAGGTGCTACATCCTTTTCGATATCAGCAGTTCGATGAATTTCCGGTTCGCCGGACCATGGTCGAAACGCAAATACGGAGCCCATTTTGCCGCGGCCCTCATCTACCTGATGCACCGCCAGCGGGATGCCTGCAGCCTGGTTACTTTCGATCAGGAAGCCGGGCCGATTATACCTGCAAAATCATCCTATTCGCACATAAGGCACCTGTTCAGCCTGCTTGATCCGATGGCGAACGACGGCGCTGAACCCGAAGAGGGTCGCAGAACCGCATCCCCGGAAATCATCCACGAACTGGCCGAACGGATCAAACGGCGCAGTCTGGTTATCATCATCAGCGATCTTTTCCAGAATACCGACCGCCATGATGAGCTGATATCATCGCTCAAGCATCTCAGGCACCGCCATCATGAGGTGATCCTGTTCCATATGCTGGAGAAGAAAACCGAGATCGATCTTGATTTTCCTGATAAACGGTTCATTTTCCATGATCTTGAAACGGGAGAAGAAATCGATGTAATCCCCTCGCAGATCAAAAACGACTATAAAAAGAAGGTAGCCGAATATACCCATCGCTTTAAACTAGCCTGCAGTGAGGCCCACATCGATTATGAGGAGATCGATACTACGGGTCCGTTTGACCTGGGCCTTCTATCCTATCTGAACAAACGGAGACGGCTGGGCTGACGCAGTCCTGAACCGGTCAGAACCGGAAGTACAGCTGCTCACCGCTCTTCGACACCTGATCGTCGAGATCCAGGTTCGAGAGTGTTATACCAAGAAGTCTGACCGGCCGGATCCCGGCCTCTGTCGATTCAATCAGTGCCGTCGCGCAACTGCCGATCTTCTGCGCATCGTCGGTAAAGTGGTCGATGGTAACCGACCGGGTTACTGTTTCAAAATCATGGTATTTCACCTTAACTGTTACGGTTCTGCCCTTTGCCCCCGTTTTCTTCATTCTCCGAACCACCTCTGCTGCCAGGTCAGCCAGGTACTTCTTCATCCAGATCACATCCAGAACATCGCTGTCGAATGTATTTTCGGCACCTACCGATTTTCTTATACGGTCGGGCCTGACGGGCCTTTCGTCTATGCCCCGCGAAATCCGATAGTAAAACAGCCCCGCCTTGCCGAAATGCCGTACAAGGTCCGGCTCTGACCACGTTTTGAGATCTGCACCGCAAAGAATACCAAGTTCGATCATCTTCTTTTCGGTGGCTTTGCCTATGCCGAAGAATTTGCCGATCGGTAGCCGCTCTATGAATGCTTCCGCCTCTGCGGGGGTGATTATCGCAAGGCCGTCCGGTTTATTGAGATCGGACGCTATTTTTGCCAGAAACTTGTTCGGCGCTACGCCTGCCGATGCTGTGAGGGAGGTGCCTGCCTTTATCTTCTGCCTGATTTCCAGTGCTATGCGGGTGGCTTTTGCAATGTTTTTTTTATTTTCGGTAACATCAAGAAAAGCCTCGTCGAGCGAAAGCGGTTCAACCTGATCGGTATATTCGAAAAATATTTCACGGATCTGGCCCGACACACTTTTATAGACATCGAACCGCGGTTTAACAAAGATCAGGCCCGGGCACCGCCTGATGGCCATCGCCGACGACATGGCAGAGCGCACACCATATTTTCGTGCTTCATAACTGGCAGCCGCAACCACTCCCCTCCGGTCTGGCGACCCGCCCACAGCAACGGGCTTGCCCCTCAGCGATTCATTATCCCTTTGTTCAACCGAAGCATAGAAGGCGTCCATGTCAACATGGATGATTTTACGCTGAGGCATTATCATTTGCCTGATTGGATTGCATGGCTGGTGTTTTCATTGGTGTGCACTCTATAACTCAACGGGCTTCACCTGTTTAGTCCAGGCGGTTTTGAATCCGGAACGATTGGCACGCAGATTATCATTATTTTGATGTATCGAAAACAAAACTATTATACGCATCTGTACAATCCAACATGATTATCATTATCGGTGCGGGGCCTATCGGCCTCGCCAGCGCAATTGAACTGAAACAACGCAATGTGGACTGTATGGTAATTGAAAAAGGATGTCTGGTCAACTCCATCTTCAATTACCCAACCAATATGACTTTTTTCTCCACTTCCGATAAAATCGAGATTGGTGGCATTCCATTTATCTCTCACGGACCCAAGCCAACCCGGCGTGAAGCACTCGAATACTACCGCCGGGTATACGAGCACTACAAGCTGGATGTTCGGGTCTATGAGGCGGTTCAGCAAATTGAGCCTGCCGGCAGCGGGTTCACGGTAACAACATCGAAAGATGTTTATCATGCTCACAAGCTTATCCTTGCAACCGGTTTTTTCGATATTCCTCACAGGATGGATGTTCCGGGCGAGGACCTGCCCAAAGTAAAACACTATTTCGACGAACCCCATCCCTATTCCGGTTTGTCTGTGCTCGTGGTAGGTGCCGGCAATTCGGCTGTTGATGTAGCCCTTGAATGCTATCGTTGCGGCTGTGATGTAACCATGGTGGTGAGGGATGCCGAAATCAGGAAAAGCGTCAAATACTGGGTCCGGCCGGATATTGAAAACCGAATCCGTGAGGGGTCAATTCATGCCCATTTCAACACTCGGGTTGTGGAAATCAGGGATCATGACGTAGTACTGGCAACACCCGAGGGTGAAAAGGTGCTTAAAAATGATTTCGTTTTTGCAATGACGGGCTACGAGCCCAATTACAAACTGCTCGAAATGGCCGGGGTGGCCTTTAACGATGATGAATTCCGTACACCGGTTTTCGACAGTAATACCCAGATGAGTAATGTGGATGGCATCTATCTGGCAGGCGTGGTCTGCGGAGGCCTGCACACGGGCAAATGGTTCATTGAGAATTCCATCACGCACGCCACCAGAATTGCGGATCACATTGCGGAAGCTGAAAAAGTGAGCGAACAGGATTAAATAAGAGAGAGAGAGAGAGAGTGTGTGTGTGTGTGTGAAGTTTCAACCGTACCGATTGTATCCTGATTTCGGAAGATTGACCATATACCACAAGACCGAGAAAGGCAAGTAGTTGCTAAATCCCAAAAATAAAAAATGGGGTAAGCTAACTGCATCGCACCGCTACAACCTTCTACCACTGCTACCTTCCGGTCCTGATGGAGTTCAAAGGGAGCTGGCCGTACAGCACTTACCCCAAGACTAAATGTACGGACAAACAGGTCGTGAAACAACAGATCCTATTTACGGCTCATCACAAAAACACCGTCCCAGTCGGGATCAGGAGGGTTCTGCAGCATTTTCTCACAACGATCAAGAAAGATGAGTGACGGGTTGGTATAGACCCCCGGCATTTCAAGCTGATTGGGCTCAAGGCGGGCCGATTGTCTGAACAGCTCGTGGGCATCGTTAAAGTTTTGGCCATAATATTCATTAAGGGCCATTTCAAATAATCTGACACATCTGAGGGTTTTGGCATTGGCATCGGAGCGAAGGCCAACAATTTCGTAAACGGTTACCGGTTTTGTGCGACCAACCACCACAATCTTGTCGAGCAGGCGGAATACACAATCGTTACCATATTTTTCGGCCTCCGTTTTGGTATCCTCGGTGGCAATAGTATAAACACCATAAGATTTGCATGCTGTTTCACAACGTGCAGCAAGGTTCACATTGTCTCCCATCATGGTATAGTTGAAACGTGTAGAACTACCCATGTTACCGGTAATTACGAGACCGGTATTCAGCCCGATTCGTGTCTGCATATGGGTAACCACCTCGGGCCATTTTTTGCCCTCGCTTTTCCACTTCTCCTTAAGCTCCCGCTGCTTTTTCTGCATACGCTGGCTGGTTATACAGGCTTTCAGCGCATGATCGGGCATATGTACAGGAGCACCGAAAAAAGCCACAATGGCATCACCGAGGTATTTGTCAAGGGTCCCCCTTTCCTCGGTCAGAATCTCCGTCATTGCCGTCATGTATTCATTGATAAGGTCTACAAGCTGGGTCGGATTCAATTTTTCTGAAAACGAGGCGAAATTCTGTATGTCACTAAAAAAAGCGGTGATCACCGATTCTTCTCCACCCAGTTTGGGATCGTCGCCGCTGTCGATGATGATATTGACCAGCTCCGGAGATACATATGAACCGAACATCAGCTTGATCCGGCCTTTTTCGCGCTGTTCTGTCACATAATTATAGATAACCGATATGAGATAACCCACCACGATTGTAAGCAGCGGGCCTGTAACCGGAAGCAGCACCGAATGTTCTATAAACATGAAGATGACCAGCGAGGTATATCCGGATACATGCAGAAAAACGGCCAGTAACCCCCAGAGAGCCGAAGTATACAGCGATATGAATACCACAGAAACGGCAAACAGTATAAGGATAAACAACTCGAAATTTTCGCCGAGAGAGTAGATGAAACTTTTGTCAAGGATGGTCTGTATGGCATTGGCATGGGTCTGGTAACCCGGCATATTCCTGAACGGAGCAAATGGCGTAGAAAAATAGTCCTGCAGTTCTGGCATGGTAGCCCCTACCAGTACAATCTTGTCGCGGAAGACGCCCTGGTGAAGCAGGCCATATTCGGGATCGTCGAAGGTATTGATCTCAAAAATCTCCTGTTCACTCACCGTCATGTAAGAGTCGTCATCAATAACCTGATCAAAGTCAAATTCGGGAAACGTTCCGGTAGGCCCGCCGTAATAATTGATCAGCATCGTTTCATTCAGGTACAGGGGAACGGAAAACGGCCCCACACGCAGTGTGTTCTCAGATCTGATGGTCTCTGCATTCTCCAGGCTCTGGTCGGCAAGCATTACCTGAAGGGCAAAGGCAAGATAGTTTTCCCCGAGGTGCTCCTGAACAAGGCGATAACGCCTGATAAAACCGTCCATATCGAGCTCGGCGGTAACAAATCCCCATGGATTCGCATTCCGGTTTCTCAATACCGGAAGCGGTTCAACCAGCGACCTCATTTCGACCATTGAAACCTGGTCCTCATCCCTTGATCTCTGGTACTCGGTGTGCACCTTACCCGCCAGTACAACATTCCCGTGCGTTCTTATTGCATTGGCAAAAATGGTATCGTTCCGGGGGTTATAGATATCCATCTGGTCAAAAATAACATCGATTCCGATCGTGCGTGCCCCTGCCTGGTTCAGGTTATTAATGAGGCGGGCATATAAATCGGTTGGCCATGGGTATTTCTCCCTGATCTCGCGGTCGGATTGTTCACTGATTGCAACCAGAACGACGGGTGATCCGGATGTATCCAACGGGCCGCGAATTTCGAACAGGGTATCGAGCGATCTGAGCTCGAGTGTCTATCCAGAGCTACAGCGTGATTCCAGTCAAAATTAAACCGTGATCCCGCTCGCATAATATAAGAGTTGGATTCTATCCGCACTAAACTTTCAGTATCAGGAACATAAAATTTATTAAAAATGCTTGAACTACTGCCCACACTTTCAATTCTGAGGCTTTGAAGTTGGGACGTGCGCCAAGCATACCCCAGATTAACGTATACGCTCAACCGCTGATCCAGGAATTCATAGCCTACAGCGGCATTCAAACCTGCAATATCAGTACTGTTGAGACCTGCCAGAGATTCAGATCGGCTGAAGCTGGCCGTCAGATTAAACCTCATCGGCATTCGACGCAGCAGCGAGCGTAGCCCAAGCGACATATTGAAGCCATTGAAGTCACCATAGTAGAAGCCATTGTCGCGGGTCATTATATTGGAAAGGCTGATGCTGGCCTCGTTGGCGGCATCCATCCATTCAAACTGCTTTGATACGGTGCCGGTAATCTGAAGTGTACTGCTGTTACGGGGTATAGCAGTAACAACGGTATCTCCGCTTACAATACTGATATTCCGCACTGCAGCATTCCTTATTACCGCAGCTTGCCCTGCAAATAAAGGGTTTGTTCGCTCCATGCCATTATCACGATCGAGATAATTAATTCCGACGCTGATATTGGGGTAGTTCCCGTTGGTTGGAAACCAGCTCGTGTTCAGGCGATAGCCATTCGTTCGGGTTGTGGAACTTCGGTTCCTTATTACATTGTCGCGGTAGTTTTCATACGATCCGGTTATGAACAGTGTGTTGCTCAAAAACCGGACCCGGTCGGAGATCAGAAAGCCCGAGTAATCTCTTCTAAGACCTGAACTTGCCAGCGATGTGTAATCGGGACCAACCCACCTGTACTGCACACTCATGGTATGATTGAAATAGTTGAGTTGCACCCTGTTCTGGTTTGCAAATATACCCGACGGAACAAACACCTCGGTCACTTCTTCATCAAGTCTGAATGGAGTTGCATTCATATTTTCGTTTATTATGATGAACCAGGACAGCCGCTCAATCCAGCTCACCGTGTTGCCATCTATATAATAACCCAGTTCCTCGGCGCGCTCTTCGGTTAGTATACCGCCGGAAATGTCATTATTAACCAGACTTGCCGCCATATCACTCTGGAACTGAACCCTGTTCCGGTCGGCATTGAAACGGATGTCGGTGGCAAGCACGAAATTCCCCTGCGGGCGAATCGCCGGGTTGCTGATCCTGAGCTGGTCCTGATTTTCCATCACCTCGGCACCAAGGGGCGTATCCAGAAAGCGGGCCGGCAGGTCTTCGATTTTTTCATACATAGTAAGGGACGATCTATCATCCTGAATTCTCATCATATTCAGGCCAATTTGAAACGGCCTGTTGTTACCTATCTCGAGCCTTGTTGCAAGTATATCCCTGCGGTATGCCCCGCCGCTCTCCCGAAGCCCAAGTACATAAACAGAATCGGAGATGTTTTCACTGACCTTGAAAAACTGTTTCTCAATTTCCCCATATCTAACATCCACCTTCCGGTTAAGCTGACCGAATAAAAAATAGAAGTTGAGGTTTTGGCGTATGGTTTTCACCGCAGTCTCAACACCAAAAATGCGCCGGCCCGATATCATGAACGGATTCATATCCGGGTAAAGATCACCAAGCTTCACCTGAAGCACATTCCTGTACTGCAGATCGGCAGAATACCGGTTTTGGGCCTGCAGCCGGGAGCTTTCCTCTGATGTGATCAGTGCCGACACATTATACCGGAAATCATTTGCGCCACCCGACAGCCGGGTCTGACCGGTCAAAATATTCTGATTAAAGCCACCGTATGATTGATGCCTGTACCCTATCTCGGCCGAACCGTAAGGCATAAGCGGGTGTTTCGCTGCCGTTTCAATGGTTGCATCGGGATCATACACCGTAAAATCCCAGCGCACAATGGTCAGCTTCCGGTCGTCTGCAATCCTGTAAATTTCAACCGAATGCATTCCCGGGCTTACATTCTGAGGAATATAGGAGATAAATGTACCGGTAATTTCGGCCTGATCCGATACATCCCGGCGGTTCCAGATTATTCCGAGTTCTCCGGGCCCGATATCCGACCCTGAATAGAGCGCCACGGCAACCACCGTATCAAAGTAGGGAATCTGTTCATCGGGTACCGGCGAAAGTATGGTGTATTCCACATCACTTGCCGTACCTGTACGCTGATGGGCAACTACCTCATCCTGCGTGATAACCTGTACAGAAACCGGGAATTCTTCAGGGGACGTCGGGGGGTAAGTGATTTGTCCGCCGGGCAGATTTTCAACCAGCAGATAGTACTCAACCGATGGAGGGCTCATCACAGCTGCGTCAATTCTGGCTACATAGCTGTTATCTGCAATATCTGCCCTGACCCTTCGAAATGTCTGTCGGCCGGTTTCACGAATCAAAACATAGGCAGGCTGTGATTCCGATGGAGTGAATCCCGACACGGTAAATCTGATCTCTGCGTTACTGCCTGAAACGAAAAAATCCGGAGCCTGATGTAGTACAGACTGCCGGGCGTTTGCCGGTGCCAGCATCAAAAAAACGATGACGGCTGCCGGCCACAGTAGTGCAGCTAAGCGCTTCATTTCGTTAGCAACTTGAATATATCACAGTTAGAGACGGACATTTGTATACCGCTCTTTAATTTCGCATTAATCTGTCTCGAAATACCTTATGTCGATCTCACGTACCTGCCCGCTGCGATTCATGAATCTCAGGCGCAGGATATCCGGCCTTGTACCCTCTTCCAGATCGTCGTATTGCTGCTGAAGATTCTGTAACTCAGAGCTGCTTATGGATTCAAGCGTTACAGTTTCACCGCGCTGATCCACCCTCACCCGGTTTCTTCTTGTAAGGTTTACAGTCTGCCCTGAGTTCAGTGCTATAATCTCGACAATGCCACTGAAACCGGTGAAAACTGTGGTAAGATCATCTTCAATTTTTGTGTTGAAGGTGGTTCCCTTCACCGAAGCAACAGCGGTACGGGTCTGAACTTCATAATTGCTCTGCCTGCCATTTACGTTGAGTAACAATTCGCCAGCCTCAAGAGTTATACGGCTGAATGTACTGCCCCTGTCGCGGGTCTCCCCTCTTATCACCAGCAGCGAATTCGGTCTGACCCTGGCAAGACTGTTATCCATAAACTGAATCAGGGCATAACCGTCGGGGCCGGTACGAAGAGTGTCTTTATCGAACAGAGGCTGAGTAATTTTTGCCTCGAGCCATTCGGCCTCCGAAGGCTGTTTCACCACAACTAACGGCCGAAACCGCCTCACAATAGCGAGCGGTCTTTCATCATTTTTTTCACTGTTACCGGCACCGTAACTTACGGTTACCGCACTGCTTATACCTGCAACAGCACCTGTACCGGCATCAGAAAATGCGACTGTGAAAGGTATCGATGCCACAGATGTAACAGGCAGGGCTGCAATAACGAACAAAAGGCAAAGTTTTTTAAATAATTCCATGATCTTGTTATTCAACCACCCTGATTTTGCCCTCATCCACCTTCTCAAAAAACTCTTCAAGAACAGTGATAATCTGAGGTCCTGAATGAACTGTACCCTTATACTCAATGCTTACAAGGTCGAACCCGTCACGGCTCAGGCCTAGAATATCGTTCCTGCGGAAATATCGTCTTACAAGTTCGTTGATCTCTCTGTTCACCCCGGTCTGCTGATCAGTATGTTGCCCGGTTACCGTAAACTCAAAAATTTCTGACGGCAGGAGTTGTTCACCACGAACATCCGGTACAATGGCAAACACCTGCCAGAAATAGGTTGTGTTTTGTTCAAGAGGTTGAACCCCTGATATCGGGTAGGAGTAGGTCAGTTGTTCGGTAATCACATCTGCCATCTCGTCCGATAACAGCCGGCCTCCCTGGGCAGGCGGGCTTGTGTCGAGGGCAGACTGAATCAGGGCTTCAGCACTGCGTCCTTGTTCAGCTTTTACAATGGTCAGCCGGTATTTCAGGCTTGGATCACCTTCCCAGTTGAACACGGGATTGGTATTTGAGATCGTAGCAGCCGAACCGATTACATCACCAGGTTGAATCGGACGAACCTCATAGGAAGCAAAGCCCGGTTCCGCACCGATGGTAATAGATGCACTGCCAACCAACTCACCGGATGTACTGTTACCATTCTGATAGATCTGCACCGTTATTGTATAGATATCGTCGGGAAGTGTGGATGAGCCCCGAAGCTCATTTATCATTGCCTCACCACCGGGAGTGAGACCGGCATCGAACCGCATGGATGAGGTAACCCCGGGAATACCACTGCCAAGGCTGCTCATATTTGCCCGGGCAGTCTGCCCGGACTCCATGCTGAAGCCATTGAGTTCTTCCAGATTCACGATTACGCCATACCTTGTAGAACGAACATTGATATGCAGTCGGAGGTTGCTTTGCGTTTCCGGAGTGATATTGCTCAGATAGAGAGTGATGAAGCGTTCATCGGTGTTAATGCTCCCCGACAACTGAGAAAGCGAAATAAGGCGGGCCACACTCAGGGAATTCTCAACCATCATTTGCACGTCAATCTTGTCGCTAGAGCTTTTGCTCATAGACTCAAGACTTACGAGCAGGCTCACAATCACAATCAGACTGATGATAATGCGATGTCCAAATTTGTTTATTAGTCCCATGCCGGCAGGTATTTTCAATTAAACATAACTATAGGTAACGTATCTAACCAGCCTGACCCAATAATGTTCGCATGATTTGAACAAAATTAGAATAGATTTTTTTAAGATATTAAAGGAGTGTTACAAACTCCCGGCGCATCATAGCTGAATATTTTATACGGACTCGTTAAAATAATAATTTAACTCGGTTTCAATAACCTTTCACCCGTTTTCTAACCCACAAACTTTAGACCGAAAACATCAGGTATCATACTGTTTATCTAAAAAAGGAAGCTGCCAGGTAAGACAGCTTCCTTCAGGGTGTGGAGCTACGGGGATTCGAACCCCGGACCTTCGCGCTGCCAGCGCGACGCTCTAGCCAGCTGAGCTATAGCCCCGTCGAAAGGTCACAAATATACGCCGATAATGTCAACTTATGCAATCCAAACGATAAATATAATAACTGACTAATTTAATATGTGAGTATGATATATTTTTTTGATATACTATACATATTCCTATATCCCTATCAATCAACCAATAAAAATCTATGAATTACAAAGCACTATCGCTTCGCTCACTTGCCATTCTTTCGTTGATTGTAGTCTTAATCGGATGCCGTTCTTCGAGAGATACCGTTGAGGAACCAGTAGAACTCACACTGGAATATCTTAAGTCACTTGATCCTGAGGTTCTCAAAACTATGGACAGTGACGGTGACGGTCTGAATGACTACGACGAAATATATGTCTACGGAACCAATCCACTGGATCCAGACTCTGATGGAGATGTTCTGAACGACTATGATGAAGTAATGGTACACGGAACCGATCCACTCAATCCTGATTCAGACGGAGACGGACTGTCGGACGGTGACGAAATTAACAATTACCGTACAAACCCGCTTGCGGCTGATACCGACGGCGATGGCCTTAATGACAACGACGAAATCAATGTCCATGAAACCGATCCCAACAATCCGGATTCAGATGGCGATGGTTTCACCGAGGGCCAGGAGATTCAGATGGGAACCGACCCGCTCGACTCAAATGATCCTATGGTTATCCGCCAGCTTGCAACGGTTAATTTCGATTTCGACAGATCAAACCTTGATACACGTGCCGCCCAGTTGTTGACAGAAAACCTCGACAAACTAAAAGCGGCTCCAAATTACCGTTTCAGAATTGAAGCATTCACTGACCACGTTGGTGGCGACCAGTACAATCTCAGGCTTAGCGTTCGCCGTGCCAATGCAGTTGTGAACTTCTATAAAGACAACGGAATTTCAGAAGACCGCATGACTGCAACAGGACTCGGAAAAGCTCCGGTTCCATGTGCCCAACCCGATCCGGGTGCTAAAGGCTGCCGCGCTAACCGTCGTGCCGAATCTGTTCCCGTTAATCCGTATCCCTTCTCACCAGGTCCGCGTACAACAAACTGATGATCGGATATTGAAGCATTAAAAAAGGCGGTAGCGATACCGCCTTTTTTTTTGCAATCCATTCATTACCATAGCATTTACTATACCAGGTTCAGAACATGCTGACCTTTCAAAACGTCCGGAATAAATCGAGTGGGTAAAAAAAAGCCCGGACTCAAAAATGAGCCGGGCTTTATGCGATCCGGAAGGGACTCGAACCCTCGACCTCCTGCGTGACAGGCAGGCGTTCTAACCAACTGAACTACCGGACCGTTTCATACAGGTAATTTCCTGTCAGATGTACAATATACGCAGTAATAACGATCGCTGTCAATACAGTATTTCACAATATCAATACCGTCCGGGTGTAAGTCTCATGAATTATAGTTTTCTTAATCATAAATGCAATACCGATGGCTTACATCACAATTTTATAATCAACACGCAACAGATCAATTGACCTGAAAGATATTTTTCTTGTGGTTCGTATACCGATTGTGCCAACTATTATTCCAACATCTGTGTTAAAACCTGAGATGGATTTACTATTTTTGCACACAGTTTAATCAAATTACCATGACAACAGAACGAGTGAAACTACAGCTGTACTATATAATAATTCCGGTGCTTCTGGTAGTGCTGACACCGGTCACTGCTGCTGCTCAGATGTTTTCGATCGGTACCGCAGGTTCTGAACGAAGGACCATACCTGAACACAGCCTCTATTTCGGAATCGAACCGGCATCGGTTAATTTTTACGGTAATCACACTTTCGGACCATCCGATGTTCGCTACGACTTTGAGGGCACGCTCTACAGGTTGCGCTACGAAACAAACTCCCTTCAGATATATGGAGCCACGGGTTCGGGTTTAACCGATCAGAATGATGTAATCTTCAGAAGTCTTGGCATTCTGTTGCAGGGAAACCTGAACCTTTATACAAGGCCCTCTTTTGCCTGGACAATCCCCCTCTATGCCTCAACCGATTATTACATGATGCGGAACAGTCAGTCGGCCAATACCTCAGCCGAATTCAGCCAGAACCGTCTGTTGTTCGGTCTGGGTCAGGAACTGGTGATGCGGCCGGCACAAACCTTCCGGATCAGGATCAAATCAGCAGCCCGCTACGGCGTATCCGCATCCTCGTTCGGCGCATCTGTGGGTACGGCTTTTGCATTTGACCAGCAGTTAAGGATATATCTTGACCGGCTGGCAGGCCCTGTTGGCATTAATGCCGGGTTCGATTATAGTTACAACCGTTTTATGACAGCTGAAGATGAGTTCAAGTACAACCTCGATTCGATAACTTTTTTAATCGGTATCAGTTTTTAAAATGAAACCCGAAAAACTACTCCTTGAACTTGAGGAGATCATTGAACAACTCGGTTACACCATCAGAAAAGAGCGGGGAAATTTCAAGGGCGGGTTCTGCGTGCTGGAAGGGGAAAAAATCATTATGGTTAATAAAAACCACCCGGTTGATGTACAGGGAAATCTGATCATCAGGTTTTTATTCGACACCGATCTCACAGATATTTTCATAAAACCTGCCCTTCGCAAGGAAATCGAGGCTAAGTGGAACAAATGGAAACTGAAAAAGGGCCAGGATTCCGACTTTTTTAGCGGAGATACTCAGTGATGCGCATTACTTTTTTAGGAACAGGCACCTCGATGGGTGTACCCGTTGCCGGTGGTTTCGGCCGGGAAATACCTACCGGCGACCCCAGAGACGACCGCTACCGCACCTCAGCCTGGGTTCGTACCGAAGAAACATCCATAGTCATTGATACGGGCCCCGAGTTCCGCCTTCAGACGCTCAGGGCCGGAATCCGGAATATAGATCTGCTTCTGTTCACACACGAGCATACAGACCATATAGCAGGGCTCGATGATCTCCGGCCTTACAACTATGTTCAGAATGGCAGCATTCCGGCCTACACTACACAGAGCTGTATCGATTCCATCAGCACCCGTTTCCCCTATATGTTCGGCCAGAACAAAACACCCGGCAGCGTATCACTCGATCTGAAGGTACTCGACCGGCCTGTCGTTTTCAAAGATTGTACCATCACACCTCTTCCGGTGGACCACCGAAGTCTCCCCGTACTCGGTTTCAGAATCAACGATTTCTCCTATATAACCGATGCCAAAACCATACCCGACGAAACGCTTGAAAAAGTGAGGGGTTCAAAAGTGCTGGTACTGAACGGGCTCAGATGGTCGCCGGAGCACGTAACCCACATTACCATACTGTTTACCAAACTATTGCACTTTCTGCGATATCGAAAGATGTAACGTTTATGTGGCCGTCAAGCAAAGAGAAAGCATAGAACCTTGTACAACCACTGCCCTATTTGAATTTTCTGAGCTCAGGTGTGTCCATGGTCTCAAACAGTTTTTTCACCTCCTGCGACTCTTCAAGGCGGCAGATCAATACAGCGTCGTCGGTTTCCACATAGGCAAACCCCTGCAGGCCGACCATGGCAATCAGTTTATCGGAACCGGATACCACATAGCAGTTCTGGCAGTTTTCAAGATGCGTTACCGGCGCACGGATAACATTGCCGTCGGTTCCTTTTTTCTCAAGTTCATATACAGCAAGCCAGCTTCCTACGTCATTCCAACCAAATTCGGCAGGAATAACGTGTACAGCACCAGCCTTCTCCATAACACCATAATCAATAGATATAGACATGCAGCTGTGGTAATAGTCTTGCAGTGATTTAATAAAACCTTCCCCGCCAACATGCGACCGCACTTTCTGTACCTCGCGGTGAATTTCGGGCAGGTGTTTCTGAAGTTCCCTGAGAATGGTTGACGATTTCCAAACGAACATGCCGCTGTTCCAGTAAAAATCGCCTGATGCAATAAAATTGATCGCTGTCTGCAGGTCGGGTTTTTCAGCAAAGGTTTTCACCACGCAGAATTCATCAGATTCATCACTTCCGTTGTTCTCGTTAACCTGGATGTATCCATATCCGGTTTCCGGCCTGTTGGGTCGTATTCCAACCGTAATCAGCACATCTTCATCGGACGCTTTCCGGGCAGCTGCCGCCAATACTCTGCGGAATTCGTTCTCATCCCTGATATAGTGATCGGATGGCAGAACAATCATTGTCGGGTCAGGATCCATCTGTTCCGCAACAATGGCTGCAAGGGCAATGCAGGGTGCCGTGTTTCGGCCGATCGGCTCTCCAATCACATTTTGCGGGGGGATACCCGGCAGCTGTTCAATTACCAGGTCTGTATAATCGGCGTTTGTTATAACCAGAATCCGCTCCATAGGAATGAGGGGGAGTATTCGGTGGACCGTGCTCTGAAGCATGGTTTTATCACCGATCAGCTTTAGAAATTGTTTGGGGCACTTCAGTCGGCTTTTGGGCCAGAAACGGGATCCTACACCCCCGGCCATTATAACGGCATAGTTCATTTGTTTTCCTTCTGTTTGTTTTTTTAATGTGAAGAAGGTAGGAAGAATGTACCTAACCTAAAACCCGCTCAGCATTTGAAAGTGTAAAACTGAAGGTTGAACCCTCCCTGGGTTTGCTCTCTATCGTCAATATTTCGTCGTGCGATTCCAGGATGTGTTTCACAATGGCCAGGCCAAGGCCCGTTCCCCCTTTTTCACGCGATCGGGACTTGTCAACCCTGAAAAAACGTTCAGTAACCCGGTTCAGGTCCCTCCCTTCAATCCCGATGCCGGTGTCGCGTATATAAACGGTAATCCTTGGGTCGCTCCTGGTAAACGGTTTCAACCCGATATGAACACTACCACCGGGGCGGTTGTACTTGATGGCATTCTCTGTCAGATTGATGAACACCTGGCGTATCTGGTTCCTGTCGGCATTTACCTTAAGGTATTTGTCAATATTGTGAAGGTGCAGGCTAACCTTTTCCTGTCCGGCTTTAATCTGAAGCGATTCAATTACCTCCAGAATTACATCATGCAGTACAAAAGCCTGGATTTCCGGTTTCATATCACCGGTTTCAAGCCTCGAGATATCCATCAGGTTTCTGATAAGTACCATCAGGCGGTTCACATTCCTCATGGCCTTACGCAGAAATTCCCTGTTCACGGTTTCATCTTCCAGGGCACCATCCATCAGGGTTTCAATAAAACCCTGTATCGCAAAAATGGGCGTTTTCAGTTCATGCGATATGTCGCCGATGAACTCCTTACGGTAACTTTCGATCCGCGTTAACCGCTGTATCTCCCGTTCAATGGTAACTGAGGCTTTCAGCAGTTCGGAATAGATATCATCAAGCTCATCCTTCGGGATGGGTTCAAGTTCTCTCTCGTCATCAAACAGTTTCTGCTGCAGACCTTTCAGGGCGAGCATCACCCGGTTGAACCGGTCGTCAAGAAGGCGGACGGTAATGAAATAGGCCGACATGAACGAGGCCACACCCGCTATGGCAGGTATGAGGACGGAAAGCGGATATGGCACATGCAGAAGGGTTACAAACAGGACGATCCCTGTCACTACCAGCGAGGTGGCAGATGCAATCCGGAATCCCAACCGGAAATACGGCCGGTTTTTGGGTTTATTCATTCCTTGAAACGATAGCCGACACCTTTAACCGTTTCGATGTACTCATCACCGATCTTTTCCCGGATCTTCCGGATGTGCACATCAACGGTTCTGTCGAGTACATAGATATTGTTTCCCCACACCTCATTCAGCAGCGACTGCCTGTCGAGTACCTTGCCCTTACGGCTGGCAAGAAAGTAGAGCAGTTCAAACTCCTTCCTTGGCAGATGCATCTCTTTTTCGCCGTTGCTCACTATGTATCTGCTGCGGTCTATTGTCAGATTATGGATGTTCAGTATGGTTTCTTTCTGCTGCCCGGACTGGGATCTCCTGAGAATTGCTTTTATCCGTGAGAGCAGCTTTGAGGTGCTGATGGGCTTGAAAAGATAGTCGTCGGCACCAAGATCCAGACCGGTTATTTCACTTTTTTCATCGCCACGTGCGGTAAGAAATACGACCGGAATTGCCTGCGTTGCGGGATCCGATTTGATTAATCTGCACACTTCGATGCCATCCATACCCGGCATCATAATATCGAGCAGTATGAGATCCGGTTTTTGGCGTCTTGCAATTTCAATGCCTTTCTCCCCCGAATCGGATGTGAGCACCCCGAATCCTTCCTTTTTGAGATTGTATTCAATCAGGTCCAACAAATCCTGTTCATCATCAACAACCAGGATGGTCTGCTTGTTCAAAGCCGGCAGGGTTTATTCACATTAGAATTAGTACAACATTTTACAAAGACGGGGCGAGGAATAAAATCATCCGATGTTAACAAATTGTTATTTGTGCAGGCTTTTGAGTGCGGTACGGATAACATCCGATACATCACTAAAGCGGGCCCCGTCGCTGCGCAGCAGAGCTGTTACCGTTTTTTCCGCCTCCGCTCTACGATATCCGAGCGATTCGAGGGCCGATACGGCCTCACGGTGCAGTGAGGTCGCACTACCGCCGGCCGAAGACACCGCTCCATCTGCAACTGATCCGATCTTGTCTTTCAGTTCCAGTACAATGCGTTCCGCGCTCTTCTTTCCAATGCCCGGGAACGACGAAATTCTTGGGATATCCTGATTATAGATCGCCTCACTTATCTGTTCCGCTGAGGCGCCCGACATGATGCCAAGTGCAATTTTCGGCCCGATCCCCTTCACGGTAATCAACAGATCAAAAAAGGATTTGTCGGCCTGGCTGGTGAATCCATACAGCTTCTGGTCAGCCTCGGCAATATGGTGATGGGTGAAAACGGTAACCTCCCGGCCCTCGGCGGGGAACCGTGAAAGTGTCTCGGTTGAAACGAACACCTCATAACCGATCCCGTTAACCTCAATAATGGCCGGTGTCGACGCTTTGAAAACCAGTATGCCTTTCAGGTATGCTATCATGTTGTCAGTCTCTGACGCGTTCGGGATTCTGTTTCACAAAATCGGACCAGGAATTGCCTTTGCTGTTCTGATGCTTGCGGGGCTTACCGGTAATCAGTTCATTTTTTCTGCGCATGGCATGGCACCAGGCAACGGCGAGGGCATCGGTGGCATCGTTGGGCAGGCTTTCCTGCTGTACGTCTATAAGCTTGTGCAACATATAGGCAACCTGTTCCTTGCTTGCATTCCCCCGGCCTGTAATCGCCTTTTTTACGGCCTTCGGGTAGTATTCGGATATTGGAAGACCGGTGTTGATCACCGCCAGCATGCAGGCGGCCTGTGCGCGGCCAAGTTTGAGCATGGCAAGAGGGTCTTTTCCGTAAACCGGTGTCTCGACCGCGCATTCTTCCGGTTTGTAGTGTTTTACCAGCTCGGTAATCCGGGCGTAGATCATCTGCAGGCGTTCGCCATGATCGTCGGTTCCGGTAAGCCTGAGCACCCCGCAGTCGAGTGTTGAATAACCCGAACCACGTTGTACCAAAACCGAATAGCCCGTAACCCGAACCCGGGTCAAGACCCAGAATGATCATGGTTTTTCAGTTTGTCCGGTAGCCGCCGCCCTGCCCGCCTGTTTTTGAAACCAGGTGTACGTCGGTAATACGGATCTGTTTGTCGGTCGATTTGCACATATCATAAATGGTGAGGCAGGCCAGTGTTACTGCCGTTAGGGCCTCCATCTCAACGCCAACCGGACCACCGGCCCGGGTATAGGCCTGTATATTGATGCAGGCCTGTTCTTCAAGGGGTACAATGTCGAGCTGAATATCGGTAAGTGCGGTCGGGTAGCAGTGCGGGAATAGCGAACTGGTATTTTTCGCAGCCATCATGGCCGTAATACGCGCAGCCTCCTGAACATTACCTTTTTTTATTTCGCCGTTCAGAATCTTCCGTATGGTTGCCGGCTGCATCTCAATTTTGCCGAAAGCCAGGGCTGTACGCCCGGAACCGGCCTCAAGCCGTTCATCGCCGGGCTTAAACGTCTCTTTCCTATATTCTTCTTTAGTGATCTGACTCATATTTGTATGTATCCGATGATTATTGTTCTTCGCCTTCTTTTGAAGCGTAAAGTTCTACCAGATCGTTCATCATTTCTTCGCTGATGCCGTTGGTACTGAAACCCCCGTCGTGAAAAAGGTTCTGCATGGTAACTTTGCGGGTGAGGTCGGAAAACAGAGAAACACAATAGTCAGCACAATCGTCGGCCGACGGGTTGCCCATCGGAGCCAACTTTTCCGCGAAGGTGAACATGCTGTCAAATCCTTTTATGCCGGCTCCCGCCGATGTTTTTGTCGGTGCCTGTGATACCGAGTTCACGCGGATACCACGTCCAGCCAGACGGCTGCCGTAATTCCGGGCTATACTCTCAAGTAGTGCTTTGGCATCGTTCATATCGGAATATTTGGAGAAAATGCGCTGTGCACCGATGTAGGTTAGGGCCACAACACTGCCACCGTCGTTCATCACATCGTTGGCCTGGGTAGCATAGTGCAGTACCCGATGCAGTGATATGGCCGAAATGTCAAGCGTCTGCGAAAGAAACGAATAATCGATGCTTTCGTAAGGCAATTTTTTACGGATGTTAGGCGACATACCAACGGCGTGCAGAATAAAATCGACTTTGCCAAGCTTCTGCAGCACTTCTTTCATCAGCTTGTCAACATCCTGATCATCTGCTACATCACACGGAATAATTGGCGCTCCGACTTCCTCTGAAAGTTCTTCGAGTTTCCCCAGTCTCATGGCGATCGGGGCATTGGTCAGGGCCATTTCGGCACCTTCCCGGTGGCAGGCAAGCGCCACTCTCCATGCGATGCTTCTTTCATCAAGCGCCCCGAAAATGAGGCCTTTTTTCCCTTTTAACAGACCGTAGCCGACATTTAAACTCATATGCGTCAATTAAACTTCAGTTTATCTGGTGTTGTGAATATATAATAATAATGGTCAAGAATAGGCATTCCTGACCTAATTGTCTATAAGATCACGCAAGGTATATAATTCTCTGAAACTCATTATTGAAAAAGGGAATTATTGTCCCTATTTTTACAGACTTTGCACCACACATCGAAAAAGCTTCATGTTCGACGATCTTTCATCCAAATTACAATCCGCGTTTAAGTCAATCTCAGGCCAGGCCAAGATCACCGAGATCAATATAGCCGAGACCGTGAGAGAGATACGCCGTGCATTGCTGGATGCCGACGTGAACTACGACGTTGCCCGTGAAATCACACGCAGGGTGAAGGAGGAGGCTGAAAACTCGGACGTACTGAACAGCGTCTCCCCCGGCCAGCAGTTTACAAAAATCGTTTACGACGAACTTGTTCGTGTTCTGGGCGGCCAGCAGGAAGAGATACGCTACGCGAATGTGCCTCCAACGGTGATTCTGATTGCTGGTCTTCAGGGTTCAGGAAAAACGACCTTCGCCGCCAAACTGGCCAAATACCTTAAGGACCAGAAGCACATTCCGATGCTCGCCGCCGCCGACGTGTACCGTCCTGCTGCCATCGACCAGCTTAAAACACTTGCCTCGCAGATTAATATACCCGTCTACTCCATTGAGGAAAAAGACGCCATCAAAGTGGCTAAAGGTGCCCTGGCTGAAGCAAAAAAACAGGCCTGCGACGTTCTCATCATCGATACGGCCGGACGACTGCACGTCGATGCCGAAATGATGAACGAGGTTTCCGAAATCAAAAAAGCGGTTAACCCGAACGAAATTCTATTCGTGGTCGACTCCATGACCGGCCAGGATGCCGTTAACACCGCCCGTGAATTTAATCTGCGCCTCGATTTCGACGGTGTGGTAATGACCAAACTCGACGGCGACACCCGAGGTGGTGCAGCCCTGTCGATACGTACCGTGGTCGACAAACCCATCAAATTTGTGGGCACGGGCGAAAAGATGGATGCCATCTCGCCGTTCTATCCCGACAGGATGGCACAGCGCATCCTTGGCATGGGCGATGTAGTAACCCTCGTCGAAAAGGCACAGAAAGAATTTGATGAAGATGAGGCCCGCAATTTTCAGGCCAAGATAAGATCAGACAAATTCAACCTCGACGATTTCTACAACCAGCTGCAGCAGGTTAAAAAGCTTGGCTCCATGCAGGATATTGTCGGGATGATTCCCGGCATGAACAACGCCCTGAAGGGTGTTGAAATCGAGGACGATGCCCTCAAACCCATAGAGGCCATCATCAGTTCAATGACCCCCGACGAAAAAGAGACCCCCCATATAATCAATGCCAGCCGCAAGCGTCGCATTGCAAAAGGATCGGGCACTAACGTCAGAGACGTGAACGATCTGCTCCGCCAGTTCGAGCAGATGAAGAAGATGATGAAGACCATGACCAAGATGAACAAAATGGGCAGAGCTGTAGAGGGCCTCAAGAATATGTATGCACAAAAAAAACCATAAACCGTAACCAAATAAGTATGATCAGGAGTTTAACGTGGTTAAGCTGAGACTACAGCGACACGGACGTAAAAGGCTGCCCTACTATCATGTAGTGGCTACCGACATCCGCAACAAACGCGATGGCCGAATTATCGAAGATCTGGGCCGTTACAATCCGGTTTCAACACCGGTAATGGTCGATCTGAAAACCGACCGAATTATCCATTGGCTGCAAACCGGTGCTCAACCCACCGATACCGTTCGCAGCCTGCTAAAAAAAGAGGGCATATTTTACCGCCTTCACCTGCTGAGATGGAATAAATCGGAAGAGGAAATCGAGACGACTATCACAGAATGGAAATCGGATAAATCCGCTCAGAAAACTGAAGAACCCGGTAAAAAAGACCGGAAAGCGGCCCAGGTAAAAGCCGAAGAGGAAGCTTACAAAAAAACGCAGGCTAAAAGAGCGGAAGAAGCTGCGGTGAAGGCAAAAGAAGCGGAAAAGGCCAAGGCCGAAAAAGCCGCCATAGCAGAAGCTGAAGAAGCTGCTGCCGAAGCAGAAGAGGCTAAAGCCGAAACAGCCGAAGCTAAGGCTGAAGAAGCTCCGGCCGCCGAAACCAAAGCCGATGCCAAAGAGGTGAAAGAGGAAGCCAAAGCCGACGACAAGAAAGCTGAAGCCGCCCCTGAAACCGCAGAAGCACCTGCCGAAGAAGCCAAAGCTGAAGCAGACGACGCTTCGGACGACTCTGAAAAAAAGGATAAAGAGGAGAAGTAGTCTCCTTCTTTCCCTTTACATCCGGAAAGCCGGGTTTTGACGAAAGGCTCGAATTACATCACCGCTGGTACCATTGTCCGTGTACACGGAATGGCCGGTATGGTTGTTTTTGAATCCGACTCGGTAATGCCCGAAACCGGAGATCTTTTTCTTGTTGAACAATCCGGAAGGGACCTAAGGCCCTACCGGGTCGAAAAAGCCTCCCCTGCCGGAAAAGCAGGCAGGCACCTGTTCTTTCTCAAGTTTGTTGATATCGATAGCCGTTCTGCTGCCGATGTACTGAAGGGATTCAGGGTTCTGGAAAACCCGGGATCCGTCTACGCGCGCATTCCGGAAGCCGGGCCGTCCGGCGACGACCTCACCGATTACACGGTGACCGATGCCGGGTCTGGACTGGAAGGATATGTATCTGAAGTGATCGATAATCCCGCTCACCCGCTTCTGCAGGTACAGATGGATACCGCGCTGATCCTGGTTCCTTTCGTGGATGCCTATATCACCGGCATCGACCACAAAAAAAAGCGGATCACCGCCCGTAACCTGGATATGTTCACCGACCTCTGAGTTCCCATGCTGCGCATCGACCTTATATCTGCCGTGCCCGACCTGCTGGGAAACCCGCTGAGTCACAGCATTGTGAAGATAGCCCGCGAAAAAGGCTTGCTGGATGTTCACATCCACAACCTGCGCGACTATTCAGCCGACAGGCACCGCAAGATCGATGACTACCCCTATGGCGGCGGTGCCGGAATGGTAATCACTCCCCAGCCCGTGTTCACTTGCATCGAAAAGCTGACATCGGAACGCTCCTACGATGAAATCATCTTCATGAGCCCCGACGGTGCCGCCTTCAATCAGAAACAGGCCAATAACATGTCGCTCAGGCGGAACATCATCATTCTGTGCGGTCATTACAAAGGCATAGACCAGCGTATCCGTGATGTTCTTATTACACGCGAATACAGTATTGGCGATGTGGTACTCTCCGGCGGCGAACTGCCAGCGCTCATGGTGGTGGATACGGTTGCAAGGCTGCTCCCCGGCGTGCTGGGCGATGCTGAAAGTGCACTCACCGACTCCTTCCAGGATGATCTGCTCGACAGCCCGGTCTATACCAGGCCGGCTGACTTCAGAGGCATAAAAGTTCCCGAGGTGCTCACATCCGGCGACCATGAAAAAGTGAAGGCCTGGCGTAAACAGCAGGCTGTCGATAAAACCAGACAACTGAGGCCCGATATATACAACGAGTATTTGAAAAAAAACGACGAATAGTCAGAACAACCAAAAAAGCCGACAGGCAAAGCGATAAAATCATGGATAAGCTCAATCTTGTAGAACAAACCCAGGTACACGACAACCTGGTCGATTTCGCCCCCGGCGATACAGTTAACGTACACTACCGTGTAAAAGAGGGCGACAAAGAACGCATCCAGCAGTACGAGGGCGTAGTTATAGCCGACCGTGGCGCTGGTGCCAACAAAACGTTTACCGTTCGAAAAATTTCGAACAACATTGGCGTTGAACGTATCTTTCCGCTGTACTCCACTTCCATTGCCAAAATCGAAGTGAAGAAAAGAGGAAAAGTCCGGCGCAGCAAACTGTTCTATCTGCGTGAATTAAAAGGAAAAGCCGCGCGTATCAAAGAAAAAGCACGCAATTGATCCACAGTTTTCACAGTTCGGGCCTATAGCCCGTTTTTATAGTTCCGGTACATAGTGCCGGTCTGCAGCACTTTACTTCAATTTTGGCCTGCTTTTTTTAGATATCTCAGATATTACCCTCAAAAAAAAGGCTCGTATGCACAACGAGCCTTTTTTTATTATCTCACATCCCGATCCGCCATGTCCGGATCAATCTCATGTCTCATGTCTGATGTCTCAAAAATCAAATGTCTAAATTCACACTGCTACTTGAAAAGAATCTCAATCTTCTCAGTTGGTGGCACTGACGCGTTCCGTATCGATATCTGCTGGGCCGTACGCTGGCTGATCGCTACAAGCGCCTCGGAAGCCGGGCTGCTCTCTTTTTCGATCACAACCGGGGCACCACTGTCGCTGCCGCTGCGCACACGCTCTTCGAGCGGTACTTCGCCCAGGAAGGGCACATCAAGTTTTTCAGCCAGCCTTCTGGCTCCACCCTGACCGAAGATGTAGTATTTTTTGTCCGGCATATCGGGAGGTGTGAAATAGGCCATATTTTCGACTATCCCAAGCACGGGAACGTTCACCTTCCGGAACATGGCAACGGCTTTGCGGGCATCGTCGAGGGCAACATCCTGCGGGGTGGACACCACAACGGCCCCTGTAAGCGGCACTGATTGCACGATGGTCAGCTGTATATCGCCGGTTCCGGGAGGCAGATCCATAACCAGGTAATCAAGCTCGCCCCACTCGGCCTCGGTGAGAAACTGTTTGACCGCGCTCGAGACCATCGGCCCCCGCCATACCACGGCCTGGTCCTGGTCGACCAGGAAACCCATGGAGAGCAGTTTTACCCCGTATTTTTCAAGCGGAATGATCCGGCGCTGCGTATTGATGTTCGGCCGCTCATTAATGTTGAACATGGTGGGGATACTCGGACCATAGATATCGGTATCGACCAGACCGACCTTCGCGCCGTCTTTGGCCAGGGCAACGGCCATGTTAACCGAGATGGTTGATTTGCCGACCCCGCCCTTTCCAGAGGCCACCGCGATTATGTTCTTGACCCCGGAGAGCATATTTTCCTGCCCTTCCGCCTGGGGAGCGTGGCCCTGGGTTACTTTCGAATCCATCTTAATGGCGACTTCGGCTTCCTCATCCACCAGATGCTTGATCGCATTGTGGCAGGCCCGTTCGATTTCGGCCTTCATAGGGCAGGCTGGCGTGGTAAGGTTTACTGTAAAGGCAACTTTTTTGCCGTCAATACGGATATCTTCGATCATGTTCAGTGATACCAGATCCTGGCCGAGATCAGGGTCAATAACGTTGCTGAGTGCGTCTTTTACCTGTGCTTCAGTAATAGGCATAATTCCAAAATTGTTTTAGACTGTTCCGGTTTTCGATGACTGACATTCATCTGCATTCCATTTCCCGCAAATTTAACGAATCTGCATGAAGGTTTTGTGTAGAATCTACATTGAATAATGAGGTATGACCTAGCCATCCACGTCTGGCTTAAATATCGCTACGTTGGTACGTCGATACGTCTTATGAATCGTTATATCAAATGAATCCCGTTTCCTGCCGGTAGCGCGACTTTTGATATCCGATTCATGAGACGTAATGACCCGGAGATATCCGATTTTGAGCAGACATCGCTACATCAAATGGATCCCGCCCGGGCAACGATCGTGCGATAATTGTTAATATATTCACATTCTAACGTAATAATTGACATGCCGGACTACATCCATCAGAACAAAGCGGTCAGAATGCCTGTTCCGGGAAATAAAACGATACTCGAGCACCGGATGCGGCCAACCGGGACTTAAATCTGATCCTGTCC
>JAIVHB010000012.1 GCA_020201275.1 Rhodothermaceae bacterium | reverse complement strand
CGTCCCCGGGCTTTCCGACTGCCCGCCGATCAGGCACTGATCAACCGTATGGGTCTTAATAACGACGGGGCCGATGTTATTACCCGCAGGCTCGCGCAGACAACCGGCTGTACTGTTCCCGTTGGTATCAATATTGCCAAAACCCACGACAGCTCCATTACCGGGGATGCAGCCGTTGAAGATTATCACTACTCTTACGACCGGGCCATACCGGCGGCCGATTACATAACCGTGAACATATCATGCCCCAACACTTCGGATGGAAAGACCTTTGAATCGGCCGGGCCGCTGAACGCGCTGCTCTCCAGATTATATGATGCCCAGAGCCGGCCGGATGTACCGGTAATGGTCAAATTCTCGGCCGACATTGATGATGGTGAGCTGAAAGAACTTGCCGGCATCTGCGAGTCGTTTGGTGTTGATGGGTATGTGGCCGTTAACACATCCGCCCGGCGTCTCAACCTGACAACCAGCAGCGACCGGCTGCACCGTATCGGCAACGGCGGGCTCAGCGGATCACCAATCCGGAAACAGGCACTGCGTGTACTCACGGAACTTCGCGATCTCACGAACGGGGTGAAACCCCTTATTGGCGTTGGCGGCATCATGACACCGGCAGATGCCATCGAACGGATTCGTGCCGGTGCCTGGCTGCTGCAAACCTATACCGGTCTTGTCTACAACGGTCCCGGTTTTGCAAATCAGCTGAACAGTGGCATAGCCGCCGAACTTGAGAGAAGGGGCATGAGCAGCCTTGCCGAACTCCGCTCATCAGGTTGATCGGGCGCTGCCCCAGGGCTTGCGCTCACCATGACGTGGTTTGACTTCTTCCTTCGTCTGCGCGCCGGCTTTCGCTAAGGACTGCGCTCACCATGACGGGAGGGCACTTCCCAAATCACTTCGCGGTTCTACTGTTCTAATGTTCTATTGTTCTACTGTTCCCCTGTTCCCTCGTTCTACTGTTCTTCAAGAGTAACAACCAGATTGAACTCACAAACCGCCACTACCCGCTCCCCATCATAGCTGATTGGCTCAAAGG
The DNA here is from genome assembly GCA_020201275.1 of Rhodothermaceae bacterium. Classification (GTDB taxonomy): domain Bacteria; phylum Bacteroidota; class Rhodothermia; order Balneolales; family Cyclonatronaceae; genus RECM01. The sequence continues at coordinate 27,080 of JAIVHB010000012.1, read as the reverse complement.
TGGCCTGGTTGCGCACGATATTCATCACCACTTCATTCACACCGAACTCATCGGGTTCATCGAGCATCTGAATATTGCGTATACGGCCTTCAGGCCCGATGGTCAGTTTATACCGGAACGTGGCCGTGCTTATCTCGTTCTCATATAGAATATTATTGATGCCGGATACAATGAGAAATGAGCGCACCCCCCCCTGCAGCTCCGGTTCTGCCCCGAGGTCTTCACACGAGTATACTCCATCGGCAATGGGTACGATTTCTTTTGGTGCCTCTTCAATAGTGCCATCGGGCAGACGGATCTCATTGAGCAGCGTATTCACCCTGTTGTTCTTCTCAAATGCCGGAAATCTGGCCGGGATTTCAGCAAGTATAACCCGGGCACTATCCCATGCAGCATTGTTATAGGGAAACAGATCGCTGAAATCGGGATCCGCCATTGAAGAGTCCTGTATCGATGTCCAGTACTCCTTTTGTTGCTCACCAAGTGCCGTATCGGCCAAAACCACACCTGCTGAGTCCCTGAGGGCAGTTAGCTCCTCCCTTTTCTGTTCAAACTCCGACCTGGCACTTGCAAGCCTGTTATAATCGGAGATAAACTCCGGATCTGTGCCCGCCACCTCCATATAGAGGTTCGCTGCCCTGAACAGGGCTTCAGGTGCCAGTGTAGTTACTGTGTCGGTGTTGGCAAACCTCCGGAAATCTTCGGCAAGCTCTAAAGGGTCTCTCCGGTTCAGATCTTCTACGAGTTCACCGTACTCCCTTTCGAACTGCTCTCCGGGAGTTCTCAGGCCGAGAGGCACGGATGATAAAATTGAATAGCGGTCGGCAAGGCGCTCGGCGAAAACGGTCTGCGGATAGCTGCTCACTATCACATTGGCCCAGCGCCTGGCCAGGAAGGAGTCTCCCTCCGCGCTGTAGAGTTCCGACAGGGAATACAGGGCTTGCGGTGCAATTTCGGTCTCCCTGTAGGTTTCAGCTACCCTCTGGAAATAGGGCTTGGCGCTGTCGGGCATATTAAGTGAAAGGAAATAGACATTGCCAATCTCGTATTCAGCTGTAGCCAGCTGTTGCTTCATCCTCTGCTTTTCCTGTGGGGTTCTCGGTATAACGCTCAGATCAATATTAACCTGCTGCGCCAACGGATCGGACTGTTGCCTGACCTGCCGCGAACCGGTTCCGTTCTGACCGGAAACGGCAACCGTACCAGCCCGCCGTACAGCTTCAATCCTGCGCCAGTTGTCGACCAGGGGCCTGCCCTGCCAGATCGCCTGGAACTCCTGTATGCCCTGGGCTACTATGGACGGGTTACGGTGCCCCAGGAAACCCATCTCTGTTGAGAATTCGGTATCAAATATCTCATCTGTGCCGGCTCCCACATTCACGATGGTACCCGCATCTGCCTCGGCCTGCCTCATGCTTTCTCGCAGTTCCCGAATTTTCCGCTCCCTTACTACATTAACCACGGAATCGAGTTCAGCCACCGACAGCGACCCCAGCCACAATAAACTGTCGAGCCTGCTTGTTTCATTCTTCAGCCTGGCAAATTCTCCGAATGAAATAGCAAGGTCCCTGGCATCAAATCGTTCCGGCAGGCGCATAAGATCGGATGCATTCCGCGAGGCAGAATCATAATGGGCTGCTGCCAGGTTATAATCCAGAAATACATTTCTGTACAGATTGGCAATGCCGTAATGGCTTTTTGCTACTGTTTCACGTGCGGGAGGCCTGCGGCTGGCATGAATAACATCGCGGTACATCTGCAGGGCTTCGCGGTTTTTGCCCGTCATGTGTGTGATTCGGGCTATCTCATAGTTGATTTCTGAAAAATTTTCGAAATTCTTGTCATCCCTGCTCATCGCCTGAAAAATGCGCATGGCATGTTCATAATTTCCCGACTCACGCATGGTTACACCCTTGAGGCGCTCGGCGTGATAGATGTACTGGTATTCCGGGTTTGTTCTTCGTACCCGGTTGAATGCACGGTAGGCATCATCGATTCTGCCCTGCGACATCAGTACCTGTGCGTACAGGAAATGAGCCCGTGACCGGAGTTCACGCGGTGGGTTCAGAGACAACCCCCGGGCCAGGTACGGTTCTGATTCATCAATGCTGCCCAACTGGATCAGATGCTGCGCTATGAGCAGATTCACCTCGGCCTCGCCGGTATTGTTCCAGTTCAGTTCCTCAATGGTGAGCTGGTTTTCGAGATAGTTGATCGCTTCAGAAAATCTGCCCAGTTCCAGCATTACCCGGCCCCGCCAGATCACCGCTTCGCGTTGCCAGTGGCTCGAAGTTGTATTGTCGAAAAGCTCATTGAACTTCTGCTCGGCAGCAAAATAGTTGGCCAGGTAGTAATAGGATTTGCCGATGAGTGCAATCGCCTCATCTACGTGTTTTGAAGTAGGGAAACGGATCAGAACATCGGCACTGCGCTCTATTGCCTCCTCAAAATCGGTACGGCCGGCACGCAGCGGTGTACGATGAATTCTTATTGGTCGCTCAGGATTGATCAGAACCGTCTGTGCTATTATGGCCTTTTCGCCCCTTTCAAAACTCTGCTTAGCGTTATAAAAGGTGTTGTAGTACGATGTAAAATTAACCCATGTGCCCCGCAGCGGACCGGAACAGCCGGCTATGAACAGCAGGGCTGCAAAAAGAATGACACTATTCCTGAAAATCTGACTCAATGCGGGATGTCGTTTATGGGTGCGCTAAGTATATTATAAAATAAAACGGGGATCAGGCGAATCCGTACTCAATAACGGTCAGTCGCTGCCTATCGTACTCACTTTGATCATATTCGTGCGTCCTCGTTCGGCAATGGGCATACCTGTTGCAATAATCACCCGGTCGCCCGGCTCCACATACCCCTTCGACAACAGGTACTCCTCTATTCGCTGCACACTTTCGTCGGTATCAAAAATCTGATTCAGCTTAATGCTGTGAATGCCCCACACCAGGTTGAGCTGACGCCGGACATTCTTGCTTTCGGTAAAGGCAAAAATGGGCACTTTCGGCCTGTACTTGGCAATCCTTCGGGCAGTAGTTCCCGAGTGGGTAAGTGTTGCGATTGCTTTGGCATTCACATCGCCGGCCAGACGTACAGTCGAATAACACAGGGATTCAACGATCTGCTTCTCTTTCCACTCCGGCTTGCGGAATTTGAGACTGTTGTACATCGATTCGGCCTTGCTCTCTACATTCCGGCAGATTTTGTCCATGGTTTTAACCGCTTCATAGGGGTACTTGCCGGCCGCTGTCTCCCCGGAAAGCATCACGGCATCGGTTCCGTCGAGTACGGCATTGGCCACATCCGAGCTTTCTGCGCGTGTTGCCCGCGGGTTGCTGATCATGGATTCGAGCATCTGAGTGGCCGTAATAACCGGTTTGCCGGCCTGCCGGCAGGCATCGATGATCCTTTTCTGGATCAGCGGAACCGTCTCGCTGGGCACCTCTATGCCGAGATCGCCCCGGGCAACCATGATACCGTCGGACTCCTCGATAATCTCATCAATCACATCCACGGCTTCCGGCTTTTCGATTTTGGCAATCACACCGGCATTGGATCCGCCCGCCCTCAGTTTGGATATGAGCTCCTGAACATCTTCACCCGATCGTACGAACGACAGCGCCACCAGGTCAACACCCTGCTCAATGCCGAACTGAAGATCCGCATAATCCTTCTCCGACATCGACGAGATCGACAGCTTCAGGCCGGGCAGGTTTACGCCTTTGCGCGATTTCAGCATACCTCCAACAACTACCTTCGCTGTAATGACCCCGTTGTCGGTTTTTACAATGCGGAACTCAAGCAGACCGTCGTCGAGAAGAATGGTATCGCCTTCACGTGCATCCTTGTCGAGATAATCGTAGTCGATAGGAACTACCTGGCTGGTACCAATCACATTTTTTTCGGGTGTGAGGGTCAGATATTTCCCGGCTTCAAGCAGCTGGCCGCCATCTTCCATGATACCCACCCGGATTTTCGGTCCCTGAAGGTCCATCAGTACGGGTATAGCGTAACCGTATTTGCCGGCAACCGTACGGATATGTTTGATAACCTGGAGATGGTCTTCGTGAGAGCCATGAGAAAAATTGAGCCTCGCTACGTTCATGCCACACTTTACGAGCTTGTCGATCCCTTCCAGGGTATTTACACTCGGGCCGATTGTACATACGATTTTTGTACGGCGTTCAAAATTTCTCATAAAAAGACAGTAGATTTAACGGATCGTGGATCACTATAATCAGGTTTGGCCAAATATAGTAAAGTTAGCGCCCTTATAGGAGGGGCTGATGTAAAAATGAATATAGCTGCGTAATGCTTTACATTTGGTTTCGTTACACATCAGAGAGATATTATACCTTATATATTCAATACCAAAGCATGCCCCGATTCAGACCAGGTTACATAATCGCACTTCTGCTGTTCATCTTCGCCGTGGCCGGGTGCGGCGGATCGGCCATGGAAAACGTGGATATCGGTTCACAATTTACCTTCCGCCAGGGCTACCCCGAATTGCGCACGTTTACCAGCGGCTACATAAGCGATGAGGGGGCAACCTTTATACGCATCAATGCAGATGTGGTACACGGAAGCCTGATCTACCGTAAAACACCCGAAGATGATTTTAAAGCGGGAATTGCCACCGATATTACCATCTATCAAACCGCAGACAAGGAACTGCAGACCATTCAGACACAGCGTTTTAATTTCGAGATCCGTGAGCAGGACCCCGGTATTGCCAATGAACAGTCTACATTCTCTTTTGAGCGCAGTATAGCCTTGCCGCCGGGGCTGTATATTGTTGAAGTCCGGGTTACCGATACCGATTCACGTAAAACCACCAGCCGGCGTACGAACGCCTTTGTACCGGATCCGGCAATAAGAGTACCCGATCTTACACAGGTGCAGCTGCTGGGTGTTTACATTGCGGATGAACCTTACGAGCGCAATATCACCACCTTCGATGTGACGGGTGCCGTCGATTCGTTGAAGTTTGCCTTTCAGGTGCTCAAACCTGATGCCAGTGAACCGCTCACAGTGAGAATGGAGCTGCTCTCGTTCCGCTATGATGATGATCTGCCGCGTACACTGAGTATGCTGCCCCTTACAAGGGGTTCCATGTCGTACAGGGGAATCGATTACAGCAGATACGAAATTGTGGATACCCAGCTGCGGCGGCTCGAAGCCGAGGATTCCGGCACAATTATGATTGAATATCAGCTCCCAAGGCCGGAAACGGGCAATTACCGTTTCCGTGTATCACTCGACAAACAGGAGGATGATGCCGGATCCGATGCACACTTCCGGGCACGCGACTTCAGCATTAAAAGCCGGAATTACCCGGCAGTCCGCTCGGCAAGTGAACTGGCCAAACCGCTCTACTTCCTGATGAACCGCCGGGAATTCGACCAGCTGATGGCTATCAACGACCCTGACTCGCTGAAAAGCGAAATCGACAAATTCTGGCTTGGCAATATCGGCAACCGAAACAAGGCACGGAGTGTAATAGAACTGTACTATTCACGGGTTGAAGAGGCCAACAAACAGTTCTCCAATTTCAAGGAGGGGTGGATGACCGATATGGGAATGGTTTATGTTCTTTTCGGGCCGCCATGGTACGTGGAACAGTCGCTTGAGTACATGGCCTGGCACTACAGCTATAATCAGTTCGATGCCCGTACAACCTTTATTTTCGAACGGCCAAGGATATTCGGTGATGATTATCCGTTTAACCACTTCATACTGGTAAGGCAGCGCGATTACCAGAACCTGGAATATGAACGGGTAAGGGACTGGCTTACGGGAGATATACTCAGCAGAAATTAATGCCATTCGGCGATATTTTCCGAAAGGCTCTTGCTAAATAAAAAAGCCCCTCATCGTTACCGGTGAGGGGCTTTTTATTATTCAGGAATTCAATCTGAGGATCAGTACCCCGGATTTTGCTGTCCATCCAGAGCCGGATTGGCATCCATCTCACGCTCAGGTATGGGGAATACGAGTATGTTTGCATTCCATGGGAAGGACCCAACTCCACCGCGGGTACGCTTGATGTCGAACAGGCGTCCGCCTTCAAACGCGATCTCAACGCGGCGTTCAGCCAGAATCTGGTCTACAGAGGTAAGGGTTACGGGATCCAGGCTTACCCTGTCACGAACCGCGTTTAACTCCGTTTCGGGTGGAAGTCCAACAGTGGTTCCAAGTCGAAAATTTGCCTCGGCCCTTGTCAGATGAAGCTCGGCAAGACGAACAAAAAGTACATTGGCCTCCGGCGCATCGAATTTACCGGTTCGCGTCGCACCCGTTGCATCTTCATAGAACTGATTCAGACGCTCGTCATCTTCTTCGTACAGAGCAATGTGAGGTGCTTCAATATCCACATCCCCGCGACCACCGTTGGCAGTAGAAGCGAAGAACAGGTTCATGTCGTTCACACCGTCCTGAGCTGTTACCTGGATTGCAAACACATCTTCCGAACTGTTGCTGTCGTTATTAAAGGCGTCCATATAATCCGATGTCATCGAATATCTTCCGGAAGCGATAACCCTGTGCGCCTCGTCTCTGGCTTGCGCATACTCAAGGCGGGAAAGATGTACCCGGCTCAGTATTGCACTGGCGGCATAGGTGTTTGCGTACACACCGTTGGTTTCAGGTAACAAATTTTTGGCATCTGTCAGATCCTGAATTAACTGGGTATACACTTGCTGTACTGTGGCCCTCGAAACATTGGCTTCTTCACCAATCCCACCCTGAGTGGGGGTGGTCACGAGCGGCACGCCGAGGTTGGAGCTGTTGTCGCCATCGCCCCAGGTTTTTGCGTACATATTCACGAGATAGTAGTAAAGAGTGCCGCGGATAAATTTGGCTTCGCCTTCAACTCTTTCCCTGTCCGCTTCATCCACTACATCCAGGGCTGATAGTACGTTATTAACCCTGTTTATCGTGTTGTAGGCATTGGTCCAGGTATTGGCTACCACACCGTTATTGGCCTGTTGCTGCTTCAGCCAGATATCACGTTGCGGGAAAAACGTACCAGACCAGGTTACTTCATCATCGTTGGCAAGCAGTTCCGGAAGGTAGAACCACTGACCGCCGAACTGTGTACCGCCTGCCATGAGGGCATACGCTCCGACCAGGGCAGTCTTAACGTTTTGGGATGTGCTGAGAGCTACATCCTCACTAATACTCTGCTGGGGCTCGGCATCCAGAAAACTGTCGCACCCGTTAACAAACAGGGCTATGCCAAGAACAGCAGTAAGGAGAATCATTTTAAAATTTTTCATAGATAACATATTTAAAGTCTATGGGTTTGGCTTACGTGCTGTTTAGAATCCAAGGGTGAAACCAACGGTGATGGTTCGTGGCTGTGGTGCAGAGTAGAATTCTATACCCTGGTTGATGTTGCTGGCTGTAAAGTCAGCATTCACCTCAGGATCGTAACCTTCATAATTGGTAAACGTGAGCAGGTTTGTGCCCTGTATAAATATCCGCGCTGAACGCATACTCACCCGGCTTACCATATCACCTGGCAGATTGTAACCAAAGGTAAGGGTCTTCAGCCTCAGGTAGGATCCATCGGAGATGTAGCGCGATGAGTTGCCCGCACCGTTGCCCAGAAGGAAACGGGCCTCGGGAACATCGGTAATGTCGCCCGGCTGCCTCCAGCGCTTCATCTGATCTTTGGTCTGATTGTCGAACCAGTCGCCATTGGCCGTTGTGAACCGGCCGCTCGACATGTAGACATCATTGCCGTAAACAAACTGGAAGAACACGTTCAGGTCAAAACCTCTCCAGGAGAAGTTATTTCCGAAGCCGCCAATCCAGTCCGGATTCGGATCGCCAATTACCACTCTTTCGGCGGCACCGTAGTTTGCCGTAACCAGCCTACCGTTTTTATCAAAAACGGCACCGGAATTCAACTCATCGGATGTGGCTTCACGGTTAAGATAGTATATGGCATCGCCGTTATCCGGGTTTACACCCGCGTACTCACGCTCGAAAAATACACCGATACCGTAGCCTTCCTGGGCACGGTTGATCCATGAGCCCTCGATGATCTGACCGTCAAGGTCAGTCAGCTTGTTCACATTGGTCGACCAGTTGAACGTTGTCGACCAGTTGAATTCACCCACAAAATTGTAGGAGGTAATGTTGAATTCAAAACCACGGTTTTCTTTACACCAAGGAGCAGATCCTCTGTATTCTTGATGTAATAATCAATTTCACCGGTAATCCGGTTATTCAGGAACCCATAATCGATACCGACATCAAATTGTGCCGTCTGTTCCCATTTCAAATCCTCGTTGGGGGCTTGTGATGGCGCTATACCAGGTACCTGATTGTAGGATGTACCACCAAACAGACCTCTCGAACCGAAATTGGATATCGCGGCATTACCTGTCAGACCAAAACTTGCCCTGAGTTTCAGGAATGAAAAAATCCGGTTATCGCGAAGGAAATCCTCCTCGGTCATTATCCAGCCAACGGAAGCGGCTGGGAAAAAACCATACCGGTTATTGGCACCGAACCGGGAGGAACCGTCAATACGGCCACTCAGGCTCAACAGGTATCTTTCATTATATTTGTAGTTGGCACGGGCAAAATAGGAGAGGAAGCTGAACTCGGTTCCAGTACTGCTACCCGATGTGATTTCAGCAGCACTAGCGAGCTTTTTGAAACTGTCGCTCGGGAAATCCCGGCCCACTACAAAGGTAGTGCTCGTTGATGAATTCTGAAGGGTAATACCACCAGTCATATCATAAACGTGCCGGTCTCTGTACGTACCGCTGTAGGTAAGGAAGGAATTCCAGGTGTAGTTCACAACCTGAACATAACGGCTGATGCCAAGTCCCTGGCCGTTGTTCCCGCCTACCCCACGCTGGGTAAGCCCTCCGTAAAATTCATCCTCATTCTGATTGAGAATATCCACACCAAATTCTGTACGGGCAGTTACACCCGGGGTTATTGAGAAATTGGCAAACGCATTTCCGAAATTCCGGTAGATGGTGGTTACAAAATCTGCATTGTCACGGTGAAGCAGACCATTATAGTATAATGTATAATCCCCACTGAGCTGGCAGTTGTCGGTACTGCTGTTCAAAAATGAGTTACCTGCAGCAGAATCGCATGTGCGCGGGTCGTACGGAGGTGTAATCGGTGGTTGTGCCACAAGCTGTACCGGGGTGGCAAACGCATTATCAGTCGACAGACGGTGGTTTTCGGAACGGGCAAGGTTCATGTTCAGACCCAGCGATAAACGTTCACTGACCCTGTGATCCAGGTTTAGACGACCGCTGATCCGTTCAAACTGATTACCTATCAGAATACCCTCCTGGTCAGAATACGATCCGCTCGTAAAGAAACGCGTATTCTCTGTACCCCCGCTGAACGATAATTCATGCTGGAAGTAGGCCGCATCCTGAAATGCCAGATCCTGCCAGTCTGTATCGATCACAACACCATCCTGCCAGCTGCTTCCGTCAAAACGACCGGCTGAATACCGGTTGAGACGACCTTCGACAAAACCGATCCAGAAGTCATCATTATCGATTCGGGCCAGATTTGCACCGGCCTCCCTGAACAACTCAATGTATTCTTCGCTATTGAGCCATTCACGTTTCCCGGCCGGTTCACTAAATCCACCCTGGAAACTGTAGCTGATATTGGTGCGGCCGGTACGTCCCCGTTTGGTGGTAATCAATACAACACCATTGGATGCCTGCGAACCATAGATTGCCGCGGCTGAAGCATCTTTTAGAATTTCGATCGATTCCACATCATTAAAATTGAAATCGGCAAGTGGGTTTGTGGGTGCAGCGTTCCCTGAAAGGTCAGCCGTAGTGGCAGGAATGCCATCTATAACGTACAGAGGCTGGTTACTGGCTGTCAGTGACGATGACCCCCGAATTCTCATGGTAATGCCCTGACCCAGTTTACCGGAAAGGCTGCTTACATATACACCCGGAACACGGCCCTGTATCGCGGTTTCAACACTGTTTACAGGAAGGTTTTCGATATCACTGGCTCTTATACTTGCAATGGAACCGGTGAGGTCACGGCGAATACTGGTACCAAAACCAACAACCACTACCTCATCCAGACCAATCTGTGTCGGTTCCATTACAAAGTTTATTTCAGTAATCTGATTTGCTTCAATATCAACAGAACGATTAATGGTTGAATACCCGACAAATGAAATACGCACATTATAGGTGTCTGCCGGTATTCCGGATATGGTAAATCGTCCCTCGATTCCCGTTGTTGCCCCTCTCTGAAGTGAGGGGATAAAGACAGTTGTTCCCGGCAGTGTTTCTCCGGTGCGGCTGTCGGTAATTACTCCTGTTATGCCACCTGTCTGGGCCAGCAAGTCACTGAATCCCAGGAAAATGAACAACAGCGATACGAAAAGTATCTTTTTTGTCATATGTACCTCTGGTTTTTGGGGTTAGTGTCGTCAGGAAAAAAAGAGTTGCAGGTTAACTCTACAGCCAGAATTTTTTCCGTAACCCTGATTTTTTTCAGGGCTGTTCTCAATCAATTCACACAGCAATAAATATAAATTTACATTCAATGAATACAAATTTCTTTTTTTACCTCATTTAAACAAGCATATTAGCTATTATTCTATTGATATTGCAGCTCTTATGACTATATACTTAACTATGTACAAGCATTTTAAGACATATTTTTTTTCGCCTCGGGTGTCTGACAGGTATTGTGTTTGTATCTGTGGTTAATCTGTGGGCATCTAAACCCACGTTTTCAAAACGGCATACACTAATCTACTTTCAAGTTGTGATCTGTCGTGTATGGTATCTGATTAGAATCCGATTTTGTTCAAAAAAAATGCCGGTCTTTAGAGGACCGGCATTTTTTACAGTTAAACATTACCATGCATGCACCGGATTTACCGGTTATGGCGACGTTCAGTGCAAACTAACCTATTAGTTTACGAGGCTGCTTTTCCCACACGCACTGTATAGTATCTGTGGTTGGCAGATGGTAGCAACTGATCGCCTTCGGTAAGTTCAAGTATTACCTGAACCTGTTGTCCGGGGGCTAGTCCGGCGGAAAAAATCCGCAGGTCTACAGTGCTGAAGCTGCTGTTTGCAGGAAATACTGCCCGGCCATCGGTGTTCATAATTTGATAATGAACACCTTGCTGTGCAGTGGTACTGCGAACTACATCGCCTTGTGCATTAACCAGATCCTGAGCAACAGTTACATTGATATGAGTATCTGAACTGAAGTGCTCGGAGTACTACAGAAAGTAACTTACTTATTGTTTTCATATTAGGTGGTCCTCCGAATTAATAACCTGGGTTTTGTTCCAGCAGTGGATTCAGCGCAACTTCTGTAACTGGAATCCGAGCCAGGAATTGATTGTTTTCTTGATAGAACAGGGTAGGGGTATTCGTTGCAGCAGGCTTAACGAGATCCAATCCCTTCCTCTTGATATCCTGCCAGCGGTGGCCTTCAAAAGCCAGTTCGCGACGGCGCTCAAGAAGGATTTCCTCTACAAGATTATTCGGCGCAGCACCAAATGCGGCAAGACCACGATTGGTTCTGATCCTGTTCAGGTCGGCTACAGCAAGGGCTGCATCGCCTGCATTATCGCGCTCGGCATAGGCTTCAGCACGGGTAAGGTATACTTCCGAGATACGGATTAACGGAATGTTATCCGTGTGTGTACCCACATAACCCTCGTATTTGGTTACGTATCTGAAACCCGATTTTGCCGGCGGCATGTCCGGGTAATTCTCAATATCGGATTGATAGATTGAATTCCTTACATCTTCAGGTGCAAGCGTTGCAAGAAATTCCGCAGACGGAACCACATCGTAGTGGCTCAACGGGGTTAACGCGGCCGACAAGGCAACGTTTACACCCAGAGATTCAGATACTGTCATACGCAGTTCGAACAGGGATTCCGGATTTGCACCAGGCCCCTGTTGAAACATGCCTGGAACAGCGGCCGGACCTGCAACAGTCACATTTGCGGCGGCAATCGCAGCTGAAGCCTGGGCAATGGCATCACCCCAGCGCTCCCAGTACAGATAAACCCGCGCTAATAGAGCATGAGCTGCAGACAGATTCGCAAAAAACGGACCATTACCGTTGTGCTGCTGGAACAGTGAGATGGAACGCAGTAAATCGGCTTCGATCTGATTGTATACCTCCACAACAGATGAACGGGCTTTGAAATCCGCTGCAGCAACTGTTTCAGTAGGCTCGGTACGAAGAATTACGCCACGGTCCCATCCGCCAACAATTTTGTTGGGTTCGTATGCATACACTTTTACAAGGTCATGATACGCAAGAGCACGCAGAAAAAGCATCTCAGCTTCAATCCGTGTTCTCTCTGCTTCAGGCAGTGCGGCTACGTTCGGTGCATGCTTGATAACCGTATTGATATCGTTGATACCAAGATAACGGTTCCAGCCGCCTACACCCGTTCCGAACCCGTTTACTGGTTCAGCGGTATAACGCCCGGAATTAACCGGGTTGCTGATTGCGTTGTCGGCAAGCGCATCGCCTGCCATAACCAATCTTTGTCCCCAGTAATCTTCGAACATCTGGGCACGGTATCCTCTGTGATAAACAGCACGGATACCTTCTGGAGTCGATATAGCCACTTCGGGGCTTACCGACTGTTGCGGTTCAGTCTGCAACAGATCGTCACAGGAGGTTGCGAAAACAACCAGGCCCGCAATGAGAACTGTTTTAAATAAATAGCGTGTTTTCATAGTTAAAACTCGATTTCTATACCTGTGGTTATAGTTCTGGACTGCGGGTAGGAGGCATTGTTTCTGCCAACTAATTCCGGATCAATACCGTTATAATTTGTCCATGTGATCAGGTTGGTACCCTGGGTAAATACTCTTGCCCTTCGCAGACCAACAATATTCACTATATCGGTAGGCAACGTGTACGAAAGGCGTACATTTTTCAGCCTGATGTAGGATGCATCCTCAAGGAATCGTGTTGATTCTCCAAATCCGGATGATCTTCCCGGGTATGCACTGTTCACATAGGCGCGTTCCACACTTGTGATCTGGCCGGGTTCGGTCCAACGGTTTCTTGAATTCGCTACGAGACCCAGACGCCGGAAATAAGCTCCGTCAGTAAAACTGCCGCGGAATGCGTCGTATGTTTTCTGACCAAAGTTGTACTGGAACAAAACATCAAGGGCAATGCCACGATACGTCATACGGTTCGACCATCCACCAAAACTGCTGGGTGCCGAATCGCCTACGAATCTGCGATCGTCAAACTCATCACCCGAGAAACTGGAAGCATAGGTGATATTGTTCTGGAAGTCGTAGAACATCGGGCGACCATCGGCCGGGTTAACACCGGCATATCTTCTCATATAGAATATGGTCAGAGGCTGACCAACGAAGTACGTAGTCCCGATGCGATCAACCGGATTGCCTTCCGGATCATTGTTGAGTTCGAGCAATTCATTTCTCTGGAAGGTGACGTTGAACTCACTTGTCCAAACAAATCCGCCCATATCAAGCAGCACGGCGCCGAGTTCAATTTCGATGCCTTCGTTACGCACCTTACCGGCATTTTCTGTGATACTCGTAAAACCGCTGTCGTTCGGCAATTCGCGGTCAAGAAGCAGACGGGATGTATTGCGCTGGAATAAATCAACAGCACCATAAACACGGCCGGCATATAGTACCCAGTCGAGACCAATGTTGGCAGTTGCCGATTCTTCCCATGTCAGGATGTTGTTACCCAGACTGGATGCAGTAAGTGCAGGCTGGTTAATGTAGGCGCCACCGGAACCGAACAGCTGACGTGACGCGAAGTTATCTATACCGCTTGTATTACCGGTAATACCATAACTGGTCCTGATTTTAAGTTCATCAAGCCATTCGTCTGAGAAATCCATGAAGGATTCATCCGAAAGGACCCATGCAACAGAACCTGAATAAAATGTACCCCAGCGGTTGTCGGCGCCAAATCTGGATGATCCGTCGCGACGAATACTGGCATTCAACAGGTAACGGCGGTCGTAGTCATACTGAACACGGCCGAAGAATCCTGCTATACGGAATTCGGAACCGAATCCACCAACACTGAACGGTTCGGCTGCATTCTGAAGGGTTCTGAAAAGACCGCTCGGAAAGCCTTGCCCGCCGGCCGTTTTCGTATCGCGAACTTCCTGACGGTATTCAAAACCGGCAAGACCGGAAACGTTATGAACATCACTGTAGGTATTGAAATAGTTGAATACCTGGTTGGTGATCATATTCGAAACCTGACGGTTGGCTTCAAACAGGTAACCGCCAAGGCCACTTCCTGCAGGTGATTCCGGTGAACGGTAATCTTTATCATCGGTCATGCGGTAATCAATACCGTAGTAACTTCTGAAGGTAAGACCCCGGCTCAGGTTGAAGATGAAAGCCGTATTGGCAACAAGCTGCCTCTGCTTGATTCTTCTGTCGTCGAGTTCGTTGGCAGCAAGCGGATTGAAGCCGGTTGCCAGGCTGTTGTTGTACGTGCGGGGGCAATCACCGTCGTACGTTGATCCGTCAAGACATCTGTAGATAGCATCGGTCGGCCTTTGGAACTGTCCGGCAAAGTGAGGGCTGCCTGAGAAGAAGCCTTCGGAAAGAGAGCCATTCTGTGTGGTATTACTCACATTAAGGTTCAGTTCCATCTGGAGCCAGCTGCTGGCCTGATGGTCAATATTGGAACGGAGGTTAAAACGCTGGAAATCGGTATTCAGAGCGGTACCTTCTTCGAAATTATAACCGCCGGCAATATAAAACCGGGTCTGGTCTGAACCGCCTCGTGCAGAGATATCAACCTTACGGTTTACACCCTGGCGCATCAGAGCATCCTGCCAGTCGTAATGGGGTACATCACCCGCCAGTGCCTGCTCTTCGGTAATTCCGCCGAGGTTGTTTTGAGCTACAGTTCTCCAGTTCGGGTTATTAACAAACTCGCCCCACCACTCAAATGATTCGTACTGAAGCTGAGCCCATTCGGGACCCTCAAGGATATCATGGCGTTTGATTTCATCGACTATACCAACGCTTGATGAAATATTGAATGTGGTTCTTCCGCGTACACCACGCTTGGTGGTGATCAGAATCACACCGTTTGCAGCTTGTGCACCATAAATGGCAGCAGCAGCAGCGTCCTTCAGCACCTCGATTGATTCGATGTCACGAGGGTTGATCGCGTTCAGGGCGTTACTGGTCGCGTTGTTTGCAGTTTCATTACCAAAAATGCCGCCACGGTCTACATCAGTGATGGGAACACCGTCTACTATGTAGAGAGGATCGTTACCGGCATTGATAGATCCCAGACCACGAATTCGTATGTGTACACCACCACCGGGCTGACCGCTGAGATTGGATACCCTGGTGCCGGCCGCACGGCCCTGGAGGGCCTGATCGGGTGACTGAATGTCGAGGGATTCAACATCTCTGGCACGTACCTGGGCGATGGCCCCGGTAAGTTCACGCTTGGTTGTCACGGCATAACCGCTGACGACAACGTCATCCAGGCCAAAAATATCTTCCTCCATTTGAATATTCATTACAACTTCGCCGGTTCCGATCGTAATTGATTGGCGTTGTGTACGGTAGCCTACAAATGAATATCTCACATTGTATGTACCCGCAGGTAATAATACAATCTCATATTCTCCGTCAAGACCTGTACTGGCACCGCGGTTCAATTGTTCTACTATAACCGTCGCACCCGGCAGATTCTCACCTGTATTCGCATCTGTTATCTGCCCCGTCAAAGACCCTGTTTGGGCCGCAAGAGAGAGAGGTAAAGCAAATACAGCGAGAAGCACTACCAACAGTAGCTTCTTGTCCATATGTATCCTTATTTGGTTTTTTGATTCAGTTAGTCTCTAAGAGGTATGCTGAAAAAGAGTAAAATCAATATCTTATACAATAATATTTTTATATACTCTTCCGCACCGTCATACATGAGTTTCAAGGTTTTTTACTTTCTTCAACCTTTCCTTATTCTAAATGTTATCTAAATATAAAGCAACATTTAAAATCAATTTATTAGGAAAAACTTCATATTTACCTGATTTTCGGCACTTTACCAAAGAGAACAGCTTAGAAAATCATCGTGGCCTACACCTGCTCAGAGAGTGTGCCGACCGTAAGGAAACGTTATTTTAAATAGTCACTTAACCGATACACCTCTTTTTTATTTAACAGACCATATCTGACAAATCTACTGAACCATAAAAAAGGATCTTTTTCGTTAATTATCTTGTTAAACCGAAACCGGTAAATTCCGGTATAGTCAGGGTTTTGGGCCGGCTTTACACAGATGATAAATGCAGACTCTCTCCTTTGACTTTATACTTGTCTATCTAAATTGAATGATATGCTAATTAACGTACCTCATTTTCGGGAAATTCTGACTTTTGTATTCGCGATCACACTTGTCTCCTGCTCCGGATCCCGGAACCCTGTAGTACAAACCGGTTCAATGCAGCAACTGCTCGAAGGCCAGCCCAATTTTACTTTTGAAGCCATAGGCGGCTTCGATTCCGAGGGTCTGCCGGTCATCTATATAGATGTAGACCTGCTTGAAGGCAGCCTGATATATGCAGAGGAAGAGGGCATTTACAGCGCCCTTTTCTACCTGGACTTTGAAGTGTTCCGCCTCGTTGACGACGATAACGTTCAGGTTATTCGTACCGGGCGTGAACAACACGAAATTACGGGCGACGACCGGAACATATCCGATTCCGGCGACCGTTACCGCATCTCCAAGATTATACCCGCCAGACCGGGCGAATACCGTGTAAATATCGTTGTTACCGATATCCGGTCAGACAAACGCACTGCATACACCCGCAATACGAGCATTTTTGAGCCCGGAGCCAATAAAAATCAGATAACCCCCATACGTGTTATCGGTTTCTCCGATGATTACCCGCTCGGCGTTCCCATTACCACATACGACATACCGGGGCGAATCGACTCCCTTGCTTTTCAGTTCTATGTGTCAAGGCCTGAATCGGATATCATATCCTATGTTCACACGCGGCTGCTATTATTTGAATCTGATACTGACCTGCCCCTCAGAATGAGCCATCCCATGCCAAGGCAGGCCTCCCTGCCTTTCAGGGGTATTAATTACAGCCGCTACGACGTGGTTGAACAGAGTATCAGGAGCCTCGACACTGAAACCGGGCAGATTCTGATTGAACTGATTATACCGTTGCCCGAAAAGGGCAACTACCGTTTCGAAGCGCTGATGTCCGACAGGCAGGAATTCGATCCGTCCGCTTCCGGTAATTACAAAGCCAGGGATTTCAGCCCCAGAAGCCGGTTTTTCCCGGAGGTTAAAAGTGTCAGGGAAATGGCAAGAGCACTGGCCTACCTGCAGACAAGCAATCAGAACGAGGAATTGCTTGCCCTTGAAAGCGATGACCAGATTAAGATGGAGATGGACCGCTTCTGGATCGATAACCTTAAGAATTCAAATATGGCCCGAAGTATCATCAATCTGTACTACACCCGGGTGGAGGAGGCCAATAAGCAGTTTACAGGTATTAAAGAGGGATGGATGACCGACATGGGCATGATCTATATACTTTTCGGGCCACCATGGTACGTAGATCGATTCCACGATCGCATCCGCTGGATCTACGGTTACGACAGCAACGATCCCTACAGGGTGTTCCATTTCAGAAGAAGCAGAATGGAAAGCAGATCCTTCCCCTTCAATCACTACGTTCTGATCAGGGACCAGTTCTATCATACAGTTGAGTATCAGCGCCGGCAGGACTGGCTGAACGGTATCGTACTCACACGGCCGTTCTGATAACGGTAAAGTGTTTTGCCCCGTCACCCTGAGCGCAAGCCGAAGCAAAGCGTCGGCTGAAGTCGAAGGGCGTAGGGCGTTGAACACTATTAAAACACAAGCATTTCAGCTTATATATCCCGTACCCATTCGATCCAAACTTTCGCCGGGTATCAGATACAACGACTCCGTTTAACAGAGTCTAATTCTTCGACTTCGGCCCCGGACCAGTGACCGTGCTCTTTTTGCATGACGACGGATTCATTTCAGCAAAAGCATTTTTCTGGTCTGACGTTTTCCGCCGGCATCAAGCACCAGCAGGTAAACTCCCGAGCTCAGACCGGCGGCATTATAAGATACGGTATGACTGCCCTGTGCACGGGGACCCCGGGCCAGCGTGGTTACCAGGCGCCCCAGTAAGTCGTACACACTCAGGTTAACTTCAGCACCTTCATCCATATAATAACGCACTGTTGTAGACGGGTTGAACGGATTCGGGTAATTGGAATACAAAAGTGTGGATTCAGGAATTTCAGAGAATGGGCCCTCATCCTTCAGCACAAGCCCCGGGGATGAAACACGGAAGCCGGCCTTTTCCCTGGCATTCTGTATCTGCAGCCGCAGGTCAGCAAGTGAATTCCCGTACGCATAGATGAATCCGATTACGGCAGTGGCCTCCGGTTCGATATCAAAAGGGCCCGATGATGTAACGATAGATATATCGGTATTTCTCAATACCGTTTTAGTGCGGCCTGCCCGCAGCGACCACGATTTTTTTTGATCCGAAAAACCGTCAACCAATCCGAAATTGAGGCTGTCCTGCGGGCCGTTGAACCGGTTATCGATCGCCAGTGCACTTTCGATAGTGCCCAGATGGGCTACGGCGGTATAGGGCTGGCCGGGCTGGCTGCTCCAGGCATAGATAAAATCGCCCTGAAGGTCGAATGCAGTATTGTTGTCAAAGTAGGGTATAATATCCCAGTCGTTAAACAGGCCAATCCTCGTAGTATTGAGCCGGCCGTTGCTCAGATTGGTAACGGAGTACCTGAAAATCATAGCCTGATCCAAATCCGGCTGATTGTAGCTGAAGGTCTCCAGTTCAATATCGAGATGAGGCCTGTTGCCGGGCTGCAGTGTGGTAAACCTCCCCCTCCCAATGGTCGGTAGCGATGGATCCGGTGAACGTTGAAACTGAAATCCTGATAAGGGTACAAAATCTCTTGAAATACCCACATCGTTTCTGGCCTGATCCAGATTATAACCCACCGAGTCGACGAATGTCTCTATCATCAGGGCGCCCTCAAACAGAACGCTGGGATTTGAAAAATCGCCTGTTGATTCATTAAACGGGATGAAGCCCACGCCACCGCTTGCTGACAGGGCATCGAGGTAACCAACCGTTCCGGTTGTGTTAACAGAGGTTAGTATTTTATTTGAACTGTGTATGTCGAACAGTATGCTGTCGTAGGTTATTACAGCAAAATCAGAATAGGAATTTGCCCTGTCTTCAATACGCAGCAGGAAACCGGGCACCGTGCTCAGGTTGTAATTCGTTGGAATTTTAATGTTGAACTTGGCAGTAATCTCTGTGTCTGTTGCTACCATTGTAACATGGGGCACAACCTTCGATATCTCAATCCCCGATGTCAGTGGCTCAAGAAACAGGTCAAGCTGAGAGGTGACTTCACCATAATTTTTAAGCCTGATGGTAATTTCTCCCTCTTCACCGAGATCTAGCTTATCGCCGGAAAGGTTCAGAAATGCGGTATTAATTACCTTTACGCCGGGACGATTGGTGGTAAGGGCCCTGTATGCGTTCACAACACCCGTTCCAAGCTTGTATCTGAAAGAAGCGGGGTGATCAGCATCAATCGATGTTGCAGTGGCGCGAATCTGTGTAGCAATCCGCATGGGACTCCAGTCTGGAAAATGGGACCGGAGCAGGGCTGCAAGACCGCTAACAACGGGCGCAGCCATGGATGTACCGCTTTTAAGACCGTAGTCGTTGTTGAAAATTGTACTGTTGATTACTGTCCCGGCGGCAAACACATCAACAGAATAGCCATAATTAGAAAAGCCCGACTGCAATCCGTTTCTGTGGTCAACGGAGCCGACCGATAATACTTCTGGCAGGGCTGCCGGATAGAAAAATTGATCAGATCCGGAATTACCCGCTGCGCCCACCACCAGCGATCCCATGGCCGTTGCCAAACTGACCACATCCTGGCCAAACAATGAGAAGTTCGATCCACCCCAGCTGCAGTTGATGATATCCGCACCGTTCGCGGCTGCATAGAGGATGCCCTGGTAACCAAAACCGATCGCCCTCGGGAATTCCTGGGTACCTCCGGCCTTCACTGCCATATACCGGGCATTCCAGCCCGTGCCGGCTATGCCGATTGCGTTATCAGTGTTGGCCGCCGCCGTACCGGCAACATGGGTGCCATGATTCTCGAATACACCCCTGGGATCGTTGCCCTGAACCGGGTTCTGGGTAGTTCCGCTACTCCAGAAATCCCATCCAATCGTATCGTTTTCAACCTGGCTGAACAGATCCGGAAACATCGATCTGGCCCTGCCCGGTTCGGGATTTCTCCATAGCTTCGACCGCAGGTCCACGTGAGTGTAGTCGACCCCGGAATCGATGATGGCAATTACCACATCCTCCGAACTTTTTGATACATTCCAGGCCCCGAAAAATGCGTGGTACCCAAAGTAGTCGTGCCCGTTCCCGCTAACAAAAGGATCATTGGGCGATGCGGTTATTTCATGAATATAGAGTGGTTCGGCATATTCGATTCCCGGCAATGAAGCCAGTTTGGCTGCCAGGATGTAGGGGCTTTCGCCCGAATCATAGGTTACAACAAACGTTCTGGTCAGATCTTCGGGCATCTGCTGCCAGTCGCGCAATCCCCGGTTCAGTGCGCTCATTCTTGCTTCCCGGAAACCATTGTCGGGCATAACCCGCACCTGCTCCCTCATTTGTTCGGCTTGCAGTATCTCATCAATGAGGTCAGGAACATCGGCATTTGCAGGTGCACCATCGGCAGTACCCTTCAGCCCGGCTGATACAGTTCGTTCAAGTTTGTAAACAATGGTGCCGGGTACGTAATCAACCGTACCGGCCTGACGCGGGTAGGCGTTAACAGCTGCAGCTGCCACGATGGTAAAAACCATTGCCAGCCTGCTAACCATATGCATCAAATATGCCGGATTAAAGGCTGCTGTAGGTCCGATTGCTGAAAAAAATGTCATATGTGGTGAATTCCCGCTTTTGCTGATTTTGAACTGAACAAATACCGGTCATTTCTGCTCTGAGTGATTATCTGTTACACGCAATTTCTTAGTTAACTCAATTTCATGTACACGCAATTCATTACCCTACACGTAAATGTCATCTTACCTTCTCTACAATATCATCATATGCTATATGATAATATATCATCATTTTGTACAGATAATATCATGGATTGCTAATTATCCTCAGCATTGACTGTTCGGTGCCCATCAGTAAGCATAGCGGAACAACGGGCATGGGCCCGACATCGGATCATTAATTCGTACGTCACATGTATTTCATGTTTACTAAAAAACCGATTGATCTCACAATAAAAGCAGAAACCCGAACAGGTAAAATCCAAGAACAGCCGCGATAGTTCCCAGAATTAGGGAACCCGAAAGATTGTAAAATGCTCCTGAATGATCGCCTTCTTCGACCTGTACAATTATCTGCAGGATCCATGTGGAGAAGGTTGTGAATCCGCCGATAAATCCGCCGCCCGCTATCAAAACCATCTCCGGATTTGCATAGCCATTTGATGCCATTGCACCCAATACCCCGGCCAGAAATGAACCGGCAATGTTAACAGTGAAGGTAGCAATGGGTGCACTCCCATCGGTAAGGCCGGCAATAACCATGGTGGCAAAATACCGTGCAACCGAACCGGCACCCCCGGCCATAAACATCAGAATAACAAAAAGGAACATCGACTGCAGGATTACATCAGCGATCATAATGACCTCCGGCGTTGCATAAACCGGTATATCCGAAGGTAACGTGGCAACCGGTAACCGCTTACTCCGGCTACGACTCCGCTCACTATACCAGATATACCATACAGTACTGAACTGCTTAAGCTTTGGGATTCGGCCAGCCAGAATAAATCAAACGCAAAGTTTGAAAACGTGGTCAAACCTCCGGCAAAGCCTGTACCGAGAAGCAAAATGGCATTTTTCTTCAGCACCGGGTGTGCAGCTACATACCCAAGGATAAAACAGCCGAGCATATTCGCGATCAAAATCGCTGCAGGAATGGCGAAAGTATCATCAAAAAGCACTATGAAGAAATACCGGAGAATAACACCGGACCCGCCTCCAACGGCTACATGCCATGAATTTTTAAGATTCATTTTCAATTAACGTATAATATGCAATATTTTGCCATTTATTTGGAAGTCTTTGGCTTCCAGCCGGTCCCGGTATGTTCCCGTTACAAAACTGCAAATTCATCGGGTTCAGGCAGTGCATCTGTCTTTCTGTATCTGCGCGTGAGCACACCGTCCGAGGGCGAAAATAAGTAGGCTCCAAGGAAAAAGACGCCTGTCATAACCGCTATTGACCCTGCAATAGACGCGTTCAGAAACAGTGCAAGATAGTACCCGCTGACGGCACTGAGCACTCCCGTAGCCATTGCCAGAATAAGCATCGGCTTGAGCTTCTCTGTGAGCAGGTAAGCCGTTGCCGGCGGAACAATAAGCAGGGCGACCACAAGTATGGCCCCAACACTTTCAAACGAAGCGATGGTGGAAAACGATACAGAACCCATCAGCCCGTAGTGTACCAGCCCAACAGGTATTCCCAGGGAGGCTGCGTATTCTGGACTGAATGCATAAACCTTCAGTTCCTTGTAAAAGAAGCCGACAAATGCAAGGTTCAGCACCAGTACAAGGCCGAGAATCCACACCGGTCTCGGACCCATATTCAATCCGTTCCATATCCAGAGGTCCCAGGGTATATAGGCGATCTCGCCGTATAAAACACATTCCTGGTCCAGATCTACCTGTGCGGCATACAGTGAAATCAGGATCACCCCGAAGGCAAAGAGTGATGTGAAAACGATTCCCATGGATGTATCGTGAAGCAGCCGCCCCCGCTTGTGCAGAAACTCGGTGAAATAGACGGTTATGAGCCCAAAAGCACCTGCGCCCAGCAGCATTGGAAAGGTATTCCGCGATGAGGTGAGGAGGAATGCGATGGCAATGCCTGGCAGAACCGCATGCGATATGGCATCGCCCATCATTGACTGTTTTCTGAGCACAAGAAAGCTGCCAACCAGTGCACACGAAGCGGCGGCCAGGCTGCCGGTCAGTAATATCCAGAACGTGGATGTAATCATCAAAGCAGGCCTCCTTCCGTTGTGGTTTCTCCGTAGGGT
Source organism: Rhodothermaceae bacterium (assembly GCA_020201275.1). Lineage (GTDB taxonomy): Bacteria > Bacteroidota > Rhodothermia > Balneolales > Cyclonatronaceae > RECM01. The sequence goes on along the minus strand of JAIVHB010000012.1, from coordinate 3,832 downwards.
ATCTTCCGGCGGTGCGGATCGGTGTCGGGCCGGCCAAGCAGCGATGTGAGCTGCTCCTCGATCTCGGGGGTTATGAGGTGCTCCATCGATTCGGCATCGTCGTGCACATGGTCGCCGGCAATCTGAACCTGGCTGGTTAGGTAAAGCTCCCACAAGCGGTGTACCCGCACCAGACGCATCGCCCGGGCCCTGCCCTTTTCGGTAAGCAGATAACCGCCGGGTTTACCCGGCACCAGATCGATGAAACCGCCGGTGATAAGCCTGCCCAGGCTGGACCTTGTTTTCCTTATATTCATCCGCCGTCTTTTGAGGATGTCTCTCAGTGACCTGACCTTGCCGTCGAGCCCGTCCTGTTCTTGAAGCAGATAGATCGTTTTCAGCACATTTTCATCCTGAATCCGCACCCGGTTTCTCATGTTCCTCACTTTCCGGATTACTTCGCCCCGTTTGGGAGCGAACATAAATGAGATCAGAAACAGGAACAGCGCTGTCACCACTATCCACGGACCGGTTGGCATGGCCGGGGCCAGCCCGCTGATCACGGTGCCGCCAACTCCGGAAAGAGCTCCTACCCCCGCTGCTATAATCATCATTATACCCAGCGATTCGGTCCAGTATCTTCCCGCAGCCGCCGGAATAATCAGCATGGATGCCATGAGTACCACACCCACCGCCTGCAAACCCACCGTTATGGTCATCACCATGAGCGTGGCAATCAGAAACTCGATGCGCTTGACGGGATACCCGATTGATTTGGCAAAATCCGGATCGAAACTCACCATTTTCATCTCTTTATATGAAACTGCTACAGTAATAAGTATAATTACGCTAAGTGTTCCAAATACCTGTACATCACCTGGCATAAGCGAAGCTGCATTCCCGAACAGAAACGCATCAAGACCACTCTGGTTCACATTGCCCGTACTCTGGATATAGGTGAGCAGCACCACCCCCAGACCGAAAAACACGGAGAGCACCATGCCAATCGCTGCATCGGTGGAGAGCCTGGTATTGCGAACGATGGCGTCCATCACAATCATGCTGATCCAGCCGAAAACCATGGATCCGATCAGAAGCGCGAACGGGTCCTTGTCTCCTACAATGATGAAAGCGAGGCAAACACCCGGCAGTACGGCGTGGGCCACCGCGTCGCCGACCAGTGCCCTGCGCCTGAGTATCGCAAAACAGCCCAGCACACCGGCCGACAAGCCCAGAAGGAAAGTTCCTGTAAGCACATAGCGCGCGTTGGGATCATCCATGTATTGCAGTATGTTCAGCAGCTCATTCATGGCCTGATTCTCTTACAAAACTTTTTTCCCTGGCCAGCTCAACCACCTGTGTGAGTATATTGAGACGGCCGCCATAGGCTTTCTGCAGGTTTTCGGCAGTGAAAACCTCTTCCACTGGGCCGAAGGAAACAAGTCGAAGATTAAGCAGCATTACCCAGTCGAAATTGCCGGAAACTGTCTGAAGGTCGTGATGCACAACCAGAACGGTTTTTCCCTCGTCGCGAAGCACTCTCAGCAGTTCGAAAATCGTTGCTTCCGTGGCCGCATCAACACCGGCGAGCGGTTCATCCATAAGGTAGATGTCGGCCTGCTGGGCCAGGGCACGTGCCAGGAACACCCGTTGCTGCTGCCCGCCCGATAGCTGCGAAATCTGCCGGTTGGCATACGCCGACATCCCGACTTTTTCAAGGGCTTCGGTTGCTATTCGGCGGTCGTTACTGCCGGGCCTGTGGAAAAGCTTCAGATGGCTGTAGCGGCCCATCAGAACCAGCTCATAAACGCTGATCGGGAAGTCCCAGTCTACACTTTCACGCTGCGGTACGTAGGCGATTCGAGGGCGCTCCCTGTCAACCGGCTTGCCATACACCAGTATTTTGCCCGATACCGGATCAATCAGACCCATTATCGTTTTAATCAGAGTCGATTTTCCGGCACCGTTCGGGCCAACAACGGCAATCAGTTTTCCTTCAGGAACATCAAAATCGATATCCCACAGAACCGGTTTTTTGCGGTACGCAACCGTAAGGTCGTGCACTTCAATCGGGGGTATCTTATTACTCATAGTTTCATCTGGTTTCATCAGTCATCACCTTAAAGCGCTGGTTATCTGGTCGGCATTGTGCCTGAACATTCCGATATAGGTACCGGTTTCCGTTCCGTATGCCCCGAGTGCATCGGAGTAAAGTTCACCACCGATGTTCACCATAAAACCACTTTCCTGCGTGCCTGTAATCAGGCTTTCGATTGACCGCGAGGAAATGCTGGTTTCAACAAAAATGGCCGGTATCTTTCTCTCAATAATCAAATCGCGCATCATCCTCACATCCTGCAGGCCGTATTCACTCGTGGTACTGATGCCCTGTAGACCCTCAACCTGCATACCGTAGGCTCTGCCAAAATATCCAAAGGCATCATGGGCAGTTATCAGCACACGCCTCTCTTCAGGTATGGATGCAATCTGTGCTACTACATAGCTGTGCAACTCATCAAGCTCTTTCTGATAGGCCTCATTTCGTAACCTGATCGCATCTTCATGTTCCGGTGCAAGTGCCGAGAGCTGGTCTGCTATACCGTTTACGGCATATTTCCAAAGGGTAACATCAAACCAGATATGAGGATCATAATTACCGCCGTACTCATAGGGGGCCATTAACAGGGAATCGGGTACGGCACTGGCCACAGCAAATGAACGGCTGCCTATCCGGTCGAGGATCTCGGCCAGCCGGCCTTCCAGCAGCAGGCCGTTGTACAGCAGCAGGTCGGCCCTCTCCATCCGGCGTATGTCGGCCGGCGTTGCCCGGTACAGGTGTGGATCAACACCCGGACCCATAATGCCATCAATACGGAACAGATCGCCGCCAATCTGCTCGGCGGCATCCCTTACCATGCCCGTTGTGGCAACCACATAGGGCCTGCTGTCACCCTCCGTATCGGGGCTCCCGCAGAATGAGATGAATAACAGCATTACCAGAATACCAGTCCGAAACTTCATTTTTACTCTTCCTTTTCAATCCAAATGTGCGATGCCATGGTCTGAGGCAGCAGATACTGCTCGGTTTCCGTCTGAATTCTCACACCATTCTTCTCCTGGGCCAGTACGCGTACAAAGCAGTTCAGCGTAAGATTCAATTTCGATAACATGTTCAATTCGTCTTTATCCTGGGCGGTAACCCTTCTGATGTGTCCCTGCGAGTCGGGTCTGATGCGGCTAAGCGGTTGAACAGGCGGACCGTCCGGTAATTCGAGCTGTTCACTCGGAATAGGATCGCCATGCGGATCATGGGTGGGATGACCGAGCGCCTCGGCAATCTTCTGCTCAAACAGCTCACTGATTACATGCTCAAGCCTTTCGGCCTCCTCGTGTACATCCTCCCAGCCGTAGCCAAGAACCTCCGACAGATAAAGTTCCAGCAACCGGTGGTGCCTGAGGATTTCAAGAGCGACCATTCTGCCGGTATCCGTAAGGCCTGCACCCCGATAGGGTTCATAGACGATCAGCCCGGATTCCGACAACTTCTTCAGCATGTTGGTTACAGAGGCTGGCTTGATATGGAGAACCTCCGCAAGCCGGAGCGTTGAAACGGTTTTCCCGTCGCCGGTAAGCTTGTAGATCTGCTTCAGATAGTCTTCCTGGGATTCGCTTAATTTATTTCGTGCCATAGCAAATTTGATGGTGCTATAATTTAGTCTTGCCTAATATTAATGTCAACGTTATCTATGGCAAATTCTTACCTGAATAATTTCACTGCGCTATTAATGCGCTTAAACTGAAGTTGATCTGTTAAGTAGGGTGCATATTTCATGCTGATTGTTAAATTATGGTG
>JAIVHB010000077.1 GCA_020201275.1 Rhodothermaceae bacterium | reverse complement strand
ACATATAGCGAACGAAGGTCTACCGGAGCGTTCCTGAATTGACGCGACATCTGCCCGATCACTTCATACTGCTTGCCTTTCATAATGAAATAACCAAAACGGGTACCGCTGAATGCGAGTTGCAGCGTCTGCGCAATCTCTCTTATCGATACTCCAAGATTTCTGGCCCTGTCGCGGTTGATCTCAATAGTCAGTTCAGGCTTGTTAAATTTTAAATCCACGTCAACAACCGAAAAAGCCGGGTTATCGCTGGCGGCTTCAAGGAAACCGGGAAGTACCTCTTTCAGCCGTTCAAAATTGGGCGCCTGTATCACATACTGAACCGGCAGACCACCTCTCCTGCCACCGATCGTCTGATCCTGCGTCACAAACGACCGTGCACCGGTAAATCCCCTCAGATCTTCAGATAACTGGTCGGCAATAGCACCTTGTGAGCGCTCCCTCTCTTTGGAATCGGTAAGAAACAGTGTCATGAAGGCACTGTTAACAGAACTCGCTGCACCAAATCCGGGTGATGTCACCGAAATAATGGCATCAAGCTCCGGAATATTATCACTGGCCATTGAAGACACCTCATCCACATAGCGGTCCATGTACTCAAAAGTCGCTCCCTCGGGGGCGGTTGCAATAACTCTCATCTGCCCCCTGTCTTCCATGGGCGCGAGTTCCCGCTGGATATTCAGGCCTATCCAGAACATCAGTCCTACAGCAACAGCCATCACAACAAACGCAGCCCATCGCACTTTCAGGAACAGTGCAAGACTTTTTCTGTATCCGTTGGACATGCTTCTGAAAAATGGTTCTGTTCTGGTGTAGAACCAGTTATGACGCTCCCTTTTCTTCAGAATCTTTGTAGCGAGCATTGGCGAGAGTGTAAGGGCTACAAAAGACGAAATAACTACTGCTCCCGCCATAACCACGCCGAATTCCCTGAACAGCCGTCCGGTAAGGCCCTCAAGAAATATAACCGGCATAAAAACGGCAACCAGGGCAGTTGATGTGGATATGATGGCAAAGAAAATCTCCTTCGACCCAACCACACCGGCCTGTACGGGATTCATTCCCTGCTCAATTTTGGCATAGACGTTTTCCATCACAACAATGGCATCGTCAACCACCAGGCCTATGGCCAGTACAATAGCCAGCAACGTGAGAACATTGATGGAATAACCGGCAATAAACATGAAAAAAAACGAGCCGATCAACGCTATAGGAATCACAATCACCGGGATGAGTGTAGTTCGCCAGTCTCTGAGAAACAGGAAAATTATGATGACCACCAGCAGAAAAGCGATAAATATTGTCTGCTGAACTTCCGCGATCGAGTCTTTGATGTAATCGGTTACATCAAACGCAACAGTTGCAACAATATCATCAGGCAGATCTGCCCGTATTAGCTCAAGCCGTTTATAGAATTCGTCGGTAATGGCAATATTATTGGCTCCCGGCTGCGGTATCAAAACAACAGCCACCATTGGAACACCATCCCGTTTAAGCACAGTACGCTCATTTTCCGGTGCCAGTGTGGCCATACCCACATCCCTGAACCGCACCGTATTGTTGGCATCCTGGTAGATGATCATATTGTTGAACTCCTCGGGTGTCTCCAGCCGGCTCATCGTCCTTACGGTCAGTTCCGTGTTGGCGCCTTCAATACGTCCCGACGGCAGTTCCACATTTTCACGGTCAAGCGCCTGGCGGATATCCATCGGGGTTAATCCGTAGGCTGCCAGCTTACCAGGGTCCATCCACAAGCGCATTGAATACCGCTTGCTTCCCCATACCCTCACCTCACTAACGCCGGGAATGGTTTCAAATCTCTCCTTAAAAACGGTGTTTGCAATCTCGGAAAGATCCATTGGATCTCTTAAATCACTGCGCACGTTCAGGAACACAATCGGGCTTGAGTCGGCATCCGCTTTGCTTACAATGGGGTTGTCGACATCGGCTGGCAGACGCTGTACGGCTCTTGAAACCCGGTCGCGCACGTCGTTTGCAGCCGTCTCCATATCGATCTCCAACTCGAATTCTACGGTAATGGTACTTCTTCCCTCACGGCTCACCGAGGTCATGGTGCGGATACCTGCTATTCCGTTCAGCGACTCCTCAAGCGGTTCGGTAATCTGGGATTCAATCACATCGGCATTGGCACCCGTGTAATTGGTCGACACCGTTATGATGGGCGGGTCAACCGACGGATATTCCCTCACACCGAGGAAGTTGTAGCCGATTACGCCGAAAAGTATAATCACTATCGACATTACCGTAGCCAGTACAGGCCTTCTTATACTCAGTGAGGATATGCTCATGTTAATTGCCGTTTAAAATACGTACGGGCATGCCATCGCGTATCTGCATAATGCCCGTTGTGATTACCCTGTCGCCCGGTTCAAGGCCTTTCACAACATGGACCCTGGTGTCTGTCCTTACCCCGATTTCGATCTGCCGCAACCGTGCAACGCCGTCGTCATAAACAAAAAGCGTGTAACGGCCCAGTTCAGGGATTAAAGCCTCGGAGGGTACAAGAAGGGCACTGTCTATTGCCTCCAGCTCCAGGTCAATTTCCGCAAAAGAACCCGGTAGTATCATCTGATCAGGATTTGGGGATATGGCCCGAATCATGAGGGTTCGTGTGGTTGCATCAATTCTGGGTTCAATGGCGAAAATACTTCCTTCGTAATACCGGTCTGATCCCTGCCGGCGAAATACAATTTTCTGGCCATTTACCACCTGTGCAGCAAACCGCTCGGGGATCGAAAAATCAATTTTGATCGGATTTATGCTCTGGAGTGTCGAAATCGTGGTGGCCGGTGTGATGTAGCTTCCCTCGCTTACGTGCTTCAGGCCCAGTATTCCGTTGAAAGGTGCCCTGATTTCAGTCTTTTCAAGTTGTGCCTGTAACAGTTCAATGTCGGCAAGCACTACATTCAGTTCATTGAGAACCGTGTCGTATTCGTCCTGTGAAACAGCATTCCGGGCTAACAGATCGCTAGTTCGGTTCTCTCTGATCTGAGCAAGGTTTCTGCGGTACTCAGCCCTTCTTAACTGGGCGTTGAGTTCCGAATCGTTAATTTTGAGAAGCAGATCCCCTTTCTGTGCTCTTCTGCCCTCTTCAAAACGGATTTCTGTGATGCGCCCCGATATTTCGCTGCGCAGTTCAACCATCTCGTTGGCAAGAGTAGTACCTGTGGCAAAAATTTTATTGACAAATCGTTCGGTTTCCACCTGATGCAAGCGTACTGCCAGGCGGTTATCCCTCTCCACGGACGTTTGCTGTGTGGTTTCTTCGGCCTGTGTATTTCCGAATATGAAAATGAAAGCAGCTATGGCAACTACAAGTACTATAACTGTTAACAATATGCGCTTCAATGTAATACTCATTCTGTTTAATCCTCCTCTAAGAGGATAAATATATATAATGACATCTGCTGTAACGCTATAAAAGATGCAATTTGTTTCATTTAAGATGTAAAATTTTAATAAGGCTGCGGGAAATGATTTACCCGCCCGGGCGTTATTCAGCCACTTTCATTTATCCACCTTAATCTTATCCAATCATATTTCCTTACCCGCCTCCCCACAACCATTTGCCAGCCGCCAGACCTATTCCACCACAATCCTCGGGATATTTCTTGGTAGTCGCACCAGAGTTTCATAATTGAGGTTATTGGTCAGTTCACTGAACGACGATATGGTTACAGAATACCTGCCCTGACTGCCTATCAAAACCACCTCATCCCCCTTTTTTACATCCCGGCAGCTGGTTACATCAATCAGCATCATGTTCATATTAACAATACCCACTACCGATGTGCGCTTGCCATTAATCAGTACACGACCAAGATTGCTCAGATTCCTTGAAAAACCATGGGAATAACCTACCGGCACGGAGGCGACCTTTATGGGGGCATCGGTCAGATAGGCGTTACCGTAACCAATAAATTCGTTGGTTCTCACTTTTTTGACGCTCATAACCCTGCTCTTCCAGCTTATAACCCTGTTCAGCGGATCCGTGTTTTTCCTGTCGCGCGTGAATACCTTCATCATAGTCTCCCGGCTGGGCCACAACCCGTATTGAGCAATACCGATTCTCACCATGTCCATTCTGGTTTCAGGGTAGCTCAACGCCGCTGCAGAACAGGCCGTGTGTAGGATTTCGGGCCGCAAGCCCTTGCGCTTCAATTCGACCGACTTCTGATTGAAACTTTTTATCTGGTTCTGAACCCTCAGATAATTGCTCACGCTTTCAGCGCCGGCGTAGTGGGTACACAGGCCTTTGAGTACAACCAGATCCGGATGTTTCCCTATCAGATTCAGACAAGCTGTGAGCTCTTTTCCGGCCAGTCCGGTGCGGTGCATCCCGGTTTCAAGTTCAAGGTGAATTTTCGCCTTCTTGCCGGTTCGGCGTGCCGCTTGCAGGGCGCGCTCGAGCCGCTGGGGCTCAAATATATAGAAAGAGATGTCATTATCCACAGCCCATTCAAGGGCGTCGCCATCCACATCACCCATAATCATGATGGTGCTGCCGTTCCTGATCGCCTTCCGGCTTGCCAGGGCCTCGTCGGCGCTGAACACCGAAAAATGCTTTATCCCGCACGACTCGGCTATAGGTATGATCTCATCGACGCCGTGACCATAGGCATTGCCCTTGATCACAGAAGATATACTAACACCGCCAAACCTGGATCTCAGGTATTTCAGGTTCTCCCGGTAGGCCGACTTGCTGATTTCGATATAGGATCCGTGCATGGGGTCGAACATAATGGTATGTGGTCTGTCTACTCTGTATTCAGTAACCGGTCGGCGATCGCTGCAAACAGGGTCAATGCTGTTTCTGTTATCTCGTCGGGAAAATCATAGCCCGGCGAATGAAGCTCACTGTGCTCCTTGCCGGCTCCAATTCCAAAAAGGGCTGCCCTGGTCTGTTCGGAAAAACGACCGAAATCTTCGCTCCACGGGAAGGGCTCTTTTTTCTCAATAACGGTTATTCCGTTATCAGTGGCACACGTTTTCACCATGCCTGCAGCCGTACTGTCGTTTTCGGTGGCGAGAAACTCCTCGGTCCATTCAAATACGGTTTTCAGTCCGGATGGCTGTTCCAGGCTTTTAACATAGTGCTCTGCTTCCTGCACAAGCACCTGCATTACCTGGTCGCTGAATGTAACAAGAGCGTACTCGCCGGCCGTAATGACTTCGGCGGGAAGTGATTCCAGTTTCATTATGAGATGCGCCATTGAACGGGCAGGATTGATGCCCTGGTCCGGATGTGCGGCATGCGAAGTTTTACCTCTTAGTTTCGCTATAAAACCGCGTGAAGCTGTCGCAAAAATCCCCTCACGAAGGATAATAGCGTGTTTTTCATAACCCGGAATATTATGGTATGCAAACGCATAATCGGGCTTCAGCTCCCGGAACCGGGCATCCTCAATTACCCGCTTTGAACCCTCGCCGGTCTCTTCGGCTGGCTGGAACAGCAGAATGGCTTTTCCTTTAGCTGGCGGATGCTCTTTAAAATACATCCCGAGTCCCACCAGTACGGCCATATGCCCGTCATGCCCGCATTTGTGTCCCAAACCTTCATTTACCGATCTGTAACCGGTATCGATCTCATCGGCTACCGGCAGCGCGTCGAGTTCGGCCCGGAACATGACCGCGGCTCCATCTTCACTGCCATTGTAAACCGCCGCAAGCCCATATCCACCTATTCCTGTCAACAGGGCATCAGGGCCGGTTTCTTCGAGCACCTTAGCGATAATTCCGGCTGTACCGGCTTCCAAGTTGGCTATTTCCGGATATTTGTGCAGTTCCCTGCGCAGGCCGGTTGTTTTCCGGGCAATCTGCCCGAGTAATGGTCTGTTCATTGATGTCAGTACAAAGGTCCTAAAACGGTTCGCGGATCCGGATAGGTCTGCAACGCTTCATCAAGCTCCTCCGGTGCTACCACACCGGGCATATCGGGAACATCTGGTTTAATCCTGCTGAGCTGAAAATGAAGATGCGGTGCCCACCCGCCATTCTCCTGCTCCATACCCAGATCACCAAGCAGATCACCCGCTTTTACCTCCATTCCGGCACTGACCCGCTTCAGGCATTCACGGCTCAGATGGCCGTGCAGCGCGTACAGGGCCAAACCATCAATTTCATGTGATGTAACAATGGTTGGGCCGTAATCGAGCGGATTATCATTGTCGCGCCAGCCCAGAATGACGCCATCGCAGAAGCAGTAGACGGGCGTGCCTGCCGGGGCCCAGATGTCTATCCCCATGTGAATAAAGCGCCGACCTCCGAATATATGGGATGTATACATGCCCGGGCGCGCCTCCGCGTACCCGCCTACACCCCAATCACCTTCTCTCAGGGCATCCGGATCATATCCGCCCGACAGGTCGATATGCCGGAGCGCGCGAGCGGCTTTTACCAGGGGATGAAAGTGTTCGGATTTCTGATTCATATGCAGCTTTATATGTAGCCGGTTTCTATTCTGCAGCGCAACCTGATCAATAATCTGGAACGCAACCTATTCAATAATTTTGTCAATATAATTCGAGTTCATGATACCCAGTGCTCCCATATATTTCATTTTAAAACGGATAATGTCGCCCACTTTGTAGTTGTAGTCGTTATCGCCAACATCGATAACCAGCATATCCGAGCTGGCATCCACAATAGTAAGCTTTTTGTTCACTGGTATCAGGTATTTCGGATTGATGTCAAGATAACCCACATCCACAATTGCCCGGTAACTCATCTGCCCGTAGAGGCTTTCATCAACAGTGAGGATGTTACCCTGTGGATCACGCCCGATATCTCCGCTGGGAGCCCTGGGTTTTTCATGGATCTCGATGATTTCGGTGTAGAGCTCCATCACCGATTCCTCCATACCGGGTATGGTCGACTCTGAAAAAAGGTCCACGCCGAAATAGAGGGTCTCACCAATCCTGAAATGGTTCACTCCTTTGGGTATCTCGCCGCGCAGCAGTAACGGTATTGTCACCGAAGTACCCCCCGATATCCAGGGAATCTTCCGGTTGAACTGCAGTTCTATGATCTGTTTATAGAGCGCCAGCTGTATGAGCTTGTCGGCATTGGGCATCACTCCGTGCAGGCAGTTCAGATTGGTACCCAGACCCACCACATCGATGTTCGGAAGCTTGAATACCTGCTCATAGAAATGCAGCAGGTCTTCGCGCAGCACCCCCTCCCGAAGGTCTCCCATCTCGATCATGATGATGATCTTATGCATCTTCTTCTGGCGCACGGCTTCTTCCGACAACAGCTTGATGGTGGTGATGTCGGTATCGAAGCTAACATCAGCATATTTGATGATATCCCTGATGCTTTTCTTGGGAGGCGGCTTAATGTACACCGTCTGCACGTCGGGATTGATCTTTTTTACCACCTTGAGGTTGCTAACCCTGGAGTCGTGAATTTCCCTCACACCAAGGTCGATAATTTCCCGGATCAGGTCTTCATTGCCGCAGAACAGTTTTGTTACAACCCCCCAGCTCATATCATTTTCGCTGAACAGGGTGGCAAGATATTCGTAATTGGTCCGGAGTTTTTCCCGGTAAAATTTCAGATAAGCCATTTCTTTGGTTTACACTGTGGGGAAAATAAGCTATTTCTTATAGCGCATTTCAAGGTATTTACTGGTGAAACCGATTTTACGGTACAGTCTGGCAGCCGGATTATCGGGCTCAACATGCAATGCGATATCACCCCGGCTGTGTTCAATGGCCAGTTCCATCAGGGCACGGCCTACGCCTTTCCCGCGTGTATCGGCGTGAACAGCTATGTAGACCAGAATATTTTCTGGAATATAGCCGCCCATACCGGTTTCATTGATCACCACAACACCCATCAATTGGCCGTTTTCACTGGCTGCACCGACGAAACCTCCCTGCCCTTCCCCGGACGACAGTGCATAATCAAGACATTTCATGATGTCTTCGCGTTTATCGCCGTACTGATCGAGATGATCGAACAGGAAATCGGCGATCTTGTCTTTACTGAATGGTCCGGATTGACCCGGTTTTGTAACTGTATAGTCCATGAACAGAATTATTTAGTCTGCGGTTTTATTTTTTCTTCCGGGCACCAGATAAGATAACAGTACAAACACTACGAGTGCTGCCGATATACCGAATATTATCGGATCGAGCCCGAGGGGCATCTCAAATCCATAATCGTACCCGTAAATCCGGTTGATTTCCGGGATGGCTGTCAAAATGAGCGTTATCCCGCCACCGATCACAATCGCTGCCAGGGCCCCGGCACTGCTGCTTTTTTTCCAGTACAACCCGCCCAGAACCGGAATAAGTAACCCCGATACCATTACAGCATAGGAGTATAGCATGATATCCAGAACGGTCTCCATCGTGGAGGCCAGCAACAGGGCTACGATACCAAGAATAAGAGTTACGCCCTGCGACCAGCGGATCAGAATATGGGGTTCGACCCTTAGTTTGAACACTTTTTCAAGAATGTCGGTGGTCACATTGCCGGATGCGGCTACCAGGCAGCTGTCGGCGGTTGACATGATGGCAGAAAAATAGGCCGACATCATTAGCCCCATGAGCCCCACCGGCAGTACCGTTCTGAGCAGCAGTGGCAATCCCTGCTCCTGGTGTACATCACTGATATCCGTAAATCCAAGTTCGGCGAACATTCCCTGGTCGGCCGCTACCCGGGCAAACAGTCCCAGTAACACACCCATAAAAGCCATTACCGGCCATTCAAACAGTCCGGCAAGATACCATGCTTTTTTTGCGTCGGATGTGCTTCTTGTGGCGTAAATCCTCTGGTAGAGGGTCATCCCCACAAACCAGATCGGAATGATGGTTATGCTCCAGTTCACGATCTGCTGCCATGTGATGTTGGTAAGGGTCAGCATTTCGGGCTGTACGGTCTCCCGGATCGCATCCATCCCGCCGATCGCAAAGTAGGAGACCGGAAGTCCGACAAAAAAGAGCCCTGAAAGCAACAGGATCCACTGGAATGTATCGGTGTAGATAACCGCCTTAATGCCCCCCATCACGGTATATAAAATAATGATGCCGCCCATGATGTACAGGGCCATGCTCAGGTTCAGCCCCTCAAATGTGGATGAGGCCAGTACGGCACCGGCAAGCATCTGCGAACTGGTGAAGCCCAGGTATCCGATCGCGGAGACGATACCCGCGGCGAGCGCTACACCCGGACTGAACAAATAGTTGAACAGTTCCGGCATGGTAAAAAACTTTTCCCTGTCCGACAGCGGTTTCACTTTGGGTATCAGCAGCACCGCGGCCATCCAGGCACCAACCAGGCCGGTAAACAGCATCCATGAACCGGATATGCCCATAACAAACCCCAAACCACCGAGACCGATCGAAAACCCTCCGCCAACATCGGTCGCTACAACCGATAACCCGACGTGTGTGTAGTGCATATCACGCAAGAGGCTGCAGAGTAGATATACTAGCCCCAGTTTTTCCGGGAAAAAAGATTAGCGTAGTAAAAATCGTTCCGGAAATGATAACAGGATTATTTGTCAGAATTTGTGATGCATTATACATATGATGCATTAAACATCAGTGTGTAATGCCGTACTTTACTTAATGGAATAGCGGTAAAATAGGGCTCCGAACCCTTATAAACAAACGCGCAACGGTCATAATGAGCTACTTCCGCTCGTTCTGCTCAGGCTGCCGGTACTGCTTCGGTTTTTTGTCCATCTTGTTGAACTGCCGGGCCGAAATCCAAACCCCGAACAGAACCAACAGAAGAACAAATAAACCTAAAATAATAATCACATAGTTTTCCATGATTAATACCCGCTTTTTATAATCTTAAAAATTTGGCAAAACAACCAAACCTGTTAATTGACGAAAACTTCTAACCCACAAAAAGACCTGCATCCTGTTGACCTGAATACCAGAGATGCAGCGAAAACTTCATCGATTTTACAAGGGCATCCACTATAACTTAATCAGAAATCTGATGTATTTATCTATTTCTTATTTAATTAATTACAACTGGGAGTGCGCCATCTGTATTTATTGTTGCCTCGATTGTCGAAGTGAGTTTTGATCAGTCGGCCGCCTTCAAGTTTTTTCTGGAACTTATTAAACCCCCGCGACTCACTTTAGATGAGCTACATCCGCTTGCTCTGCTCAGGTTGCCGGTATCGTTCCGGATTTTTATCCATCTTGTTGAACTCCCGGGCTGAAAGCCAGACCCCGAACAGTACAAGCAAAAGAACAAACGTCCCAAAGATGAAAATCACATTGGTTTCCATGATTAGCTCCTGTTTTTATTGGATCCGATAATCTTGACATAACAGCCAAATCCAATAATTGACGGAACCCATATCCCAACGTAAACACCTGCTTCCTGTTGGCCTGAAAACCAAAGGTATATCGAAAATAACATCGATATTAAAGCGGCAAATAATATTAAATAATCTGATGTCTGGTACATAGTTTTGTTTATTATTCTGTTAATTGTAATTGGATATGTTAACAACTGTGTAGCTGGTAATTGAGATAATAGAAAAAAACGGCAAAAGGTTCCATGTTCGTTTCTACACGCTTTTTCTCACTCCAATCCACCCCTCAACAAGCTGGTCAGTTACATCATTTCAGCCGGAATAAAACGGGTCTCTCCTGTTGCATCCATTATATCATCCTCTTTAATACGCTTTAAAAATGAAGGATGCAGCTCTGTTTCTCTCAGCGTACTGAGATCGGTCCATCGTATGTTCCTGATTATCTGCCGGTCCGCCTCCAGCTCAGGGTCTGTTCCCATTTTAAGCCCGCCGCCGGTAACGCGACAGCTGTAATAGAATTCAACGGCGTGATAGGGATCGCGTATGTACTCGGTCACATATCTTGGTTTGAGCGGCTCTATATCCAGCCCCGTCTCCTCTTTCACCTCCCTGACAAGCGCTTCTGTAAGCTTTTCACCGTACTGAACGCCACCACCCGGGGGCATCCAGAAGGTTTTTCCGCTTGCAGGCGATGTAATCTGGACTAGCAGAAGCCGTGATGCATTCACTATTAACGCATTTACCCTAACCCTCAGATGGCCGCCGAAAATCTGGTCACCAGCCATTGATCAGGCCTCTTCGGCAAGCGGTTTTTTAACCCGGGGTGGTACTGCCTCCACAAGATCATTGCTCACACTGTGTTCAAAAGCGGCTTTAATAAAATGAACAAACAGGGGATGCGGAAAACTGACCGTGCTTTTCAGCTCCGGATGGAACTGCACCCCGACAAACCAGGGGTGGTCTGGTATCTCGATAATTTCGACCAGGTCTCTGTCAGGATTAACACCGGCAATGCTGAGGCCGTTTTGAATGAGTGTTTCCCTGTACGTATTATTAAATTCATACCGGTGACGGTGGCGTTCAGATATGTTACTGTTACCGTAAGCCTGCATAGACCTGGATCCCTTTGTGAGTTCACAGGCATAAGCACCGAGACGCATGGTACCGCCCATTTCAACATTGTCTTTTTGATCAAGCATCAGATCAATGACCGGGTTTGGGGTGTTCTCTTCAAATTCAGTGCTGTTGGCATCAGCCAGGCCGCATACATTTCTGGAAAATTCGATCACCGCGCACTGCATACCCAGACAAATGCCTAAAAACGGGATGCCCCTGGTACGGGCAAATTTAACGGCAGCCACTTTCCCTTCAATTCCACGTCCACCGAATCCCGGAGCCACAAGAATACCGCTGATGCCCCTGAATTTACGCTCCACATTTTTTTCGGTAATGTTATCGCTCTGCACCCATTGCACATCAACCTTGCAGCCATTTACGGCGCCCGCATGTATAAAGGCTTCAGCGATGGATATGTAGGCATCCTTGTGCTCAACATATTTCCCGACAAGAGCTACACGGATTTTTTTATCCGTATTTCTAACCGAATTGACAAAATTTATCCATTTGTCAAGGTCGGGCTTGTCGGAAACTTTCAGATCGAGTTTTTCAATTACACGCTTGTCGAGGCCCTCTTCCAGCATCATCAAAGGCACTTCATAGATTGATGCGGCATCAATTGAGGCGATCACATCTTCATACTCAACATTACAGAACTGAGCAATTTTTCTGCGGATGGAAGGACCAATCGGCACTTCTGCCCTGCACACAAGTATATCCGGCTGAAGCCCGATCTCATATAAGGTTTTAACAGAGTGTTGGGTCGGTTTTGTCTTCAGCTCACCGGCCGCCTTTAGGTAAGGTACCAGTGTAAGGTGTATTGACAGGGTGTTTTTCCGGCCTACATCATAGCGCATCTGCCGGAGCGCTTCAATATAGGGCAGGCCCTCAATATCGCCCACGGTACCGCCCGTCTCTACAATCACAACGTCATATTTTCCCGTATTGCCAAGTTCCAGCACCTTCGACTTTATTTCATCGGTAATATGGGGGATCACCTGAACGGTTTTGCCCAGATATACACCCTTTCTCTCCTTCATGATCACATCATAGTAGATGCGGCCGGTGGTAAAATTGTTCTGTTGTGAGGTGGGCAAATCCAGAAATCGTTCATAATGACCAAGATCTAAATCCGTTTCAGCCCCGTCGTCGGTCACATAAACCTCGCCGTGCTCGTAGGGGTTCATGGTTCCGGGGTCAATATTTATGTAGGGATCAAGCTTCTGGATGGTAACTTTCAGGCCTCTGGATACCAGTAACCGGCCCAGTGATGCGCAAATGATGCCTTTTCCCAGAGAAGATGTAACACCGCCGGTTACGAAAATGTATTTGGTATCCATGAGCAGTCGAGGAGTGATGGGTTTTAAAATCGTCGAAAAATAGGACTCTTAGGTATGTACTACAACCTCAACTGGCAAGGCTTTTGTAACTCGATATAAAAAGTTGTGAAACACGGGACTATTCCGCGCTGCTCAGATAGGTAATCGCCTCTTTGATGCGCCGTTTCTGGTACGAAAGAAATACGATATTCAATACAAAAACGGCGATAAGTCCATAGAATACCCACGCATCCAGCCGGGTTACACTCGATAAAAAGGAATACGCGAAAAATGCGATTGCCAGTATATTTACGCCCATCATTATCCAGTATTTTCGGTCTTTCCTGTACAATTGTGCTATCTTGTCGGTAGTAGGAATACTGCCGTGCTCCTTGCCGATGTGCATCCGAAGAAATGAATCGATTTTTTTTACCTGATCTTCGTTGTATTGCATAAATCCTGGTATTAATTCTGTGATTTTAAGGCTCGTTCGATCGCATCACGTGAAATTTTTTCAACAGCATCCGCATTTTTAGTAAGGTCATATAGTTGAAATACACCCAGCATAGTGGTCAGACAACCCAGGAAACTTACGATGGCGGCCAGCCATATGGGCTGCACAAGAAACAACATGGCCATGGTTACCATCAGCAAGCCTGAAATGATCTGCACAACAGAACCGGCCAGATACAATGCATTAAGGGCCAGGAGGCTTTTGAACAACCGTCTTAGAGATCGCCTGGTGCGTTTTTCCC